>JAQUOM010000001.1 GCA_028717105.1 Candidatus Omnitrophota bacterium
CGCACCACAAATACGGATCGTGGAGAAAAGCCACCAATCCGTTCTTTTTCTGATAGGAGACCATGGCGTCGATCTGCCGCCTCAATAATTCCAGGCGTTCCGGCCGGACCCACAAGTCCCCCCGGGGAAGAGTATGTTGCATGTCGTCCTGGGCGACGATGACCGGATGAAACACCAGGCATTCCGCTCCGGCCTCGGCCGACAACGGCATCATGTCCGCCAACTCCTCCAAATTTTCATTCATGACCGTCACCCAGACGGAGATCTGCGGCCCGCCCTCCGCGGACTTCTTTGCGTCGGACAAAAGGCGCAAGGCACGCAGCGCCCTGTCGTACGCCCCGGGAAACCTTCGGATGCCGTCGTGCGTCGCCGCCGTTTTTCCGTCTAAAGAAATAGCGATATTCTTGAGGCCCGACGCGATGACCCTGCCGGCGACCGCCTCCGTATCGATCAGGCTGCCGTTCGTCACGGCCTCGATCGCCAAACCCCGCCGGACGGCATCGGCGACAATATCAAAAATGTCCGGCCTCAGGAACGGCTCGCCGCCCGTCAAAACGACGACGCTATCGGTCCCCCACCCGGCGACCTCGTCAAAGACCCTCCGGCAGACAGACCTGTCGAGCTCTTCGTTTTTCAAGACGTGTTTGACGCCGCACATCCGGCAGTTAAAATTACACGCGTGAGAAAGGCTGACAAAAACCCAGTGGGGCCTGGCCAGCGGGACGCCCAGCGCCTCCGACACGCGATAGCGGCAGCTCGTTTCAAATGCACTCAAGATGTCCATCAGGCTCCTTCAGGACGTCCGCGCGGTCAATCGCAAAAACACGGCAAAAGACACGGCGCGGCGCAGGACTTCACCCTGCTGCGGGCCGCCTCGGCCCGCGAAGAATGATAGATCGAACGCAAGGATTCTCTTTTTACATTCCCATAACAATCAAAACAGGTCGTCACATCCCCCTGCGGGGCGATCAGCATGGTCCTGGCCCCGTAAAGACAGGACACGTCGCCGGCGCGCAGGGCCCCCCGGAAATACTGCTTGGTCAAAAGAAGATTGTGCTCTGAATTACGCACGAGCGGCGCGTTATCTCTCTTGAAACGGACCAGGGCATCGATGGCTTCATCCAGGACGGGCCAACGCTGTGCAGGGACCCAGTATTTCACGCTGGAAGAACGTTCCTTCATTACAAGGTTGTTGGCCAGCAGTGGCTGAAACTGGATCGAATTGACGCCGAAGGATTTGCAGAACGCCGCAAGAGACGCAAGCTCCTCGAGGTTCTCGTTCAAAATAATCGAAATCGTGTTGACGTTGACGGCGGCGGCGCGTTTTTTAAGCCCTGAAAGCAATGTCAGCCCTCTGACCGTCCTGGCGAAACACCCCGGGGTGCCGCGGATGTCGTCGTGAATCTGCGGGCTTACGGCATCCAGGGAGATGCTTAAGGAAACGAACCCGGCAGTCAGGTAAGGCGCGAGCCGGGCCAAAAAAACCTCGTCCAAAAGGATGCCGTTGGACAGGATGCCGATAGGATACCGTATTTTTTTTGCGTGGTCGCAGATTTCCCAGATATCCGGCCTCAGGAAAGGCTCTCCGCCGGAAAGAGCGAAACCGGCGACCCCCCATTGCTTGGCCTGCAGGATTAAAGCCTTGACGTCGCGCGTTGTCAATTCCTGGCGGCTGGCGTTGTGACGGATATCGCAGATGTTGCAGCTCAGATTACAGCGGTGCGTTGCATCGAAAATGATCAGTTCGGGCCGGACCCTCTTTCCTTTTTCCCCGGCGCAGCCGGCATCTGCGCCGGTCATCCTTGCCGCGGCGATCTTTTTATACTCAACGATGTTGCCCAGGATATAGACGGCCTTGTGCAAGGCAAAGAACGCAAATATCTTGCCTTTCTCAAAGAACGAAAGTCCTTTGCGGACCCGCGCCAGGCGCCGGCCCATGACATAAGAGAACCGCGGGATCTTCAAGGCGTTGACGATCGTGGCCCCGCAGAAAGACAACGGTCCCCGCGCATCCAATTCTTTGAGCAACGGCAAGTCCCTGTGGAGATACTGGGCGCGGTAATTGCCCCGGCCATAGCGGTAGGCCTGCCTCAGGAACGAAAACAGCGTCGGATGACAATCGTGAAAAATCTCGATATCGGGCTTATAAACAAAATGATGCCCGTTTTTGAAAAGCCGCCAGAAAAATTCAAGGTCCTCCCCTCCGGCCGTGGAAAAAGACGCATCGAACCTTTCTCCGTTCAGGCGTTCTTTTTTCAGCGAGACATTGCAGGTAGGAAAGAAGATGACACGCGGCTCGCCGTCAACAGACGCCTCCATGGCCCCGTCGCTCAAAAACTGGCTGACGAGCGCCTTTGTCTTGCCGGGATGGACCCGGCTCAAACCCCCGACGGCGGACGCCGCGCCTTCCGCCTCGTGGGCATCGACCATCTTTCTTACCCAGTCCCTCGCCGAAATGCAATCATCGTCGGTAAACGCGATGATTCTGCCCCGCGCGTGACTGAGCCCCAGATTCCTGGCGGCCGCCGGGCCCCTGGAAGACTGCAGCAGGTAATGCAGGTTGTTTTTCTGACGGGCAAGAGCCTCCAGCATCGGCCGCGTCCCGTCGGTTGAGCCGTCGTCGACAACAATGATCTCGTACCGGTCTGAAGGGTAATCCTGGCCGAGGAGGGCGTCGAGGCAACGGCGCAGCCGGTCCCGGCGTTGACGGGTCGGAATAATAACAGATATATCTTTTTCGGGCCCATCGGCCAGGCGCGCGGAACTTCGCGCATTCTGCATCTGCGCGATCCGGTCGCGGACCAGGGCGCCTTTGACGGAATCGCCGGCCCGTTGACCGGCCCGGACATAATAAGCCAGCGCCTCTTCGTAACGGCCGCAACGGGCCTCCTCCTCAGCCAGAAAGACATCATAATCCGCGAGGCCAAAAAAGGCCTCTCCGTTGTCGCCGCAGGCGCGGACATAAAAATCCATGGTTTCTAACCGCGTTGCAAGCGTATTGTTGTCCCGCATCGAGACCCACCGCGCCGGATTCTGGTCCTCGGAACAAGCGATGCCGAATTGTTCCCTGTGTTCATACAAAAGCGATCCCTTCACCAGGGCCAGAGGGTGATAATGGACCCCGTCGATGGACCTCTTGTTGCGCCGCAAAAATGCAGCTGTCTCAAGGACATCCTTTCGGGTCTCGCCGGGAAAACCGATCACGATATTGACGTTCGTGCGGATACCCGCGGCCTTCGTGTCCCGCAAGACCCGTTCGGCGAGCAACGGATCGAACCCTTTGCCCATCTTACGCAGCATGCGGCGGCTGGCGTGCTCCAATCCATAACTCACATGAGACCATCCGGCCTTTTTGAGCCGGGCGATAAAAGGCGCCGTCATTTCTTTGCGGATCAGCCCCTGGCCGCCCCACGTCACGCCCAGGTTGCGGCGGGCGAGGAGATCGCACAAGGCCTCAAGCATCGGGATGTCGCCGTTGAAAAGGGAATCGTTGAAGAAAAACGATCTCACGGAAGGATGGCGCGATATCTGATGCGTCATTTCCGCGAAAACGTGGTCCGCGCTGCGCGACCTGTAGACCCCCCACAGGCGTGACTCGGCACAAAAAAGGCAGGCATTCAGGCATCCGCGGCTCGTCGATAAAGGAAGCAGCTTCTCTGTATAGGATACCAGGTCGAAATCAGAATAATCGGCGAACGGCAAACTATCCAACGCCGCAGGCGCCGGGGCGCCGGGCAGGCTGACGATAGAACCTTCTGTGCACACGGCCGCGCCGGGCAGCGGGACGATCCGGCGGGTCCGGGCGGCAGAATCCATCATCCCGATAAAAACCTCTTCGCCTTCCCAGAAACACACGGCGTTGACAAAAGGATAGCGGTCCAGGAGGCCGGCGCCGCATTCATTCTTGAAGCAATGAGGGCCGCCGCATACGATCAGGGACTGCGGCGTTCTCCTTTTGACCTCTTCGGCCAAAACCATCGCAAAAACGCTGTTGAGGCCGGTCAGGGTGAAACCGATAACATCGGCGCCATAGCCGGCGATCTCCTCGACGCATTGTTCGACGAAAGAATGATGCTTGGCAATGACCGCGCGTGCGTAAGATTCGTCATACCAATCCGTCGGCTTTTCATACAATGCCTCTTCGCCGCGACGGCACAGATAACGATAAAAACGGATGTTCGCATCCAGGCAACGAACATCGAAACCCTTTGCCCTGCCGACGGCTTTAAGAAGGGCGATATTGTAAGGCGGACTCAAGACGCCCCAACAAGGGGCCTGGACCAATAGCGTTTTCATGTTCAAGAGATGTCCCCTGTAAATCAATACTGCACTTCACAATCATAATGACGGTGGACCTGGCGCGCCACGTCGCGGAAACGCAGTAACCGCTCTTTTCTGATCTCCGGCGTGCTGTGCCTGCTATGCCATCCGTCGTCGTGAAACGTAATCCCGTATTCTTGAGGATGCGTCCCGAGGTAAGAATCGTCCTCGACATGGCACCCTGTCACCTGGTCGAAGCAATCGATCGCCGACGCATGAGCCCTGATAAAATCCAGCGTCATCAGAAAATCGTCTTCCGTCTCGGTGGGATAACCAATCATGAAAAAACAGTTAACGCCGATCCCCGCCCGGCGCGTATCCCGTATCACGCGCGAAATGGTCCTTAGGTCGGCGTTCTTTCTCATATCGCGCAAAACCCGCGGAGAACCGCTCTCGACGCCGTAGGCCAGGCTGACGCAGCCGGCCCGCCTCATCTTGCCCAGGAGTTTCGGCGTCATCTCTTTGCGCGCGCACGCCTTTGCCGACCAAAGAACGCGCAGGTCCAGCCGGATCAAATCGTCGCAAAGACGGTCCAGCCGCCGGATGTCGCCGTTGAAGGTGGAATCGACAATCTCAAACTGGTCGCGGCCGTATGCGGCGCGCAAAAAAAGGGCCTGCCGGATGACGGCGCCCGCCGACTGGAAACGATAGGACGTCCAAAGGGGGCTGTCCGCGCAAAAGGTACACCGGTTCACGCATCCGCGGCTCGTGACCAAAGGAAGGGAAGCCGCCGCATACCCCTCAAGCGCGTAATCCCCGTAATCCGGCGGCGGCAAGAGGTCCAGGTCGACCCACGACGAACGTCGCGGCGCCGTCTCCATCCGGCCGTCGCGAAAACAGATAGCGCCGGGTATCGCAGAAAGTCCTTTTCGCGCTTTCACGGCCGCGAGGATCTCGCCCATCGACGGCTCTCCCTCCCCTTCGACAAGAACATCAAAAACCCCGCCGCGGACCAGACCGGGATGAAGGGACGCCGCAGCGGCGCCTTTTTTTTCCATGACCTTGCGGTATCTTCTCGCCTCCGGCCCTCCGCCCACAATGACGCAATCCGGGCAGCGCTCTTTGAGACGCCCGGCTATGACGAAACTCGCGTTCACGGTCGACATATACAGGGAAAACCCGACGACCGACGGAGAATAAAAAAGGATGTCGTCAACCCACGCATCGATATGAGGATTCATGAGCGGCAGGATCTCGCGCTCGAAGGACACCGGGAGGATAAAATGCTCCGGATAATTCAAGTCCCAGTAGATTTTTTGCGTGGCGATGGCGTGGAGGCGTTCGTTTAAATCCAGGCACACCGCGCTCCATCCTGAGGCCGCAAGAGAACTCTTGATCTGGCTGATGCCCACAGGAGGATGCAGGACCCCCCAGCCCGGTGCCACGACCAGGACGGCGTCCGCCTTCGCTGCAAGACGTTCGCTAAAAGACATGGGCCTCCTGCCGTTCAAAAATCCTGCGCTTCTCAAAAAAGTCTTTGAGCTCGATAAATCCGTCCCGATAAGAACACCACTGAAGACACGGGGCAGCGCACCGGCGGATCAGCCGGCGATAGGACCGCGCCTTACCGGAAAACCAGAGCCGCTGCAGGGAATCGCGCGCCACGTCGCCGAAGTTCGCTTCGAACCGTTCCTGATTGACGCAGAAATAAAGCCGTCCCTCCTGCACGATCTGGAGGCGGTTGTATCCCGCATAACAGGGCATATCGGCCGGCCTCATCTTGCCGCTGAAATACTTCTTCATGAGATCCAATTGCCAGATCCCGTTGGCGATGCGCGCGTAATGGCCGCGGGACCTGCGTTTGTAGGCGATCAGTTTATCGAGGGCATCGGACAAAACGCCCAGGCGCGCCGGAGGCAGCAACCCCGGAGCAGGCCCCGAACGCTGTGTCTGGTCGATATTGTTGGGGACGACGGGCTGAAACATGACCCTCTCAACGCCCAGAGAGACACAGAGATCGACGACATCGCTTAATTCCTCCAGGTTGTCGTCCATAACGGTGCAAACACACACGAGGCGAGGCGACGGACGCCCGGCATCGCGCTTCATTTTTTCGAGAAGCGCGATATTCTCCTTGATGCGGGACAGGACGTTCTCGCCGCGGATCCTGCGAAAGGTCTCTTCGGTCGCGGCGTCGATGGAAATACTGAGCCAGTCCACACCCGACTCCAGGCAGCGGCCGATCGCTTCACGCCCCAATAAAACACCGTTGGTCACGACGACAGGGCTCAACCCTGCCTTCTTAGCGTCGGCAACGAGATCAAAAAGGTCCGGTCTCAACAGGGGCTCGCCCCCGATGAAAAGGATGCTCTTGACGCCGAGCTGCCGCGTCTCGGCAATGATCTTGCGGAATGTCCCTGAATCAATCTCGACCTGCCGGCCCTGCGCCTTCAAAGAACGCTCCTGTGCGTGCATCTGGCACATCTTGCAGCGCAGATTACAGCTGAAACTGAAATTGACCTGGACGGTGTCCGGCGGCAATAAAGGATAATCAATCCGGCGCGAAAGCCAGAATAAAAAATTCTTTGCGGCGAGTTTCAAGAGATATTTCCGGTCCATCCTGCCTCCTCCTGCACGCTCAATCCTGCAAGACAATCTTCCCCCGACACACCAGACGAAAACCGTTCTTCCAAACCGAAGGCGGCTCGTGCGAAAAACGCAGGACACGCCCCCGGTGATAGACATCTGAATTGACCACGGCCAGTGCGCCTTCCTTGCCGTCCGCGGCGCACGTAAAGACAACCGAAGGACAAAGACGCCCCAGACAGGACGCGGCTTTGACGCCGACAAAGGCGCGGGCAGGATCATACCCGTTACGGGCCGCCCACAATTCCTCCCATTCATCGTCGAGGACGTCTTTAAATTCAGGAAAAACCCCTTCGGCCTCATGGGAAAACCACTGACGGTAACTTTCAGAAAGCATCACGTTCGTCTGGAAACGTTCCGGCCGCAAGGCGGCCGTGGCTTCGGTGGTCACCGCGAAGGCCAGGGCCCGGCGATCGATCGCCGAAATCTCCCAGAATTGCCTGACGGGCACATGGAGCCAGGTCCCCGCACACCGCAGGACGCCCTGAGGACTACGCTCGTACTTCCAGAAGGCCGATGAGACAGAATCATGCCATCGGCCGTCGACACGGAGCGACGCATAGAGCGCCAGCCCCTTGGATAACGGGACCCCGTCCTGGAATAACCGGCCACGGCCCTCGGCGCACTCCAGGCGCAGACGGCCCGTCTCCAAACCGGCCGCAACGGTATAAGGCCCCGGGCGCCGCCCTTCCTGAAAATGCCACGCCAGATCAAAACACGGCTGGCGGCCGGGCGGCAGCAGGCGCTCGTTCTCCGGCGGAACCTTGATCACGCGCAGGATACGGCCTTTATGGAAAAAATCGCTATTGAGGATCTTGGCAAACGTGCCTTTTTGCGGCGCGAAAGACACGGCGACGGCAGGAAGAGCGCCGACGGGGTCATAGACGCCGATCGTACCGGCAGGCAGGCATTTCTGAAGGATATCGCATTCATGCGAAACAAAGGCCGCCGGGAAATCTCCCCGGACGTCGTCGCAAAACCAATGGGTATATTCCGGACGGCAGAGGCAAAGCATATTGAGTTCATCAAGATGCACGGCCTTCTCGATATCCAACGAGACTCTCCAGAAAAAAGAATCCGCGCCGTTTTTGACGAACTCCCAAACCTGCGTCAAGGCCAAACCCTCCCACCGTCCTCGCGCGACCAGGCGATCCGAGCCCTCTTTGGACACCTCCCACCGGGCCGCGCCGGAAGAATACCATGTGCCGTCGACGCGCATCGAAGTATAAACATGCTGGCCCGTCGTCAGAAGCGCCTCTTTGCCATAGAGCATCATCCTGCCCCCTCGGCAGACGAGCGCTCCTTCCTGCCCTGAAAGATTGTAACTCTCGAACACATCCTGTGTCCTTCGGGCGGCCCGGCCCATCCCAACGCGCAGGCGTCCCGCAAAAGACACATGGGTCCGCGCAACCCCCTCCTGGCTGCCCCGCACAGGAAAAATCCGATACTGCAAGATGCGGCCCGGCTCAGGATAAGCGGCATTGATGATATAAGGATGACTCAACGGGCCGTCGTCGGCCTGCTCGAAAACAACGGCGGGCAGACTTGCCGCAGGCTCTTCTTCAACAGCCAGGCACTTCATGCCTGCGGCCTCTCCCGACAAGACCTGTCCGTCTTTCTTCTCCGCATCGACGTCGGGAAAAGGTCCGCTTCTTTCCGGCGTCACCCAGGACCGATACGCCTTGTTCAGCAGGACATTGACGTAGGCCTCCCCCAACCCGAGGGACTCATCAGCCTCCAGAGAAATGTCCCAAAGGAGCGTGCCGTCCGGCATGATCTGCGCGCTCCAGCGCTGCACCCAGGTCTTCTGATAAGATGTCCCTGTCGCGATGAGCCGGTCGTCCGCTTCCAGGCGCACGTCCCACTCCGCCTGCGACGAACTCACCCAGGCATCCCCCAGGAGAAAAACAACATGGCCGCCGGCGCCCGACGTGAGCATTTCTTCTTTCCAGAAAATGAAAATCCGCCCCTTGTTAAACACAACGCGCAAAGGCCCTCTCTCCAGGGTCCCGACGGATTCCTGGGGGCCGCGAAGACGGCTATACAATGGAACAACCTTCGGGCAGGGGCCGTCCATGATCAGGCGCCCCTCTTTGAGCAAGATGGCCCGGCGGCAAAGACGGCGCAGCATCTGCATGTCGTGCGTCACCAGCAAAATCGTCTTGCCCCGTTCCTTGATCTCCAGAATCTTCCGGGCGCACTTCGCCTGGAACGCTTCATCGCCGACAGCCAGGATGTCGTCGATTAAGAGGACGTCGGGATCTATATGGATCGCGACGGAAAAAGCCAGGCGCGCGAACATCCCCTGGGAATAACATTTGACGGGCGCGTGGATAAACCGTCCCAAACCTGCAAAATCGACGATCCCCTGATACCGCCTCTGCGTCTCCCGGGGATCGAGGCCGAAAAGCCCGGCGTTCAACATAATATTTTCCTGGCCCGTGAGCTCCAGCTGAAAACCGGCCCCAAGCTCCAGAAGGCCGGTGACCCGGCCCGCCACGCGGACCTCGCCCCTGTCCGGCTTGAGCATACCCGCGAGGACCTTGAGTAATGTGGACTTCCCGGAACCGTTCTCTCCGATAATACCGAGGACTTCACCTTCGGAAACCTCCAGGTCGAGCGCCCTTAAGGCCCAAAAATTCTCCCAAACGGTCTTGTCTTCAGTGACAAACCTGATCCGGTATTTTTCCCAGACATCCCGGCATTGAATAACGACCATATCAGATCCGTTTCAGAAGTTGAGGTTCAAACCGCCAAAAAATCCCCGCACCGCAACACAGGCTGCCCAGCGACCACAGGACAACCTGCACAAAAACAAAAAGGTCCGGAACGCGGCCGAAAAAAAGAACGTCGCGGTAAAATGTGATAAAACCGGCCATGGGATTCATAACGCAGATCCACCGCAGGCCTTCGGGGATCATATCCGCAGAATAGAAAACCGGCGTCACCCACATCCAGAACATGAAGACGATGTCCAAAAGATGGCCGACGTCGCGGCAGAACACGTGGACAACCGAGAACAAAAGCCCCAGGCCGGCCGTGAAGACAAGAAACAGCAGCGAGACGAAGACGAACAAAAAAAACAACGGCAGGACCCGCGGATTGAAATAGAGAAAAAGAGGGAGAAAAAACAGCCAGCCGATCAGGTAATTCAGAAAATGCGACAGGACGCAGGACGCGGGCAGCGTTTCCCTGGGGAGCCGAAATTGACGCAGGATATTCTGCTGGGACAAAAAGATCCGGGTCGCTTCGGATAATGCCGAGACAAAAAACATCCACGGAAACATCCCTGCCAGGACAAAAAGAGGAAAATCCCGCATCCGGACGTTAAAGATGGCCGTGAAGGCAAACACGACGCCCATAGTCAACAGGATCGGATTAAAGACGGCGAGCGAAATCCCCAGGACCGATCCGGCATAACGGACTTTCAGCTGCTTGACGGCCATGTCCAAAAAAACATGCCGGTAGCGGTAAAAATCTGCGATCTTGTCTTTGATCACCGCGATCTCGCTTCTTCTTTTGTGTAATCCGTCTTTAGCCGCCGTGATGCAACCGGCCGGCCAGTTCCCGGCCTTCGCGCAGGACGTCCTCCATGGACGCATAGCGCCAGGCACCGTAGCGGCCCGCGCCGATGATGCCGTGTCTCGCCAAAAACGAAAGGACCGTCTGACGCGCCGACGCGTAGGCGCGGTCATAAACCGGATAGCCGTAGACGATATCCTGGGTATCCATAAAAGAGACGGCTTTGCCCGCCGGCAAAAGGCCGGCCGCCGCTAAATCCCGCAATATCTTCTTCCTGAGCTGTCCCGGATGCGGCGGCCTGCCCGGCCGATAGGCGACTTCGAGAGAAACGGCATGGCGCGGCCGCCGGGCCTTTGAGACGGAGCGGCCGAGGGGAAAACCGGCCCGGAAAAAAGAAACATCCCTTTCGGGAAAATAAATCCAATGACAAAAACGGGGCGGCCTGCCTTCAATCCCCAGGTTCAGGTTCAGGATGGAATTCCATTTCAGGCGGCGCAGAGCGGCCTCAACGGCCCGCGGGAGCTCCGTCATCAACGACAAGAGCTCCGGCAGGGGAATCGTCAAAACCAGCGTATCGTACGCTTCCCTGGCGCCAGACGCCAGCCGGACTTCTCTTTTCTTGAAATCGACGGCCCGGATGGCGCAGTGCGTAAAGACGCGCCGAAGCGGAGCGGCCAGGACCCGGGGCAATTCTTCGACGCCTCCGGCCTGCGGATACCAGAAAATATGATTATATCCCCACGCCTTCTTCTCCGGCCGGCCGGCGCCGGAAATAATCTCCCGCAAGGGGGCGGCCGGGATCACGTCTTTCGCCCAGGCCGACGTCAATGTCCGTAAAGGGACTGCCCAGAATTTGGCATTGTAAGGTATCAAAAAATGCCTCGCAATGCCACGGCCGAATGTCTCTCTGGCCCAGGCGACAAAACCCTCGGCGTCGCCCGGCCTTTTCTTCTTTAAGGCGTCTCGCACGCCGGCCAGGCACTCCTCGACAACATCGTCCGGCATCTGCCGGAAATGCACCTGAAAAGGATAGGGGCTGTAACGGCCGAATGCGTAAAACAGCGCTTCCCTCTTGTAGCGCGTCAGGCGCCGTCCCAGGAGATGTTTAACGAGGGCGCCCGTCGAAGGGTCTTTGAAATGGAAGACGTGGCCGCCTGCATCGAAGACAAACCCGCCGACCCGGCGCGAACGGCACAGGCCGCCGACCCTCGCCTCCTTTTCGAACACAACAGGGTCCTGCCCCCGGCGATGGAGATGCCACGCCAGGCTCAAGCCTGTCAAACCGGCCCCTGCGATGACGATTTTTTTATAAGCCATATCACGAAAAATGGGCAGCCTTCTTGCCGACGGCCAAGCTTGCCGACACAGCGCAGGCGACGGCCGAAAATCCAACGAGGCCCGACCCGGCGTGCCGGAACAAAAAGGCGCACGCCCCCCATAAAAAACACAAGCCCAGACAGACAAGAAGCACGCGCTGTTTGGAAAAACCGAGGCCGAGCAGCCTCAGACCCAAATGATCGGGGCTTTTATGAAAAGGATGAATGCCGCGGCGCAGGCGCATGCCCACCAGATATACCGTATCAAAAACGAAGAAACCGACGACGAGCAGAGGCGATGCCAAGCCCGTCCCCGTGCCCTCCGGCGCATAGGCGACCAGGAGGGCCAGGGCCCCCAGAAGGAACCCGATATAATGGCTGCCGGAATTGCCCATGTACATCCTGGCCGGCGGCCAGTTGAAGAGCAAAAAACCGGCCAGGGAAGCGGCCAGCATCGCGCACAAGAGAGCGGCGGCCGGCTGCGCCGGGCGCAGAGACAATGCGGCGAACCCAAGACACGCGAGCCCGGCCGAGACCCCCGCCAACCCATCCATGACATCCAGAAGGTTCAAGGCATTGATCATCCACAGCATCCAGATGCCGGCCGCCAGAAAATCCAACGTGCCTTTCAACATAATGATGCCGGTCCGGGCCGCCAGAAAACACCACGCCGCGACGAAAACGATCTCAAAAACCAGTTTCTTTAACGCAGAAAAATTTTTCAGATCGTCGACAAACCCGAACAGGGCGATCCCGGCGGCCGGGATAAAAAGCCCCTTCCAAAACACGGCCGGCTGGGCCGCAGGAACGCGAAGGACGAAGGCCGCCGACAAAAATGCAACGGTAAGAACAACACCGCCGGCGCACGGAACGCCGTTCACCGCCAGAAACCCGTATTTCAAGAAAACCCGGCGCAACACGAACGCCAGGACGACAGCAAAACAAAACGCCATCCCTGAAGACACTAAAAAATCGCCTATCTTCATCCGTGGACGCTCCTAAACAAGACCCTCGTATAAACGGCCGACGGCCTCTGTCGTACGGTGCAGCAGAAAATTTTCACCCAGCGACCCGGCGGCCGCAGAACCTAACCGCTCCCGGCTCTCGCCGTCTCTCAAAAGAGACAACAATACGTCTCTCATCTTGTCGATATCTCCCACCGGGACAAGATGACCGTTCCGCCCTTCCACCACGACGTCCCGGACACCTCCCGTATCCGTCACCACGACGGGTTTCCTGGAAACCATCGCCTCAAGGACCGAAACAGGGAGCCCTTCCCAGTGCGACGTCAGCACAAAGACATCGAGCGCCTTCAAAAAACGGACGATATCCCTGCGCCAACCAAGCAAAAAGACATCCTCGGCCAAACCCAACCGTTCCCTCATCCGCAGAACCTCGCTTTTAAGCCCTCCGTCTCCGACGAGAAGAAACTTCACGCCCGGGGCCAGCGGTTTGACCGCATGCGCCAACATCAGGAAATCCTGCGGCGCCTTCTGCTTTTTGAGGCATGCGATACTGCCGACCAAAAGAACGTCTTCGTCGAACCCCAGCTCTTTTTTCAAAGAATTATCCCCGCATTCCCTTCTGAACCTCCCCGGGTCGATCCCGCAGGGAATCAGGGCATATTGCTCAGGCTTGCCGATGCCGCGTTCGATCCCCCGGCCCAGGTCACAGGACGAAACAACGATGATCTTATCGGTGATCTTCGCCGTCCATCGCTCGAGGCGTTCAAAAAAATCTCGCACCCAACCGGGCTGGCCGTCGCAAAAACTCCAGCCGTGGACCGTGTGCACGACGGCGCTCGTTACGGCCGCCCTGGCCGCCCATCGCCCGAGGATTCCGGCCTTGGAACTATGCGTGTGCACGATATCGATGGCGTGTTTTCGGATAAAAAAAACCATCTCGCAAAAAACCATGACATCACGCCAAAGGCACAAAGGACGGTCCAGGAACTTCGAAAAGACGACCCGCAGGCCCGGGATCGAAGACGCCTCTGAACACAACATCCCGTCTGCGGACGTGAACAAGAAGATATTGTAGCGTTCCTGGCCCAGCCCCCGGATCAGGTCCAAAAGATGCTTCTGGGCCCCTCCCAGCTCAAGCTTCGTAACAATATAGAGCAGATTCTTTTTCATGAACAGCGGGCTATCCTACAAAGGATCCGAACACTAAAACAGGCACGCTCTGTCAATCCGCATGGGGCCATCGGCATGGCAAGAATTCGACCCTTACAGAGCACAAGACCGTTGCTTTTGGAAAGGAAAACAATTGCAGGTGAAGAAAGTTAACGTCCTCATATAAAAAGGATTATGACAATGCGCTCCGTATCTTCCTTCTGTGTTTTTCGATTTTGATTATACAACCTGCCCCCGTTCTTTTCAAGGCTTTCCTGTTCCTCTTTCGGCCTGCCGAAAATCTTGTCATTTCGACGAGAAAAAGCAACGGCGGAACGGGCGCGGCACATCTCTTACGGCACGTTTTTTAACGGCCGGTCCGGCCCTCAATATTTGCTTGCTTAAACGTTCGGCTGGCTGTATGCTTTTTCTAAGAATCATGGGCCGGCCGGTATCGTGCCGGTCTTTAGCTGGGGATCAAGATGAAAACATTCCTTTGCCTCTGTCTGGGTCTATTGGTCGCGGCTGACTGCATGGCTGAAACCGTCGTTAAACTCAAAAACGGCAAGGTCGTGCGCGGAGACCTGATCGAAGACACCGAAAGCTACGTCAAGATCAATATCGACGGGGTTGACCTGACCTATTGGAAAGATGAGATCGAGGGCTTCGATGCCGGCGCTCAAATGCCGGCAGCTTCAGGGGCCGCAGGCCAGGACGCGGCAGCCGGAGATATCCAGAAAGCCCTCGTTAGTTTCCTGGGCGCCCTCCAATCCAATGATACGAAGACGGCGCTGGGCCTCATTTCCAAAAGTTTCCTCTTTGAAGGCAAAAACAACAATATCCTCAATTACGACGGCTTCAAGGAACAGCTGGAGAACATGGCCCAGAGACGCACCCAGACGAAAGCGAAGATTAAAATCGGCAACATCGTCGTGCAATCTCTGGTCATGGAGTCCGATGACAAAGCCCGGGTCGCGATCCAGTATGAACAAGAGACCATGCAGCCCCGTTTTTCCCAGCGCATCATCCAGGAGAAAAAGCACGAAGCGGTCCTGTCAAGAGAGGAAGGATCGTGGAAAATATCCCAATGGCCGCCGCTTGCAAAAAAAGGAAGGAAAAAAACCGCTCCATAAGCCTCTCACCCTGACGCCCCCGCCGACCCTACCAATATCCTGCCTTCCTTAGCTTTCGTTTCAGCTCGTCGGAAAGTGCGATCTCGCAAATCAGGCCGTCCTGGTCCCTGGCCCCCTGGCGCCAGATCAAAAACTGTTGTAATAGGCCGGCACGCACGCCGGCCTCGCGCGCAACACGATCCCTCGTTTCTCCCGGATCCCTTCTGAGATCATATAATGCACTCGCCCCGGGGGAACGCACCAGTTTCCAGCCGTCATCCCGCACGATAGCCCATTTTTCAAAAGAAGCCTCCGAGCAGACAAAAGCGCGGCGCAAAACGTTCTGCGGATATCTGATCAGGGAGACAAGGCTTTGGCCTTGCAGGCCGTCGTCGACAACCAGGCCCGCCAGGTCCAAGAGGGTCGGCGCAACATCCGCCTGGGCCGCAAGAGACGCGATCCTTCGGCCGTCCGACGGAATCCCGGGCCCCCGTAAGACGAGCGGAATATGAATGACCTCCTGATAAAGATTCTGGTTCCCAAACCTGTCGAAGGTGCCGCGCTCTCCCAGCTCTTCGCCGTGGTCGCCAAGGACAACGATAATCGTCGTCTCATAAAGACCGAGCCTCTTGAGTTCCCCGATCAAAACCCCCAGCGATGCGTCAAAAGACCTGAGCGCGCCGTCGTAACGGGCGCGGATATGGTCAAGGTCCCCGCGATCCAAAAATACCTGCCGGCCGCCGTAAGACAACGCGAGCCCCTTGATCTTTTTGAGTGTCTCATAGCCCAGCTCGGCATCACGGAAAACCCCCTCATAGGAAGGGTCAAAAAAATCTCCGAGAGAAACACGATAGGGTGGATGCATATCATAGGTATGTAAAAAAAGAAAAAACCTTCCCCGCCGGCGGGCTGCCATCCATCGGACCGCCTCCGGCAAGATATCGGCAAAAGAACCCGCGGGGCGGTCTTCGTATTCGAAGATGCGATACACATCGAACCCCCTGTCGAGCCCATAAACGCCGAGCGTGTCTAATCCACACGCAAAAGCCGCTGTCGCATACCCTTGAGCCTTAAAGAATTCGGCCATCGTTTTTTCATCGGGTTTCAATTTCAGGCGGCGCGAATCCACCTGGTGGGCGCAGACGTATTGCGAGGTAAAAACAGTAACGAGATTGGGAAGAGTCCAGTGCGAGGCGGCGACGGCCCGCTCAAAAACCACCCCTTCCCGGGCCAGCCGGTCCAGATGGGGCGACGTCTCGCGGCCGTAACCATAACACCCAAGGTGGTCCGCGCGCAAGGCGTTAACCATAACGACCAGGACGTTGGGCCCTTCGGACGTATCGCCCGAGGCCGCCGGGGCTTGGGCCGCGGCGAGGAAAAAAGCGCAGCAGGCCGACAAAAAAATAATCGGCGCAATGCTAATAAACCGACCCGAGCTCGTCAAGCATCGCCGCTTCCACCCGCGCAGGGCCGCGTCCCGCGAGATTCCGTTTTTCTTTTGGATCTTCTCTGAGATCATAAAGCTCGAAGCCGCTTTCCCGCGGCAAAGAAATAATGGCATAGTTATGCATCTGTACTGTCGCCGGCCAGGGCCGGGACCGGTCCGGGTCCATCTTGAAAAAATTCCCTATGAGCTTCCAGGCGGTTGTCCTGACCATGACAACCCTGTTTTCAATCCCTTCTTTTTCGCTCTCGCCCAAGAGGCATTCGGCATACGCAAACGGCCGCGCACCCTCCTTTTCCCGGCCCTCGATCAGGGGGACCAGGCTCCTGCCGTCCCTGGGGACTTCATCCCTGACGCCGAGAAAATCCAGAACAGTCGGGAAAACGTCGATCATCTGGACCTGGCTCTTGATACGCACGCCTCGACGTTCCAGCCCCGGGTGCACGATGATCAAGGGCACGCGTACTTCTTCGTCGTGAAGGCTGAAGCCATGAAGAAACATGGGGCCGCGATCACCCAATATCTCTCCGTGATCGGACAAAAGAACAATGATCGTCTTGCCGAGCAGGCCCCGCTCTTCCAGCGCGCGCACAAAGGTGCCGACATACCCATCCGCATATTTGATCCCGCCGTCGTAATGCGCGACGATGTGCCGCATCTCCCGGCGGGTCCGGGTAAAATTATTCTTATGAAAAGAGGGGTTCGCCGACGAAAGATATTCGTCGTCCAGGCGGCCGCGATAGGAAGGATCGAAAAAGTTCTCTTCGGGCGATTCATAGGGCTCATGGATATCGTTAGCGTGAAGAAAAACAAAAAACTTCCGGTCGGCGTGCTTCCCGATCCAGTCAAGGGCTTGCGGCAGGGTCTTCTCAAATGACGGCTCCCGGTCAGAGGGTAACGCGTCTCCGGCATCCCCGTAACAATAATCTTCAAAACCCTGGCCGAGGCCGAATCGGGGATCAAGCTGGAGGGCATTGTAGATGAATGCCGCCGTGGCGTAACCGTTCTGCTTCAATATCTCCGCCAATGTCAACTCTTCCTGCGACAAGCAGCGCTCGATACGGTCAACCTTGTGTTTATGGACATATTTCGAAACAAACAACGATGCGTGGCTGGGCAGGGTAAAACTGGACGGCGCGATCGCCCATTCGAAGAGGATGCCGCGGCGCGCCAGGGCGTCGATATGAGGGCTCGTGTCCCTGGAATAACCGTAACAACCCAGATGGTCGGCGCGCAGGGTATCTAAAAGAATGAAAACCAGGTTATACGGCCCGCCCTTGCCGGCGTCTTTGCGTACGGGCGCCTCCCGGGCAAAACAACAACGAGCGGCGGCGCTTAAAAAAAACACCCCGATCAAAACGGCTGCCTGCCGCTTCGGGAAGCGCGGCCGGAACCGCTGCCCGCCGCCGGCGCCGCCCCTAGAAACCCTTGTCTTTTCTGTGATCACGAACCGCCCCGTTCCTGCCGCATCCCTTGACAAGACCTGCTTCACCAATATCCTTCTTGCCGAAGCCTCTCTTTGGCCTCCTCGGACAAGATGACGGTATTGTCCGGGTCTTCGCGGACCACTTCCCGGCGCCACACCTGCAAGGCCTGGGTCAGCTGGTAAACGACCTCCGGATGCTGCAAGGCCACGTCGTCTTCCTGGAACAGGTCCTCGCGGTAGCGGTAGAGCCGGCACCCCTGGCTTTCAGAAAACATTTTCCATCCGGGAGTCAACACCACCCATTCCCGCGGGGCCAGCCTTGAGAAAAAGCGATCTTCGGCGGCCGGCGCCCTCTTTCCTTCTGCCGGCGGCGCGGCAACCCCTGCGGCGGCCAGGAGCCCTTCGTCCCGCAGTCCCTGATGGACAGCTTCAGCCCAAACCTCGTTCCCTTTTTCGCTCAGCCGCAAATAGAGATCGGGATGAAAAAGAGCGTCCTGATCGGAGGCCTTGTTGAACGCCTCGTAGACGTTGATCATGGGGATCTGAAGCTGACGGCAGGCATCCTCAATGATGAGGACCTGATCAAAAAAAGTAGCCATGTTTTCAACAAGAAAAACGAACTTGTATTTTTTAGAAACCTCTGCGATCCGCTCCAGATTGTATTTCATCTGCGCGCCGAAAATGAGATAACCGTCGGGAAGCATCACGTCCTGGGCTGCCCCCTTGGCCTTGAGAGATTTTTTGATGCGTTCGATGAAATTCCAGGGCTTGGCCTTTTCCCGGTAGAAGATCTCCGCCCGCCGGGGAATAGGCGCACCCGCCGTCCTGGCGCAGAGAAGCGTTTTATCTTTCTGCGCGGCCAGGACCGCCTCGTAAAAATCAAGACGGATCAAATGGTCCAGCCACTCCGGCGTCAGGGAAAAACAAGCCTGGATGACGGCGGCAGCCTGCTCGTAATCTCCGGCGAGCGCATGCTTGTCGGAAAGGGCCAGCGGCCGCTGAAGAGCAAACGCCCCGTCGTCTTGGGTCCGCACCAGCTTCTCGATAGTATTCCGGACCCCTGAAATAAATCCCGGGTCTGCCGCCATCATGCGCTTCTGGGTCTCCAGGGCCTGAGGGTATCGCCCCAGGGAGATCTCATACCAGAAAAGGTCGGCGTAATATTCTCCCCTGCCGGGATCTCTTTTGACCGCCTCTTCCATATACTGCGCGGCAGGCCCGTAGAGCCCCTGATCGGCGAGGACGCGGGCAAACTCGACGAGATCGCCGACCGCCGGCGCGCCTTCGCTGAACTTTCTGTTGAAATGACGTATCCGTGTCGCATAAATACCGTCCATTTCGTCGGCCAAAGAACGCACGGCAAAGATTTCCTGGGGCAGGGTTTCCATGGGCTTTCCCCTGACGGCATCGGCGAAGATCTCCGCGATCTGATAGACTTTCGAGGCATGGATGACCCTCTCAAAATGCAGCTTCAACCGGCCCCACGGCGACAGATATTCCCTGGCGGACAATAAAAGGTTCTTATCGTGCTTCTCAACCCTTTCGTTCACGTTAAAAATGATGATATCGGGACGATACCGGCGGACGATGGTGTCAAGATGATAGACGAAATGGGAAAGATTCTTGCCTCGCATGCCTCCGTTAAAAACCACGAAAGAATTCCCGGGATAGGCACGCTCGAGGATCCGGCGCAGGAGACTCGGATAGGCGTCTTGCGGATCGACACCGACGCCGGTCGTATAACAGTTGCCCAAACAGAGGATGCGGACCGCGCCGGGCCTCTCGGCCGACACGGCGGGATTTTTCTTGCGGGCTTCCCCGAAGGCCTGCAGGCCAAAAGCCGCCAGGCGCAGACCGGCCTCCAGGAGGATCCAGGAGAAAACAATCCCTAAAAGGACATAGGCCGCCTTGGCCGCGCCGTAACGCGCCGCGTGCGCCCAGCCCGCGCGGTCCGAAGGTAAAAAAGAAAAAAGCTTTTTCATCAGCGGCCTCCCCGCTTATCCCCGAACCCCAGATAACAACGCCGGAACTCAGCGACCAGTTTATCGCGAACCCCGGATTCTTCCGGGAACAGATTATGACGCTCTGCCGGATCCGTCGAAAGATCGAATAGCACAAAAACAGGATAATCGAACCGGACAAAACGGGCGATGAGCTTTCTGCTGCCCCACCTGACGGCAAAAATACACTGCCACAACGACTCGGAGTTGCGCGGATTCGAGCTGGCGGCATAAACGAACCTCTCAGGGATACGGCCCTTTCCCTCCAGATACGGACGCAAGCTCAGGCCCCGCGCGTCTTTTTTTGGCGGGAGGCCCAAACAGTCTAATATCGTCGGCACGATATCGACGGATTGGGCCGGCCCGTCGATCCGGCGCCCCCCGGCCTTCAATCCCGGATGGACAATAATCAGGGGGATACGGACAGACTCCTGATAGGGATCGACGCAGGAATTGTTAAACAAGGTACCGTGATCCAGGAGGTCGACGCCGTGGTCCGCCGTGACGATCAGAATAGTCTCTTCCCACAGTCCTCTCTCCTTCAACGCCGCCGCCAACCTGCCGATATAGCCGTCTACGGTGAAGACCGACGCATCATAATGGGCCCTGATATGCTCGATGTCCTTCTGCCTTAAAACCGTACAGCCTTCCTCGTTCGCACAGAACGAATAACCCCAGAGCTCCTTTCTCAAAGGCAAGTCCAGAACCATCTTGTCGACAACGCCGTGATAATCCCGATCGAACATGTTTTCATCCTGGTCCCCCTTCTGGGCGTGCAGAGGAGCGTGGGCATCGTTAATATGCAAGAGGAGAAAAAATTTTTCGTTGCGATGGGCATCGACCCACTCCACGACGCGCGGAAAGAATTCCGAGATGTGCGCTTCCGGCTGGGGCCATACCGTCTTGATGAAAGGGACATCTTCGTAATGGTTAAAACCCTGATAAAAATTAAAACGCCGGTTCATGTGGACATTGGAGGTAAAGGCCCCTGTCTCATAACCGAAGATCTTGAGGATCTCCGCAATGGTCAGCTCTCCTTCGGGAAGGCTGAGCCGGTCGTTGATGACCTTGTGTTCGAAGACATAACGGGAGGTCAAAAGCGACGCAAAACTCGGCAGGGTCCAGGTCGCCTGGGAGGTCACGTCAAGAAAAAGCACGCCTTCCTGGGCCAAAGCATCGATGGCGGCGCTGGTCGGCCGGCTGTACCCGTAACACCCTAGATGATCCGGCCGCAGGGAGTCGATGACGACGAGAATAACGTTATAGGGTTTCTTGGGCGCGGCCCCTGCCTCGGGAACGATACAGGCCGCCCAAAAAAAGATACCCGCCGCGATGACGCTTCTTGTTGCGCAAAAAAACCGCCTCTTTTTCTGTAGCATCTTCTCTCCCTTGCCGTCCCGCCCTAAAACACCGGCATCAAAACAAGCTGTAAAGAAATGCCGTCCTTTCATAACGCATCGCATACAAAACAGCATAAAGCCCGATCAATAAAGCCAGAAGTAACGACGTGAGCCACCATGTTTTCTGGGCCCAGATCTGCCGGACCGCGCGCCGGACAAACGAAACACACGCCTGGATCCGCTGCCTCATAATCCCTCCTTCTCCATCAGGGCTTGCCGATCGACTTTGCCGGTGGATGTGCGCGGCAAAGAATCCCTGAACTCAAAATCGTCCGGCACCATATAAGACGGCAAGTGGCGCAGGCAATAATTCCTCATCTCTTCTTCGCCAAAAGCGGCGTTTTTCGCCGCGACCAAAACAGCCCTGATCCGCTTCCCCCCATCCCCTCCGTCGACAAAACACAGACAGGCCTGGCCTATGGCCGGATGGCGATAAAGGACGGATTCGATCTCGCCGAGCTCGATACGGTATCCCCGCTGTTTGATCATGCCGTCGCGCCGGCCGCGCAGGACAAAATTTCCGTCTTCATCCTCAACGGCCATATCACCGGTCTTAAAAAATCTCTCCTGCGGCGCCGGCGTGATCCCGCGGACAAAGGCCCTCTCTGTCTTCTGCGGGTCGTCCCAATAGCCCTCCATCAGGGTCGGACCGGCCACATACAATTCTCCTGTCTCGCCGGCCCGGACAGACCCGCGTTTCTCGTCGAGGAGGAAAACCTTGTCTCCGCAACACGGCCTGCCGATCGCAAGAGCGGCGCCGGGCGGCCGCGGGCGTTCGACACGATGGTACATGCACACATTGGTCTCGGTAGGCCCGTAAAGATTATAAAAAACGGCATGCGGCGCCAGGCGCATCCACTGATCCAGATATTTGTCCGCAAAGACCTCTCCGGCGAACAGGATCCTGTTCAATGCGCTTAAGTCCCTCGTTTCCAGGCGGCCATGAAGAGCCATCTGGACGAGGGGATGTGGCACGGAATACCACACGCTGATCCGCTCCTGTTCCAAAAATTCGGCCAGAGAGGACGGAAAAGCCGAAAGACCCGCAGGGACAAGACAGAGGCACGCGCCGGCCTTGGCGGTGACGAAAACATCGAAAATGGAAATATCAAAATGGAGGGGCGCGTGGGATGCAACGCGGTCTGCTTCGGAGACGCCGAAACACGAATGGGCCCAGTCAACAAAAGCCAGGGCGGCCCGGTGCGAGATAACGACCCCTTTCGGCCGGCCCGTCGATCCCGATGTATAAAGAATATAGGCCGTATCATTTTCTGATCGGCGCGGGGCGCCTGCCGGGGTCTCTGCGGCCCCGGAAACCCCGTTGTCCGGGACGGCTAAAATCTGAATACCGCACCCTTCGGACCGGCGAAGCATATCCGGCGCGGGCGTGCCTAACGTAAAAATGAACCGGGGATTTTTCTGGCGACGGGCGGCCTCCATCAAGCCCTCCAGTTTTTGGCACGACGTCACGACCGCATCAAGACGGCAATCCTCGATGATGCAAGACAGACGGATGGCGGGATCCATGGGATCCAAAGGAACATAACAGGCCCCAGCCTTGAGGATCCCGAAAACAGCAACAACGGCCGGCGGCGACTTTTCGACAAAAATGCCGATACGGCTGTTCTCGCCTAAACCCCGCCCGCGCAAGGCGCATGCCAGGCGTCCGCTAAGAAGATCCAGCTCGCCATAAGACATCTCCTGGCCGCGAAATCTCAAAGCCGCGGCTTCGGGACGGGCCTGGACCGAACCTTTAAGGACATCTTCCAGGCGGCGGACTTCCTTGTCTTTACGGAGCTGTTTCACCATGTTTTGGGTTCTAAAACTGGAGGAGCCCTTCAAAACCGGCCACCATATCCAGGAGGACCTCGGAGGTGCCGGAATACAACGTACTGGCCAAGGCGTCCCGCAACTCGCGCTCAACACCCGACTCCGTCATATAGCCATACGCGCCGTAGATCTGGAGGAGGTCCCGGCAATGACGAACATAGGTTTCGCTTAAAGAAATTTTGGCCATCGCCGCTTCCAGAACACAAGAAGCCCCGGCGTCTTGGCGTGCTGCAGCCCGGTACAACAACAACCGGCTCTCTTCCAGATCAATTCTCATCCGCGCGATTCTGTGCGTCAGGGATTGGCGTTTGCTCAAAGCAACGCCGCCGATCTTCCTGGCCGAGACAAAACGGCGGCATTCCTCAAGCAAGCGTTCCCTGATACCGATACTATTGGCCAGGATAAAGGTCCTCTCCTGTTCCATGATCGCCTGGAAGACGACGGCCCCGTTCCCTTCGCGGCCGACAATATTCTCTTTGGGAACACGGCAGTCGCAGAAAGACACATCCGCCATCGGGCTGGTCCTGAGCCCCATTTTTTCGACGGCCGCGCCGACGCTCAAGCCCGGCGTGTTTCTCTCGACGAGAAAACACGTCAGGCCGCAAAATTTCGTGCCGCGGCCCGTGCGTGCCAGGACAATAAAAATATCGGCGACCGGGGCGTTCGTCACGAAAGCCTTGCTGCCGTTAAAAACATAGGACGCCCCCTCGGGCCTGGCTGTCGTCTTGAGGCCGAAAACATCCGACCCCGATTCAGATTCTGTCGCTGCCAAAGCGCCGACAAGAGACCCGTTGCCCAGGCCTTTAAGGAACCGCGTCTTCTGCCGCGGCGTTCCAAAACGGTATATCGGCCCCACACATCCCCAGAGATGGGCATTGATGGAAAACAAAAGTCCATTATCCCTGGCCCCGACGCCCATGCCTTCCAGCACGGCGGTCATGTCGAGGGCCCCCAGAGACAAGCCGCCGTAGCGGCGCGGCAGAAACATTCCCTGGAGACCAAAATCCGCGCACGCCTGCCATCCGTCGCGGGAAAACACGCCCGACCTGTCGTTCTCCTCTGTGTCATAGCGCAGTTTTCCCGAGGCAAACCGGACCGCGGCCTCTTTAAGCTCCTGTCGTTTCTTTGACCAAAAAGGATTCATGAGCGTGGACATGGGGTATGTTTCTTTTCTACGCGGGCAAAAAGCTCTGAACAAAAAAGACAGCGTTCGCAAACGCCGTCGCACGACCATTTTTTCTCAAGCAATCCCTCCAGCTCCCTGTTAGGGACAATAAACAACGCCGCCAGAGGGGAGTCGAACAGCTGGATGTAATTTCCTTCGAACCGTCCTTCGGCATAGGCGCGAACCCGTGAAATCAGGTCTTCGACGGGAACAAGCCGCCCGACGATCTTGTAATCATCGACCAGCCCCTCATAAAAATGCAAGTCCTCGGGGCGGATGACCGTATTAGCCAATAGCAAGTACGGATCCCGAAGATAAACCTTCTTGCATGCGGCATGGTAATCCATTTCTTCGTTCGAATGGGCGTAATGGCTGTGATGGAACCTGCGCCACGGGCAATCCCTCAGGCACGGTTCATTCACGAGGATCCTCACCCTGGCTGCACAGAGCGCCTGTTTGATCTGCCGCAGCCGGGCGGGAACCATATTGACGTTGATGGAGACCGCGATCACATCGGCACCCAGTTTTTCATAATAGCGCGCGGCCTGGGGCGTGGTAATTTCGCAGATCGTCGAAGCCGTGATCCTCATGTCCGTCTCCGACCGCACCATATCCATCAGGAACGGATGGCTGACGACGACACGGTCGACCCCGGCGGCGTCGAGATCTCGGAGGTAGGCCCTGATCCCATGCCACCACTCAGTCCGGGACTTGGCCTGAAGACCACAGGGGGCGTTGAGGGCCACCTCGAATTCAACATTCCCGGCATGGGCCGCCTCGATCTGAGGCGCCAGAGACTCCAGGGAATCGGCATACTGCGGCCGGCCTCCGGCGATCTTGCCGGCGAGACCGCCCGTGTAGACAGACGTCACCTGCGCGCAGGAATCCAGAATCCTGCGCAAGTCCTCGAGCCGGCCGCTGTAACCGACCACGAACCCTTTTTTCATGCGGCCTTCCTCTGTTTCTTCCTGACCACGCCGGCGATCTTGGACAACGTATCGAAATTCGTTATCGTGATCTCGCTCATGTCGACAGAAACCCCAAACCGCTTCTCCAAAAAGGCCAGAAGCAAAATAAACCTCATGGAATCAAGGACACCCGTCTCAAATAAAGGGGTATCGTTACCGAATCCCGCCGGGGGCTTCCCGAAACTTGTTTCAATAAAATCTCTGATCTGATCTTCCATGTCGCCGCTCCTCTGTGTGATGTGTATTCTATCAACGTTCCCGGGGGGTGTCAAACCCCCCTCATGCGCTTCGTCGGAATGCGCCGGCCGCAAACAAGCCTCCAGGCGGCCTCACCAGGATAACGGCCCTGAGCCGGCCGCAGGAGAGGCAGAAAACATGCGGCGCGCAATAACGACGAATTGTTCGAACTCAACCTGGAACAGGATCATCCCGAAACTGACGAACGTAAAGGTCAAGAACACGGCGAAAGGGCCCAGCCAGGGAGCCTGTGTCACCCGCAGAAGAAAAGGGTGTTTTCTTTTGATATCCTGAAAAAAAGACCACGCCAGGAGGCCTGACCCGTGATACACCCCCAGAAGAAAAAAACTCATAGAGAACCTGTGCCACATCATCGAAGCGACCAGCGTGGCGACGATCCCTATCTCCATCTTGATGCGGGAAGCCCTGTAGCCGAACAAAGGCAGGAAAAAATAATCCCGCAGCCAGCTGTAGAGCGTGATGTGCCAGCTGCGCCAAAAAAGGGCGATATTCTTTTTCAAAAACGGCGCGTTGAAATTTTCGGAAATCTTGTAACCAAAGAGGCGCGCGCTCCCGATGGCCATGTCGGTATACCCTGAGAAATCCGCGTAAACCTGGATGGCGGCCCCGTACATGGCGCCGACGAGGACCCAGCGGGGGTACTCGTCGGGAGACTGGAAAACGGGCACCACAAAAGTCCTCAGGACGTCGGCCACAAAGGCTTTCTTGACGACGCCCCGGACCATGCGGTAGAGTCCCGCCTGAACGCCGGCTAAAGAAACCGCTGTTCCGGCGTGCGCCTGCCCCCAGAAAGAACCGAACCGCTCCAGAGGGCCGGCCGGGAATGTAGGAAAAAAAACAAGGTAGTGCAAAAAACCAACGGGGGAAGACGGGGGCATGGCATGGCGATAACACTCGACGAGATAATGGATCAGACGGAAGATCGTAAAGGATATCCCGAGCGGAAGGACAAACTCCTGAGCCCATGACGTCCAGACGCTGCCCTGATACACACTTCGCTGGAAAACTTTATAGGCACAAAGCGACCCGACCAGAAGAAATAAAACAGCAAGAAATGCGGGGAGTTTCCGCCGGCGGTCTGTTTCCAGCGACAAGCTTCTGCCGATGTAAAAAACGGCCAGGCCGGCGGCGATGAGGAACAACGCATAGAAGGCCGCGCTGGCAGAGATAAAAACAAGGCTGCAAAAGAAAAGAAAAAGGACCCGGTAACGGCCAGGGACGATCGTCCCGTATGCCAGGGCGGAAACCGCCAACAATAAAAGATAAACCGGGCTTAAAAACGACACGATGGTTCATCTCCTCTCGGGGGGCGCGCGCCAAAGCGTGATCTTAACGGTCCGTTCCCGTGCGCAGCGCCTCCATCCACGCCAATAATTTCTCTTCCATTTCTCCGGCCCGCCGGGGCTCTGCATCGACCAGATTGTCCTTTTCCAACGGGTCCCGGGTAAGATGATAAAGCTCTCTCTCTTGTGTGTCGAGAGAATAAATGAACTTCCATCCGTCGGGGCACCTCACGGAACGTTTAAAATACTGAAACAGGTAGTCCGTCTCGCTGTAGGCATCAAGCGCCAAAAACTCCCCCCGCATCATGGGGCGCAGGCTTGTGCCCTGCATCTGCCGTCGGAGCGCTTCGTCGACATCCGCCCCAACAAGATCCAGGACCGTCGGCATGATGTCAATGGTCCGGACCTGGCCGGCGACGCGGCCGCCTTTCTCTCCGGGGACCCTGATGACCAGAGGAACCCGGATCAGCTCCTCATAAAGGCTGAACCCGTGATCGAACCTGCCGTGCTCATAAAATTCATTGCCGGAACCCGAAGAAAAAACGACGATGCTCTTCTGCATCAGGCCGAGTTTTTTGAGTTTTTCAAAAAAAGCCCCCAGCTTCTCGTCGGCCTCATAGAGCTTCGCATCATACCAGGCCCTCCAGAACGCGACGTCTTCGGCATCCAGAGAAAGCCGCCCCTGTTCAAGGCTGAGATCTCTCAAGGCCCAGTATTCATGCGGTGTGCCGCGATACGTTCCGCGATAGCGGGGGTCCGCGAACCTGTTGTTGAAACCCCGAGGGAGCGGATGGCGGCCGTGCACATCATAACCCTGGATAAACACAAAAAATTTCCGGTCCTTGTGCTTTTTGATCCAGGCCTCGGCCCTGGGCAAAACCGCGTCCAGCCCGTTAAAGACACCCTCATCATAATAGGTATCGAACCCAAGGTCATAGCCGAACTCACGGCCCATGCCGGCGCCGCCCGTAAAGCCGGCTGTCAAATACCCGTTATTCTTTAAAACCTGCGCCAAGGTCGCCGCCGAAGGAGACAAGACCCTCATATCGGCGATCACCTGGTCGTGCTCGGTGTAGGTCATATACTTGTTGCGCAGTTTATGCTGAGACGGATAAAGCGACGTGAACCACGACATAAAGGCAGGCAGGGTCCAGCTCGACGGACTCACGGCGTCCTGAAAGAGAAAAGAATCTTCCGCGAACGCATCGAGATGCGGCGTCGTATCCCTTGCATACCCATAGGCGCCGACGTGGCCGGCCCCCAACGGCTCAAGACCGATGATAATGACATTCAACGGGGCCGCCGCCTCTCGCTTTTCCCGCTGTTTGCCAAAAGAAGGCCGGGCTTGCGGACAGGCGGCAGGCGTCCGGCGCGCTCCGGAAACGGAAAACGTACCCATGATCCCCAAGGCCTCCTCCAAGACAAATTCCTCTCTGGGGATAAACAATTCGATACGATAAAGCGTCCTTCGGGGTGCGCTGTAAACAAAAGCGAGGACGGCCCGATACACGGCCAATTCGTCGACGCAAACGCCATAGGTCAGCCGCGCCGTTCCATAAAGAAGGTAAAGAGGCACGGAGACGCCGTCGGCTTGGAACCGGGTCTCTTGCGGTTTAAATTCAGGCGGGCACTCGATGGTTTGGGAGACAACGCCCGGGTAAGGAGAAACGTGGCGCCGATAAAGGGACGTGATGACGTAGAGGGATTCTTCGACCTGCCGGCGCGCCGGCGCAGCGTCCAGGCCCTCCGTGGCCTCGATCTTCATCACCCTGCCGTTGTGTTTGGCCAGGATGGTCCGGAACGCATCGCGCCTGAAGACGTCTTTCTCGACGGTAAAACCCGCGGCCCCCTCCATCCGGACCCCCGCCTCTTCTAAAACGGAGACGAGCGAACGCGGCGGGCCCGCCTGAATTCTTTGAGATAAGCCGTTCAGAAAAAAGAAGGCGGCACAGACAAGAATGACGGTTCGTTTCACACGATGCTCACTCAAAGATCTCCTCCACGACGCGGCCCTCGACAAAGCCGGGGATCTTGACGCCCAAAAGCCTCATGATCGTCGGATATTGGTCGACCATCTTGATGGGTTTTTTTAATGCGTAATTCTTCTTTACTCCCGGCCCGACGATGACAAAGGGTGTCCACATGGCCTGCGTCGTCTGCGCCACGATGGCCTGTTTGTATCCGGTGACAAGGGGCACGCTAAAGACGGCCTTGTCCTGGCTCATCTCTTCGTTCCATCCAAAACCCGGCGCATTGGCGACAACCAGGTCGCCCACCCTGTCAGGCGGCAAATCCCAAAAACCCTCGGCGTCTTCCCACCGAACAACCTTCGCAAGAGGCTTTCTGCCGTGTTCATCTCTCATCTTTTCCAAAATCTTGATGACGCGGCGGCGCAAGATCTCGTAGGCAGGGCCGCTGTCCCTCTTCCAGGGTCCGGACAGACCCCGGGAATGAATATAAATATTGTCCATCTTGAGAAAAATAACCCTGGAGCGCTCCCAATCAATCACCGGTTCGCCTGTTTCCTGGTTAACAGAGAACACGAGGAGCCCTTCTTTGGCAAAGAGATTGTTCAGGTTCACATATTGCTCCAGCGGCGCGGCCCCATGATCTGAACTCAAAACGACAAGCGTTGAGGGATCGGCGCGCCGGAGATATTCCCCCAAAACAGCGTCGATCTCTTGATACATCTTCAAGACCTCTTCCCATAACGCCTGCCGTTGTTCTTCGGAGACCTCATGGTATCGCGCGCTCAAAGGGTCGATAAACCCCAGCCACCACCGGCTCGTCAACATCTGGTTGGGCGTATAAGGATCCTGGATAAAAACATCCGGGCGATACGTTTCCAGGATGAACCTTGCGGCATGTCTGTGCCACTCCCAGGACATCTGCGCCTCTTCTAAAAATGTTTTCTTGTCTTCGGGGTAATACACAAGCTGCGCAGGAAAGTTGTCCACGAAATCGACCATGGGGCCGGCACCGGCGATGAGTTCATCGGCAACGAAAGAAGGTTTGACGATCAGGCGGTTCAGGTTGTTGTAGACGCAGCGGATCCGGAAAAACCCTCCTTGCTGCGCGTCGTCCATGTCGAGCGCGATAATCTTGATCTTCACATGAGAAGCCACATCCTGGTCCTGCGAGCGCAAGACAATAGGAAGCCAGGGAGTCCATTGGCCCTGGGCAAGATCTGCCAGATGGATCTTTTTGTCCAGAGAAAAGACGACGCGGTCATACCGGACCTTCCCGTCATCGCGCGTGTCATAAAAATAAACGAAAATCGCGGCCCCCCACCCTGTCATCTGCGCCTCCAGCGGCGGGCTCGATGATCGCGGCGCGCCGGACCATCCGGCAGCGGGCCGGACTTCGATATACCGTGTCAGCTCCGGACCCATGAAAAACATGCGGACCGACCGCCCCTGCTTCCTGCGCGCGGACAGATCGCCCCGTGACTGGAAATTGATCGCATGAAAATCGGCCCCCCAACCGCCCCATCGGCCGCGGATTGTGAACCCTTCGTCGAGTTCCGGCGGCGTCGAACCGGGAATGGAAAGCAAGACCACGCTTTTGCCTGCTTCCTCTAAGGTCGTCCAGATCGCCGGCACCTTCCGGGCGACAGAGCTGAATCCCGTGACAGCCACACCGTCCAGCGTCCGGCCCTCCACGTGCATGGGGCCGTCGGCAACGCCGTGCGTCTTGGGATAAGCCCCTGTCAGGAGGGTCGCAAAGTTCACCGGCGTATGAGAAGGGAAATTCGGGATGCAGTAACCGTAGGCGCCCTCCTCCATCATGCGCTTGATGTGCGGCAATTTTCCTTCGCGGGCCCATTTGAAAACATTGAAAACAACGGGTTCGGCCCTCATGCCGTCGGGGATGAACCAATACAGCTTTTGGGCCTTCGGCCCGTCGGGATCCGGCGCCTGCCTGGCCCCGACGCGCGCGACCAGCGGCGCAACAAAAGACAAGACCGCAAGGCACGACAAAAAGACAACAAATTTCCGGAGTTTTTTCTTCGGATCGTCAGACATGCGGAAAAATCACTCCTTCTCTCTGTATTTGATCTGGCTGATCTCGGCGCGCCTGAAATTCATCTGGCCCTCCCCGCCGCCCTCGAAATACAGGCGCATGACCACCCCACGGGTGTTCTCGGCCAGGATGCGCCCTTCGAAGATCAGGCCGTTGCGTAAAATAACGGTATCGAGGCTTTCGGGTTTCGTCACGATCTTGATGTGTTTCAACTGGCTGAGTTTCGGGCGGATGACGCTCTGATAGGTCAGGCGGTAAAGGACAACGGCGGCGGACAGGACGGCGAAAGTCACGGCCCAAAAAACCGCGATGCGCCTGAACTTCAAAAAACCGATGCGGCTGTAAAGGGTCGTGCGGTTGCGGCCCGTCTTTTTGGAAAAATACAACGCCTCATCGGCCTTCTGGATCAAACCGCCGAGCGTCTCTGTATCGCTGGGGAACCCTGCGATCCCGCAGCTGACCGTCACACGATAGAAACGGTTTTCATACAGGCACGGCCGATGATGCAGGTTGTAGTGGCACTGGTGAAAGATCTGGCAGGCTTCTTTGGGGTTTTTCCCGGGAAAAACGACAACGAATTCATCGCCGCCGTAACGGAATAAATGACACGACCCTTCAAAAAACGTCAAGCGCAAAGTCGAGGTAGCGTACTTGAGGATCTCGTCGCCGAAAGGATGGCCGTATCGGTCATTAAAATTCTTGAAACGGTCGACATCAATCAGGGCAAGGGAAAATCCCCGCCCGTGCGTTTTGGCTTGCAGGGCAAGGTCATGCAGCAAAGGTTCGAGGGCCTCTCTCTGGGTAAAACCGGTGAGGCTGTCTTTGGGGAGTTGGTCCGGCATGATCCACGGGAAAGCTAAAACCAGAGGCACCCGCCGCCTGCACGCATCTGCCTGCACAACGACGGCCGGCGCTAAAAAAGCTCAAAACCCGGCCGCCGGAGCCCGGACACGCCGCGCCGAAGAGCGTATCTTTCGCTAAGCCCCTGCGCCCGCCGGGCACGACGGCATCTCACCAGGCGTTATCCCGCATCCACTGGTCTGCGTTCTTGATGTCGCGGCCTACACCTTTGACTGTTTCGCAACCCAGGCAGGTGACCATCAACACCAACGCGCAGGCCAAAAGGATCAGGCGTCTGAAATCCCTTCGCGTCTTCATACGGGTCTGTGTTTGTAAAGTTGTATGGCGCGCTCCATTCTTTCCACGGTCCTCTCGCGGCCCAGGACCGCAATCAACTCGAACATGCCCGGCCCGACGGTTTTGCCGCTGAGGGCCGCGCGGAGAGGATGGATCAACTGTTTCGTCGTCAATCCAAGCTCTTCGGCAACCTGCCGGAAGACCCGTTCGATCTCCGCGGCGCTGAAATCGGACATCCCGGCAAAACGGTCTTTGAGGGTCCCGAAAGCACCGCTCAAATCCTGCGCCAAAAATTTCTCTTTGGCGTGAACGTCAAACTCCACGTCCTTGACAAAGAAAGGTTTCATCGCATCCGCCAACTCTCCAAGCGTTTGCGCACGTTCTGTGAATAATTGTAATACATTGCCCGTAAATTTACCATCAAAATTGTTGTCGGCGATGAGGTTGCGATCCTTTAGAAAAGGCACGATGAGCTCCGTCAGCTTGCCGGCGCCGCATGTCTTGATATACTGGCTGTTAAGCCATAAGAGTTTGTTCATGTCGAACGTCGCGGCCGTCTTGTTGGCATCGCAAATATCGAATTTTGCGACCGCGTCTTTCAGGGAGATGATTTCCTGGTTGTTCCCGGGCGACCAGCCCAGGAGCATCAGGTAATTCACCAGGGCTTCGGACAAAAATCCCATCGACCTGTATTCGCTGATGGCCGTGGCCCCGGCGCGCTTGGACATGCGTCCGCCGCCCGCACCCAGGATCATGGGGATGTGCGCGAAACGCGGCAAAGAATACCCCAGGGCCTCGTACAAGACGACCTGTTTGGGGGTATTGGAGATATGGTCGTCCCCGCGGATAATATGCGTAATCCCCATCGCCGCGTCATCGACCACACAGGCAAAATTATAGGTCGGCGACTGATCGGACTTGATCAGGACCTGATCTTTAATGAGCCCCGTATCGAACGTGATCCTGCCGTGGATCATGTCGTCGATCTCCGCCGTCTTTTGCGGCATCCTGAAGATCACGGCCCCTGATCCGTCCTCGGCCAGATACGCCCGGCCCTCTTCTAAAAGCTTTTTGGCTATCCCGCGATACACGTCAAAACGCTGGCTCTGGTAATGCAACTCATCCCAATCCAGGCCCAGCCAGGCCAGGCTGAAAAGGATCTCATCGAGATATTCCTTTTTTGAACGCGACTGGTCGGTATCTTCGATGCGCAGGATAAAAGAACCGCCTTTCGCGCGCGCATAGAGCCAGTTAAACAGGCACGTCCGCGCGCCGCCGATATGCAAAAAGCCCGTCGGACTCGGGGCAAATCTCACCTTCATTTGCTGACTCCTCTTCTTAGGCGTCCAAAAGGCAAGGCGATGAGCCATCTTTTTTACTCATCGCGCCATCATGGAACGCCTTGTTTGCCTGACAGCTTGGCGTCTTGTTATTTGGCGCCTGGAGCGGCCTTCTGTGCGAAAAAAAAGCCCTCTTCCAGGGCTTTCTTGTTGACGGCGATCAGGTTCGGCCTGTGAGCCAGGACTTCTTCGATGGCCTGTTCCATTGTAGGCAGGGCGATGATCTTTTTCAAGCCCAAATACACGCCGATGGCGACCGTATTGGCCACCTTCTCCAGCCCGAGGTCTCGGGCCATCTGCGTTAAGGGGACATTGACGACTCTCAGGCGGCGCGATGTCCCCGCGCACTGCGCCAGGGTCTCGTTGACAAGCAGAAGCCCCTTGGGCCGCAAGGCCGTACGAAAGCGTTTCAGCGAAGGATCGTTCATGATGATCAGGGAATCGGCCCTCTCCACCATCGGAGAGGCGATTGGCCCGTCGGAGATCACGACCATGCAATGCGCCGTGCCGCCGCGGACCTCTGCGCCATACGACGGAAGCCATGTGGCGTTCTTGCCTTCGCGCAGCGCCGACATGGCCAGGACCTTCCCCATGGCCATGATGCCCTGTCCGCCGAACCCCGCACAAATGATCTTCTCGGTCATGCGATCAACTCCCGTTATCCTGCGCCCGGAAAAAAGCCGCCGGCCTGGCTGCCCGCTTGTCTTCGACAGGCAGGCGGACGTACCGGCGGAACTTCACCTTACCGCCCTCACCAGCGTCATCCGCATGGAATCAAAAATATCGCCATCCTTCCATTGCACGTCGTGGATCCTTTTGAAAACGTCCGAGGCCTTCAGATACGCCTCCCTGATCTTCTCTTTGTCTTCTTCGGCAAGCACGCCGTGGTCGATCCAGCGATTAACGGATTCTCGCGTAATATACTCCATAACCTCTATGTTTGTAAAGGCGTTTCTGTTCAGGGATTCGGGGATGTCCTGCGGCAGAAAAAAATTCTTGCGCGCCGGATTACGGAGCTTCTGAATCAAGAACGTCTCCTCCCGGTCTTCCGGGCCGTACGCCGTCAAGTGGCAAAAGACAGCCCGGCCGCCAGGCTTCAAGACCCGGTGGACCTCGGCGACGACACGATCCACCTCCATGAACTGCAGCCCCTGGCGGCACACGCAGGCGTCGAACTCCCCGTCCTTAAAAGGAAGGCGCTCCGCCGGGCTCAGGACGATTTCATCGACGCAGCCCCGGGCCTGGCACACCATATCCGGACAGATGTCCAGGCCGACGACACGGCCCACCCGCCCGAGAAATGCCCGGGAAATTTTTCCTGTTCCGACCGCAATATCAAGGACAGTATCCTCCGGCCCGGCCGACGCCGCCTCCCGGATCTTGGCGATCAAGGCCGGATCCTCCACCCATGCCGAAGAACCATTATATCGGCCGGCGCGTTTCATGAAATGGATCGCCACATTGTCCGGCGCTGCGCCGTTACTCTCCATAATGCCCTTCCCGTTCTTTGGTCATCTTCCAGATCTCGTGGAAATAATGCCGAAGGGTCTCTTCTTTGACGTCCGTGAGATTGATGATCTCATCATCGTGGTCGCTGACCCGGCGGCGGGATAACATCTTCAAAAACCCGGGGATGTCCGCGATCTTCCCGGTTCCAACGGCGTGGTGATACAGGCTCGTGCCGGGGAACGGAACCAGATATTTCACCAACGGCAGGAATTTTTCTTCTTTGATGAAATCCAGCATCTTGCGCAGGGATGCCTCTGTCTCGCCGTACAACCCGACGATAAAAAGCCCCCGGGCCGCCAAACCGCCCTCCCGGGCCAGCCGCACGGCACGGCGGATGTCGGCCAGCTTGATATTTTTCCTGTTCTGGTCCAGAATCTCCTGGTCGCAGGATTCGATCCCGAACCATACCCCCAGGCAACCCGTCTCCTTGAGCGTTTCCACCCAGGCCTTGCTAACCTTCTGCACCCGCGCGAAACAGTGGTATTGGACGTCGTGGGCCTTCAGGATCCGGCAGATCTGGATCGCGCGCGGCTCGTTCACATTAAAGGTCAGATCATTAAGCCAGGTATAATCGAACTGCGTCGCTTTTTTCAAATGGGCCACTTCTTCTTCAAACCTTTTGATGCTTTTCAAACGAAGCGCCGGGATCGTCTTAAAACAGAAAGAACACTCATGAGGACAGCCGCGCATCGAAGAGATCAAAATCTGCCCGTTCTTAACGATGCTCTCGCAATGAGGCCAGATCGTATAATCCAGGAACGGGAGGTGGTCGAGATCCTTGATCTGCGGCCTCGGCGAGTTGACCCGGACCCGGCCGTTGTCACGAAAAGCCATTCCCTTGATGCGGCCCAGGTCCATGGCCGGGTCCCGGACATACGCTTCCAGGAATTCAATAAGCGTCAACTCGCCTTCGCCGATGACCGCGCAATCTGCCGATGTCTGCTGCAACATGACCTCCGGCAGGGACGTCACGAGCGGCCCGCCTAAAAAAACCAGTTTGTGCGGGTAGCGTTCCTTGAGCGCGCGCGTGATATCCTGCAAAAAAACAAACGAGTCGCAATAGGTCGCGATCCCGATCATGTCGGCGCTCGCCGCCTCTTCCAAGACCCGCTGGTCCGAATTTTCCGGCCAGCGGCAGTCCACGACCTTTAAAGAAAAACCCATCTTCTTGACGAGCGTCGCGATATACGTGAATCCTTCAAAGGGCCCTCTCACCAGGAATTCCCTTCCCGGCGTAGGAACCTGCGGCGAAGGGGGAACGATCAAAATCACCTTCTCGCGGCGCGACGGGGCTGCGGCCGCAAGAGAAATGTCCTTAAGGCGCTCCTCCTGCGGATCTGTCGCGCCGGAATAGTCATAATGGCATGGTGGCAGGTGGCTCATCTTCAGTGTGTCACGCCCCCTCACGAGCAACGAACGATGTTTGTTTCCCTCAAAGCCCCTCTTCTTGCCGCGGAAGGGCCGCGGTTTTTGAATTTTTCCGGTTTTGACAGAAACCGGTTGACCGGATTCCAGTATTCATAAGGCCTCATCTCGATCTGGCGATTGATGGTGCGATAAGCCCGGCGCAACGCGCTCTCGGAAATATCGTTAAAAAGGAGGATCTCGTCGTCGGCAACGGAGCGCTCCCGCGAAAGAAAATACAAGTGTTCCAGCTCGTCCTTGATCAGGCCTCTTTTGAGGGCATCCTCATACAGGGGAGTGCCTGGAAGGGCCGACATATATTTGACCCGCGTCACTTCTTTAAACCTCCGGCAGAAATCGATCGTGCGCTTCAGGCTCTCCCGGGTCTCGCCGGGAGCGCCGATAATAAAGAGCCCCCCCACCTTCAATCCGGCCTGCCGTGTCAAGGCGATGGCCCGGACGATCGCCTGCGCGGAGACCTTCTTGCGGAAATACTCCAGGATCTTTTTCGTGATCGACTCAAAACCGTACATGACGATATCGCATCCACACTCCCGCATATGTTCCAGGACGGCCCGATCGATGCCGTCGACGCGGGTAAAACAACTCCAGCGGAAATCTATCCCCCGGAAAGCCCCGTCCATCAACCGATGAATGCGTTCTTTGGAATCGACGAAAGTCAAATCGCTCCACCAGGCATATCTGTACTTGTATTTCTTGAGGGCTATAAGTTCGCGGCGAACCCTTGCCGCGGATTTGTAACGCAAAACCGGCATCGCCCGAAAACAAAAAGTACACGCCCCGGGGCATCCGCGGCTCGACGTCATAAAAATTTCGGGGACCTCGCCGGTCCGGCGGACATGCGGCCACACCGAAAAGTCCTGGATCGGCACGGCGTCGAGATCGCGCATCTGGGGCCGCCGGGAATTCAAAACCGCGCGGCCGTCAGGGCCTCTCCAGGCCAACCCCTTGACCTCAGAAGGAAGCAGCGCTCCTTTTCTCTTCATCAGGCAATCCGCCAATTCGATCGTCGTCAACTCGCCTTCGCCGATGACCGCATAATCCGCCGCCGTATGTTCCATAAGCAGGCGCGGGACGGACGACACCAAAGGCCCGCCGAGAACGACCGGCCGCGCCGGAACTTCCGCCTTGGCGATCTCCACGACGCGCCTGACGAACGGAAAACTATCTTCATAGGTCGCGATGGCAACCAGATCGATATGTTTTAGGGGCCCGCCCGCGAGCGCTTCGGGATTAAAATTGTCTCTCTGATCGAACAGGACCACATCCAGCCCCAGTCCCCGAAAGACCGCGGCGATGACAGAAGGGCCCTCAAAAGGAGCGCGATGGACAAACTCCCATCCCCGGGGCACCACAAAAGGAGACGGCGGCACGATCAACCCGACCTTCATCCCGTGTTCAACCTTGAAACGGGTCTTCCGGGCGATCTTCGCCAGCCGGCCATATGTATCTGATCGACGGGAAGATGATGTCATCGTTTTTACGAACGGCCGGCGCGGCTAAAAAACCGCCCGGGCTCAACCTTTATCTTGGGGATGGAACACTGTTTTTAAAACGACCCAATTCCAATCTTCCAGGACTTCGCCGTCCGTTACCTGGACATCATGCCAGGACTTGTAAACGGCCGGCGCATTTTTCACCAGATCGACGACCTGCGCGCGGACGCCGGCATTCAGTTCAGGGGCGCAGCGCATCCACTGGGTCACCGACTCCCGGACCCTGAACTCCTGCGTTGCGACAACAGAAAACCCGGCCCGATTCAAGACCTCGACCAGTTCCTGGGCCGTGTAGAATTCCAAAAGCAGGGGTTGTTTAACGTGATGTATCTTGGAGAGCCATCCGGCGTCCTCGCCGCAAAAAGGGACCGTCAGGCTCAAGATAAACGTTCCGCCCGGCACAAGGACGCGGGCAATCTCCGCAAGGACCTTCGGGACGTTCAGGAACTGGAATGACTGCCGGCAGACAACCAGCTGAAAATTCCCGGACGCGAAAGGCATGGCCTCGGCGGCGCCTGTCGAAACCGGAAAATAACGGGAAGAAACCGCGGCCATCTCGCCGCAAAGGTCCAGCCCTTTTACCGCCCAGCCCGCGGCCTTCAACGCGCGCCCCACCTGCCCCGTGCCGCAGCACAAATCCAGGGCTTCCCCGCCAGGAGGACCCGCTGCCTCGACGTGGGCGCGGATCAGCCGGGCATCGCAGACCCAGTTCGCAGAAACCTCAAAATCTTCCGCCCGGGCGGCAAACTGGCCTTTGATCCTTTCCCCAAAAATCCCCGCATCATTCTGGTCCAAAACTCCTCCGGATCACCTTTTCCCAAGAAGGCAGGCGTGCCGCCTTTTCATGGATGCCACGCCCAGGGCCCCCAGGATCTGCCGGACGCATTCGTCTTCGCTTTGGTGTTCGGTATCGACGGCAATATCCGCATCCGGGGGTTCCTCGAACGGCGCAGAGACCCCCGTGAAATCGGTGATCTCGCCCTTCCGCGCTCTTTTATACATGCCTTTCACGTCCCTGGCCTCGCAGGCCTGCAGGCCGCATTTGACATAGACCAGTTTGAAATTTCCGATGATCTTTTTGACCAGCGCGCGATATTCATTCATGGGGGACAAGAAGCTCGCGATGACAAAATTGCCGTTATCGTTGAAGAGCTTGGCGACGTGCGCGATGCGGCGCAGGTTCTCCTTCCTGTCTTCGGGAGAAAATCCCAAATCGGCATTAAGGGCATGACGCACGTCATCGGCATCAAGGTGAACGGTCTTAAAACCGCGGTTATCCAGCTCCAATTTCAGCTTCTTGGACAATGTCGTCTTGCCGGAACAGGGCAAGCCGGTCAACCAAAGCGTCGTTCGCAAGAGCTTAATGTATTCGGCGACTTCCGGCGGGACGTTGTCATCTTTGCCCGCCCGGACGTTCGTCCCGGAAATATTCCCGATTTCCGAAGGGGGCTCGACAAAATTGACGTCATAGCCCACGTTTCTGCCGATATTGATGCTCTTGATGTCCGGGATGACGACGACATCCACCTTGTCGGCATAGACCCTCTTGATCATCTCCGCCCTCTGCTCGGCGGTATAAGGATTTTGGGGAGATATCTCCGTGTCCCGGATGGCCACACAAACGTGTTCGCCCTTGGCCACGGCCTCATCGATCAAAAACTTGTGCCCCTTGTGAAAAGGCTGCCATCTGCCGATAAACAAAGCATATCTTTTATGTCCGTTGTACATGACCCGACCTCCCCGGATGCGCGAAGAAATATCTCAACGACGCTTTCTCATTATTATATACGACATTCGCAATCTCATGATCCAAATTTTAAGGAATTCTGCCGCGGGATTAAAGACGCCTTGCGATCACCCCTGCGGCGCACGCCAACCCGCCTGCGGCCCGGACAAACTGAGAAACCGGCACTTCGGCCTCAACCGTCAGGCCGGCTTGTTCATACATCCTGCGGGTCGCAGGACAGCCCGCCGGCATGATGATCCGGCGCGGGGCCGTTACCACCACATTCAGGGCCTGCCGCAGGGCGACTTCCCTCGTCTCGCGAACAGGGATAACATCGACCTTGTTCTTCTTCAAAAGACGGAGGATCTCCCCGTCCACTAAAGCCTCCCTGACAAACGCCAGATCCGGCGCCACACGCTGGACAGCGCCCAAAAGATGCCGCGTCCTTTTCGGCGCGGGAACATGCACGCCATCAACGCGCTGGCGCGCCAAAACCTCTTTGACCTGGCGGAATCCTTCCCGGTTCGTCCTTCTGCCGACCCCGATCACTACCAGCCGGTCGTTAACCCACAGCGCATCAGCGCCCTCAAATGTCCCGCCCCCTGCCACGCTATAAAGGACCGGAACGCCAAGCGCCCGTAACGCCCCGGCGGCATAGATCACTTCGTCCCGCCTGACGCGCAAAGACATCCGCGAAAGAATGCATCCGCGCGGCGTCATAAAAAAAAGATCCCTCGTAAACATGATATTGAACAAGGCAAGACGTTCCCCTGCCTGCCCGGGCCGGACACGGATAAAAAAGGTTTTGATCCCCAGTCGTCGATATGTTTTTACGAGCCTGCCGTATTCCCGCTTCAGGGTCGCCTCGTGAAGCGCCTTGAGATGAAGGACCCGGCGCGGATGAACGGCGCCCGCCGCGCACGAGCGAGGCTTCGCCAGAAGCACGGCCTTTAACATCCCGTATTCCGAATCAGCGCCGAACGGCAGCATTATAACCACTCCTCTTTATGTCGAATGTCATAACCCAGGGCGCCGCTGATCTCGGCGACATCGGGAAGGCCGCACAAGGGTTGGATCATCTCCCGGCGTTTTTTCCAGCGGTAATGCTCCGGCGGTCGCGTCGCCTGGACCACGGGAAGTTTATCTAACTTCAGGTCTCCGGCGGACGCGGCGCCAAACCCCAAAAAGTCCAACAAGGCCTTTAATGCGCGTGAACGTGTCCTCGCGTCCCTGGTCACATCTTCGTGCCTGACGCGCAAAAAATCAGCGCCCGATGCGCGGACATATTCCAATATGGCCCTGTTCGACGCCAGCCATTGGAACGCACAAACTTCTTGAAGAGAATCCCGGACATGGTCCTGCCACCCGGGCGGCAGATCGTATTTCCACCACCACCGGCCCCAGGCAAAACGGTCGGAATAACCGGTGATCTCAAGCCCCCGCGGGATCACTGAACGCACCGTCGCGTCCGCCGCGCGGAGGTTGCGGGAAAAAAATCCATGGTGCCGCCATCCGTCGTAGAGGCCGTTGACGGAAGCGGCGGGGTTTCTCGTCAAATGGATGATCTTGATGTCCGCATTCGGAAACATCACGGACATAAAAGGCATGCGATAAGAATCCGTCGACGTTTTCAACAACAGCGTCCGCTCCCTCAAGTCGGCGGCATTTGTTTTTTTCCGCGGTGCAAGGAGAATGAACGGCGGCTCTTCGATCATCCCGGTCTTATGAGGCGGGCCTGCGGGGATTTTTAACCCCGGAAACCTTTTTTTTATCAGGGCGGCGGGGAGATCGTAATAAGCAGGGTGAACGCCCCGGTATTTGCCGGCGAGGACACCCAAAAGATCCAGATAGAATTCTTCAACGACAAAAGACCGCCGCCTGCGGGAAAACCCCAGGGCCCTGAGAATGTCCGTGCGCAACGCCTCGGGACGAAAGCCGGCCTGCGGCCACTGCAAAATAAGACGCAGGCACAGATCGTCGACGTATTGTTCAAAGACCTGTTCGTCGTTCCAGATGTCGCGCGGAGACGCCGCCGTGGAAAGATCGCTCAACAGGTCATCCGACAACCCCCCCGGGCACTGCCCGGGACGCAGGAACGCCGGCGGTATCTCATCAGAGGCGTTCGTGTCGGCCGACAAACCGTTGAGCTTGTAGAACGGCGTGATCTCTCCGCTCGGGGCATAACAGCAGGGGTGTCTGCGCAAAATCGAAAACAATAAGCTGGAACCGCTCCGGGGGCCGGCCAGGATGACGGCGACCTTCCGGACACGGGCCAGAGACGACGCCCCGCCCGGCAGGCGCCGGTTGTTCTTTCGGATGCGATCGAAAACAGCCCGCCTGAAATCGCGGACCCTTCGGATCTGATCGGTTTGCCGTTCGGCCAAGGTCACCATCGTGGCATCGCCCGTCGGACCCTGA
>JAQUOM010000002.1 GCA_028717105.1 Candidatus Omnitrophota bacterium
CGGCCAGGGCAAAGACCTTGGTGCCCTTGCTCTTCTCGGTGCCGATCGAGCGGAACCATTCCGGGGTATCCAGGATGACGACCGGGACATTGGCTAAAGTTTCGACGTTGTTGATCACCGTCGGTTTACCCCACAGACCGGATACGGTCGGGTAGGGCGGCCGCGGCCGCGGCATCCCGCGATCCCCCTCGATGGATTTGATCAGCGCCGTCTCCTCGCCGCACACGAAAGCGCCGGCGCCAAGCCGGATTTCGATATCGAAATCCATCGGGGATCCGAAAATATGCTTGCCCAGGAACCCGGCGGCGCGTGCGACTTCGATGGCCTTGGTCAACCGTTCGACCGCCAGGGGATACTCGGCGCGGATGTAGACGAATCCGCGTGTGGCGCCGATGGCGTAGGCCCCGAGCATCATGCCTTCGAGCACCGTGTGCGGGTCGCCCTCGATCGTGCTGCGATCCATGAAGGCGCCGGGGTCTCCCTCATCGGCATTACAGATAAGAAATTTTTCAGTTGTTTTCTGGCGGGCCGTCAATTCCCACTTGATGCCGGTGGGAAAACCGGCGCCGCCGCGGCCCCTCAAACCCGACTTCTTGACCTGGGCGATGACCTCTTCCGGGCGCATCTCCGTCAAGACTTTAGCCAAGGCCTCATAACCGCGCACAGATAAATAATCATCGATCTTTTCAGGATCAATGATACCGCAATTTCTCAGGACGATGCGCATCTGCCTGCCGAAAAAATTCACATCCCCAAAGACACGGAAAAACCTGTTATACAGATGGTCCTCATCTATGCTCAACCGCGCCACCGGCCTCTTCTTCAGGATATGGCCCTCGATGATCTCCGGGATGTCCTGTATCCCGACATTCCCGTAAATCGTGTATTGGGGATTGATAACCATGATAGGCCCCTTGGCGCACATCCCCAGGCACCCCGAAAGATGGATGCTCACCCGGCCCGAAAGCTCATGCTTGGCCAGCTCCGCTTCAATCGCCGCTTCCAATTCTTTGGACCTCTTGTGGATACAGGTCGGTCCGTCGCATAATGTAATCACGTATCGTCTTGGCATCTCTTCGTCCCTTCCCGCTGATTGTTGTCACCAGGTCACCATGTCACTCGTCACCCGTCGGATTTCCAATAACCAATCACCAACGACCAATCAATAAACAACCAAGGAACAAATTGGAAATTGGTAATTGGACATTGATAATTTTCTTGTATCCTGCCGTCTTTTCAATGAATAATCCACTCCTTGACCACTTCGCCCTTCTTCAAATGCCGATCGATGATCTGGCGCGCCATGTCCGGGGTCACTTTGCCGTATTTGATGGGAATCTTGCCCTCCTCCACCACCTCCACCGTCGGCTCGAGGTTACAGCGCCCGGCGCACCCCTTCTGGCTTAAATAAACATCCGTCAATCCTTCTTTTTTGATCGCGTTCTCAAAAACCTCCATGACATCTTTTGAACCGGCCGCGACCTCACACGTCGCCATGCCGACATAAACACGCTTCGTCGAAAGATATCCCCTGCTTAAGATACGGTTAATCGCCTCAGCCCTTTTCTTTTTAATTATATCCAATGGCGTCGTCACGCTAAGCACCTCCTTCATTTTGCCCATATCAAGATATTTTTCCCTAAAAGCTCGAACAGGAGACGACACGGCCTCTCATCCTACTTCAAACACAAATGCATTGCCGTTCGGACGCGGCTCTGCCCAAATACTGCCCTCGTGCTTCTCGATGATCTCTTTACTGACAAACAACCCCAGACCCGTCCCCTGGACCACCCTCGTCTCTTCGCTCTTGAGGCGCGAGAACCTCCGAAAAAGTTTGTCGATCTCCTCCTGTGAAAGAGGACGGCCGTCGTTATAAATCTCGACGCGCACCCGGCTGTCCGTCCTGGAGGCATCGACGACGATTTGGCCGTCCTTCTGCCCATATTTAACGGCATTCCCGATCAGATTATTGGCGACGATCTGCAAAAGGTCGGCATCGGCCATGATCTTGAGGCCTGCCGGGACCTTATTGACCACCTGCATCCCCTTGTCAGCCGCCTGCTTGGCAAAGGCGTCCAGGGCTGCGTCCAGCACGTTCTCCTTTAACAAGATGTCTGCTTTATGGACGACAATCTCGCCTTTTTCGAGACGGCTCAGGTTCAGGAAATTTTTGACGGTCGCCTCCAGGTAATCCAGGTTACGCGCCACGGAGTCCAAGGCCTTGCGCTGTTTAAAATTCACCATGCCCAGGAAACCGTCGCGGACCGTGTAAGCGTTCATGATCGTCGAAGACAAGATTCCTTTAAGCTCATGAGACACAAAGCCGACCAGGTCCAGATAGTTCTTGTTCAAAACGGCCAGTTCTTTATTGAGTGCTTCCAGTTTCTTTTCGCGTTCATCGATCTTTCCGGCCATATCGTTAAAGGCCTCCGCCAACACGTCGATCTCCCGGACGCGGCTGTTGAACATTCCTATCCTGTGAGATAAATCTCCCTGGGACAGACGCCCCGCAGCTACCAACAATTTCGTCAAAGGCCGCGTCATCGCCTGGGCAATGACAAGAGCCAGGGCGATCGCCAATAACGACGCGCAGACAACGATTGCCAAAAAACCAAAAAAGATGTTACGCCGCATATCCGTAAAAGGCTTCTCGAGAATCCCGACATACAGGATCCCGATAACCCTACCTTCAATATTACGGATCGGCTCATATGCCGTCAGGTACCAGTCGGTAACCACGAACGCGCGGTCCAGCCACGTCTGCCCTTCTTCGACGACCTTTTTGTAAACGGTTTCAGAAACCCTCGTGCCGATGGCGCGCTCTCCGCTCTTGTCTAAAACGTTAGTCGCGATCCTGACGTCGTCCAAAAAGATCGTCACCGTCCCCGTCGGACGGCCTTCATACATCTGATCTTCAAAAACGAAATAGCGGATCTTGTCCACCAGGTCGAAATCCCTGTTGACGATCTTGCCGCCGTACATGACGGCCCGCACATGGCCGGCGCCGTCCAAAAGCGGCTTGGCGTACCCTGCCGCCATCGCGCTATCTAAAACCTTGCGATCCGTAGGCCGGGCTTTCGGCGTCGGCCTGATATTGATCACAGACTTCTGGTATAACGATCGGCCCATCTCTTTTAATTCCTGCGGGCCGATGATGCGGGTCGCGGCCAGGGCCTTGCCCTCGAACGCCGCGCGGACAACTTCACTGCTGACGCCGCGAAGCCCGCTCCTGTCGACGACCGAAATATAATCCAGGCCGATCTGATCTTTGAGCTTTTCCAGGTCATTGGACGGCCCGACGAGGTTAAACGCCAGGCGGATCCTGTCGATCTCCGTGTTGTAGGCCCATCGGGCCACTTTCAGGTCGTTCTTGATCTGTCTCTGCGCCCGCTCGATGATGTTGCTTTTGATGACGCAATAGCCGAAAATGGCCAGGGATACCGCCAAAAGAAAAATGACGGCGAAAAACGATAAAATAATATTCGTTTTAAGATTTCTGCTCTTCATGGATCTCAGCAATGGATTTTTCCAGCCCGTTGACAATAAAATAAATCACGGTCTCAAGTTCCAGCACCAGGTTGACATTATTGATGAAGCAGTCGCTGGACGCCCTCAGGCGGATGGGGGCAAAATTAACGATTCCCTTGATACCGGCCGAAAGCATCAAATCCAGCACCTGCTGGGCGGCGATATCCGGGACGGCGATAATGCCGATCCTGATGTGGTTGGCCCGGGAAAAATTTTTCAACTCTTCCAACGGCAAAACCGGGATATCACCCTCTTTGTGGTGATACTTGGCCGGATCGATATCAAAACACGCCGCGATCTTGACGCCTTCTTTTTCAAACCCCTTATATTTCATCAGCGCTGCGCCGATATTTCCGCCCCCGACAATGACCACTTTCTGCTGTTCATTCTTTCCCAAGATATGGTTCAATTTCTCAAGGAGCGCTTCGATCTGATAACCGCCGCGCTTGTTGCCGCAGATACCAAAGAGTGAAAAATCCTTGCGCACCTGAGATGCCGTCACGCCAACAGCATCTGCCAGATTATCGGAAAAAACCTTCACAAACCCCAGGCTGTGGAGCCTATGAAGGGCATTCTTATACCTGAGCAGCCTGATAATACACTTTTTATTGGCCATAGAAGGAAAATATTTATTGTTATTAAATTCACAATAACCAAACAAAATATACCATATATCAGGCCATTGTCAATATAGTTTTGTGAATAATTTCACTATAAAATGGCCTATTCTTGGACTAAAAGGATCTGCCTTAAAGCGCGGCCAGAAGAGGTTAAGAAAGGCTATGGGAGATCAGGAAGGAACGGAGCGTCCGGAGCGTCTTAAAAAAACCCAAAAAACGGCAAAAGCAGCGGCTTCCAATAGCCCGACAAAGAAAAACACAAAGCGGATGTCGCCATCATAAAAAGAACCGACGATAAAACTTCCCAGAAACCAGGCGCCGCCGTAAATCGCATTGAAAAAACCATAAGCGAAACCTCTTTTCTGAAGATGCGTGAGGTCGGCAACTCCGGCCCGCATGATCGTCTCGTGCATCCCCATGATAATACCCCACATGACGGCGGCGGCAACGACCAGGGCGACCGCCGAAGATAAAAATACAAAAAACGGCAGCAAGGCCGTCATAAGAGGAATAAGCCCCAAGGTCTTGAGCCCCCAGCGATCATAGGCGCGGCCGACGATCAATGCCGCCCCCCCATCGACAGCCATGGCCAGCGCATAGATCAACGGAATCCAGGCATCGGGAAGCAATGCGAGCGTTTTCCAGTGGTAAGAAATGATCTGGAAGTTCACGAAACCAGCGACACACAAAGAGCTGAAGATCATGTAATGCCAATAGGCTGCGGGCAACTTCGCCTTCTCGTCGGTGTCTTTGGCGCTTTGGGGAGCCTCGAAATCTTCGGGCCTTTGTGCCTGCGACCTGGCAAATATCAAAGATACTAAAGTGAAAACAGCCGGAATGACCAAAACAGCGAACCCGAGGCGAAAATTGTCTTTCCAGAAAACGATCCCTGCGAAGAGAAGCGGACCGGCGATGGCGCCGATCTGGTCCAGGGCCTCATGGATGGCGAACCCCCAGCCGCGGCCGACCTGCTTGGTCGCATACGACAGGATCGTATCGCGCGCCGGAGAGCGGACAGCTTTTCCCACACGCTCCAGAATGATGAATAACGCTGCAACCTGCCAATGGCCGGCCAGGGCCAAGAGCGGGATCGCAAAAATCAGGCCGTAACCAAGAAACGTCAGAGGCCAGTAAGCGCGCGTCTTGTCGGCAGCAAACCCGAAAACCAGCCTCAATCCATAACCGAGAAATTCACCCAGCCCGGAAACAAAACCGACCGCGGCGGCGGAAGCCCCCAGAAACGCCAGATAAGGGCCCGTCATGCTGCGGCCGCCCTCATAGGCGATGTCGCCGAAGAGGCTGACAAGCCCCATGATCATAATGAAACGCATGGCGGAACTTTTATTCATAAAACCATTATACTTGGCGTTGGCCCAAAATAAACAAAAAAGAGGCCTGGGCCGAAAGACCGTTTTCCCGGACCCAAGCCTCTTTATCTTTTTTTCCTATGAACGAGAAACACATTTACCCGATAGCCACGCTACCGCATTCTTCCGTGCGGATACGGATACACTCTTTTAAGTCCAAGACGAAGATCTTGCCGTCTCCCGTCTCCCCTGTCTTGGCCCCCTTGACGATTGCTTTGATCGTCGGCTCAACATAGTTCTCGTTGACCGCAATCTCAAGGCGGATCTTGCGCAGGAGGTTCCCCATTTCTTTAGCGCCGCGATAAACCTCTGTAACGCCTTTCTGGCGGCCATGGCCTAAAACTTCACTGACCGTCATCAGGTTGATCCCGGCCTCATAGAGCTCATCCCGCACCGCCTCAAACCGGCCGGGCTGAACAATAGCGATAATAAGTTTCATGATCGACCCTCTCCTTTCTTGTCTAGAGATCGCCTATTCTATGATCGTATAGGCCCGTTCGTGGTGTTGGCTGAGATCCAAGCCTGCCTCTTCATCATTTTGCTCGATACGGATCCCCATCAACACGTCGATGACCTTATAAATGACCAGGGTCGCGATGATGCAATAGGCCAACGTCGCGCCGACCGCGATCAACTGCTTCAAGAACAACTCGGACCCGCCGAAGAACAAGCCGTCCGCGCCGGCGGCATTCACGGCCCTGGATGCGAAAAGACCGGTAGCCAGAGCCCCCCAAATGCCTCCCACGCAATGAACGCCGAACGCGTCAAGCGCGTCGTCATAACCCATCCTGGGCTTGATGATGGTCGCAGCGACATAACAAAAGACGCTGACCGCCAGGCCGATAATGATCGCAGGCACAACACTCACGAAACCGGCGGCGGGAGTAATCGCCACCAGCCCCGCCACGGCGCCGGACGCCACGCCGAACATCGTCGGTTTACCCACGCGCAGCCATTCGATCACCGCCCAGCTCAGGCCCGCGGCCGCCGCGGCTGCATGGGTCACGACAAACGCGTTGGCCGCCAGACCATTGGCCCCCAGAGCGCTGCCGGCGTTAAACCCGAACCAGCCAAACCACAATAAAGCCGTTCCCAAAACGACAAACGGCAGATTGTGCGGGGGCGGAATGCTCTTATCCAAACATTTTCTGCGGCCGATGACAACGGCTGTTACAAGGGCCGCAATGCCGGCGTTGATATGGACAACTGTCCCGCCGGCAAAATCCAGGGCGCCGAGATTCCGGATCCATCCGCCGATACCCCAAACCCAATGGCACACCGGGTCGTAAACAAACGTTGCCCACAAGAGCGTAAAAACGACAAAGGCCGAAAATTTCATACGCTCGGCAAAAGCACCGATGATCAAAGCCGGCGTAATCACTGCAAACATCGCCTGGAAGATCATAAACGCCATATGCGGGATCGTCGCCGCGTAATCGGCGAACGGTTCCTGGCCGACGCCGTTGAGGCCCGCCCATTGCAGGCCGCCGATAAAGCTGTTTCCAGGAGCAAACGACAGGCTGTAGCCGAACAAAACCCATTGCAGACTCATCACGCACAAAATAATAAAACACTGCATCAAAACACTCAAGATGTTCTTCCGCCGGACCATGCCTCCGTAAAAAAATGCCAGGCCCGGGGTCATCAGCATGACCAAAGCCGATGAGATCAAAACCCATGCCGTATCCCCAGAATTCATAACATTTCCTCCTTAATTCCGCCTCTGGCGGAATTAACTCCGCAGCCTACGCAGTCAATTTCAGGAGCAGCCTCTGGCGCTTGCGAGTAAAATTGACGAGTGGTCAGGCAAGGAGTCTTTGTTCTAATTATCATCCGCCTCGGGCGGAATGAGACCCTTCGCTGCTTTGAAATATCTCCCGTGACCTTTTGTTAATCCAATTGAATAAAAAAAATAAAAAAACCCTCCTTTCTATTTTTGAGGCCTTTTAAAAAACCACCCTTCATCACACAGGTTTAAAGCATCAAATATTCAATCTCTCCTGCACAAGGCGAGCATAAACCCTGTTGATCCTGCCCGTCCTGAACCAACGCTCGATTGTTGCAACCTGGATATCCAGGATGCGCGATAGGTCGTATAACGTATAGTGCTTCTGCGCTTTTAATATTTGCACCCTCCGTATTAATTCAGGATCTCTCATGATGACCTTTGCCTTGCGCGCGACGGGCCGTCAGATAGCGCCCTCGCCCGTTTCTTTGGTGCGTATCCTCATGACATCCGAAACAGGCGAAACAAATATCTTGCCGTCTCCTATCTCACCCGTCTGGGCCGCCCTGGCGATGACCTCCACGAACCTCACCGCGTCGCCATCGCTCACCACCGTCTCGATCTTGATTTTCGGCAGGAGGTCCACTTTGTATTCCCTGCCGCGGAATTGTTCCATCAAACCTTTCTGACGCCCGTGCCCTTCGATACGCATTACCATTAATCCCGGCGCGCCGGCACTTTTCAGGGCTTCCACAACGTCTTCCAATTTCTCTACGCGGATCACTGCTTCAATTTTTTTCATCATGGCACCTCTTGTGGCAGATCAAAGAGGACCGGCGGTACGCCGAAACCGGCGCGCCGCCGGCCTTTCCTCGATTATTGATTTAGCGTAACAAAATTCGGGTATGCGGGCGTCCCGTGTTCCGGGATATCCAACCCCTTAATCTCTTCAGCCGGAGAAACACGGATGCCGAAGAGTTTGTCCATGGCCTTAAACGCCAAAAACCCCAGGCCAAAAGCCCATGCCACACAGACAGCCGCGCCGATCGCCTGCGCCAGCAACTGGCCGAAACCGCCGCCGTAAAACAATCCGCGCACGAACGGTTCGCTCGTCGTCGCTAGTCCATAAGTCCCATCCGCGAAGAGGCCGACGCTCAGCAAACCCCAAACACCATTGATCCCATGAACGCTGACCGCACCGACAGGATCATCGACGCCTCTGGCCTCCCAGAAATAAACACCCATAACAACCAGAAAACCGGCGACAATGCCTATGACGACAGCAGCCCATGCCTCGATCCATGCGCAAGGCGCTGTGACAGCAACCAGGCCTGCCAGACAGCCGTTCAGCATCATGCCCACATCCCATTTCTTCGTGCGGGCAAAAACCAAAAGGATCGCCGTTGCCGCTCCGGCTGCTGCAGCCAGGTTCGTGTTGACAGCGATGACAGCAATACGCAGCTGATGCGCCGAAAACGTAGAGCCGGGATTAAACCCGAACCAGCCGAACCAGAGAATAAATGTTCCCAGGGCAGCCAGAGTAATGCTATGGCCTGGAATCGCCTTGGGCTTCCCGTCTTTGCCGAATTTACCAAACCTGGGTCCCAGGACCATGGCGCCTGCCAATCCGACAAAACCGCCGATGGTATGGACAACGCCGGAACCGGCGAAATCCAGATGGCCCAAGCCAAGAGGCAGCTTGGAAAGCCACCCGCCGCCCCAGACCCAATGGCCATAGATAGGATAAATCAGCGCGCTCACAATGAGACTGTATAGAAAATACGCGCCAAATTTTAAGCGCTCCGCTACGGCCCCCGAGACGATCGTCGCTGCCGTTCCCGCAAAAACCAGCTGCCAGAAAAACATGAGATATCGTCCGACATCATAATTATCGCCGTGCAAAAACCAGCCCGTCGTCCCAAACAGGCCCTTGTAATCCTGCCCCATCATGAGAGCAAAACCAAAAGCCATGAAACATAACGATGCGACGACAAAATCAATGGTATTTTTAGCCATGAGGTTCGTCGCATTTTTGACGCGGCAAAAACCAGCCTCCACCATCGCAAAGCCGGCTTGCATAAAAAATACAAGAAAACCGCATAGAAGCACCCATGCATAATCGACGGGGGCTGTCGGCGTTGCGGCAAGGGTCGCGGCCCCGCCCGGATCCGCCGCCCAAACGACAGGCGCAAACCCCAGCGCTGCCGCCGCCAGCCCAAAACCGCTTCGGACTATTTTCCATAATGTTTTCATGTGAACCGCCTCTCCATCATTCATCATGTCTTCGGAATCAATGTTAAAACTCGATCTCCTTAAAACGTATACGCCAAACTGAATCCGCCCCAGAAACGCGATTTTTGAGCGCCGTCATCCGAAGCCGAAAGATCCGCAAAAGGGATCGTATAGTTCGCCTTGGGCTTGAACGAAAGGGATTTCATCAACGGGACCGTCAACCCTGCGCTCATGGTCGCCTGCCCTCCGTCTCCATTGATAAAGAGATGGTGGTTATACCCTGTGGTCACACCCAGGTCGAGCGAGATCCCGGGGTCCTTCATGACGACCGTGCTATAGCCAAGCGCCAGCTCAAGATAATTCCCCGTACCGCCGCCGTTCTCCGTCGATCCGTAATCACGATAGAATTTCAGGCTGGTCGTGATGGGGATATCGGTCAACGGCAAGGTCGGACTTCCAATCCCTATATAGAATTCCCTGCTGTAACCGTTCGTCCCGGGAAAATCATAATAGGTATGGCCGATCGAGAGGCTGAACTTATCGAAGCTCTTGGTATAATCCACGATGAAATCCATCTCATCGGAATTAACCCCGTCCTCATTGTCTGCATCCCAGTTTGACCAGAAGCTGAAGGTCAACCCCTTATAGCTCATGTTAAAGGAAGGCTGGACAACGGGATCGCGGTCAAGCGTGAAACCCCTCCAGATATACTTCGAGTAAAAATCAACGGCGCCTGAAGCCGTGATGCCGATTTTGGAAAATAACCCCTCCCCTTCTTCTGCGAATACACTACCCACACAAACCATCGCGAACAAACAACATAGAACAAACCCGAACGATTTACGCATGCGCCGACTCATATAAGCATCCTTTTTTGGCATATGATTTGTATTTTCAATTCTTAGTCAAGAGCACAGCCATGTGCCAAATGATCCGCCCGCCACAAATCTCTGGCGGGTTGTTATCTCCGGACTAGTCCGGAAAAAACAAAACGTCCAAAAAGACTTCTTGGTCTCTTTGGACGTCAATATCCACTTATCGGCAACAACTGCCGCTATCTTTTAGGCCCTCACCGGCCCCGGGTCACTGCGGTATTTCTTTTTCGCAGTTATACCGCACATATATCTCATCCTTGGCACTGATCCATCCGCCACAGAACGTTGGCGGATTTTGTTCGGACAATTAACTTACGTCAGCCATCGTTTCCGTAAGTTAAGTCCTCACAAAAAAAGAGGCATCCTCCGACGGAGAACGCCTCTTTGCTGCTTGACACACACACTGTGCCTTACAATGTAACTATATCACATAACGGATGGATGTCAAGGTATTCTGCGAAAATAGGCAATATTTTTTTAGGTCAGCTTCTTCTCCATCTCCCCGACCTCGGCATCGATCTGGCGACACCGTGATTCTATCTCCTTGAGCCGCTGGCCGTAGCCCCTGGCTTTGGCCTGGTTGGCATATGTCCGCGGATCGGCCAGGGCGCGCGCCTTGGCGTAACTTTCCAGCTCAAGGCCCTGTCTTTCCTTCTTCAATTTCTGGATATCATTGCCGATGGCCGTATTATGCGCTTTACGCCGGCGCTCTTCTTCCTTTTTGCGCTTTTCCTCTTCCCGGACCTTTTCACGTTCCATCTGTAAAGGGCTCTTGCCGTGTTCGGTTTTAACCTTCTTGGGCTTTAGTTCAACGGACCCCTGTTCTCTCTTCTCAAGATAATAATCGAAATTACCGAAAAACTTGCGCACGCAGGCCCCGGCCCCTTCTACGGCAGACACCTCATAGACGACATTGGCGGCTGAACGCACAAAATGGATATCATGGCTGATAAAAACCAATGTCCCCTGATAATGTTCAAGCGCGCGGATGAGGGCATCCACCGCATCGACATCCAGATGGGTCGTCGGTTCGTCCAAGAGAAGGAAATTCGGCGGATTGATGAGGAATTTCGCCAGGTTCAGGCGGCTTTTTTCGCCGCCCGATAAAATGCTCACTTTCTTATCTACGTCTTCGCCCGAAAAAAGAAATGCCCCCAGGATCGTTCGAAGGGTCTCCTGAGACATGGTGCCGGGGGCCGCGTTATAGGCCTCCTGCAAAACCGTATTTTCGGGATTCAGCGTATCCAGCCGCGTCTGTGAAAAATAGCCGATATCGACGTTGTGTCCGACGCGCCTGTCTCCGGCATCCATGGACACAACCCCGGCAAGGATCTTCAAGAGCGTTGATTTTCCCGCGCCGTTCTCGCCGGCCAGCACCGCTTTTTCTCCGCGCTCGATCTCAAAATCCATGTTCTGATAAACACGAATATCGCCATAAGATTTTGAAACCTTCTCTAAAGCGATCACGCGGTGGCCGCTTGGGCGCGTCTGAGGAAAATGAAAAAAACGGATGCTTTCGCGCACATCGGGCGGCAAGACGATCTCTTCCATGCGCTCTATCGTCTTGCGCTTATTACGTACAGCCGCCGCTTTATTGGGCTGCGCATGGAAACGTGAAATGAACTGGTCGAGCTGTTTGCGCTTCTTCTCCTGCTGCTCAAAACGCCTCTCCAAGGTCAAACGCCGCTCTTCACGCATCTGCTCATAATGTTCATAGCTGCCCGTGACTTTTGCGATCTGGCCGTGCTCAAGGACGAGCGTCTCATTCGTAACCTCTTTCAAAAACGACTTGTCGTGAGAAATCATGAGAAACGTCCCTTTGTAGCCGGCCAGATAGCTCTTGAGCCACAATGCGGCATTCAAATCCAGGTAGTTCGTCGGTTCATCCAGAAGCAAGATGTCGTAAGGCAAAACCAGGAGCTTTGCCAAAAGGACACGCATCTGCCAACCGCCGCTCATCTGGGCGATAGGCCTGTGGAAATCCTTTTCCTTGAACCCCAGGCCCATGAGCACTTTTTCCGCCTTATGTTCAAGTTCGAAATATCCGAGGATATCGAGCTCGTGAAGGATCTCGCCGTAACGGTAGGAAGCAGCCTGTTCTGCGTGCTCCAGCTCCTCTTTCTCCCTCAACAACTTCTGGATCCCCTCATCGCCGCGCGTCAATTCGTCTAAGACCGTACGTTCGGAATGGAAACTCGACTCCTGCGGCAAATACCCCATACGCACGCCCTTTTGGACCTGGATCGTGCCTGCGGACGGTTCGATATCGCCCAGGAGCAAATGGAAAAACGTGCTCTTGCCGGCGCCGTTAGGGCCGACCATGCCGGTCTTTTCTCCGCGATTGATATTGAGCGAGATCCCCTCGAAAAGGGTCCTCTTGCCGTACGTTTTGGAAAGGTTATTAATGAAAATCATAATTACGAGTCACCATATCACTCGTCACCCGTTAAATTTCCAACAACCAATCATCAATGACCAATCAAAAAACAAATAACCAAGAAACAAATTGGATATTTAAGAATTGGGGCTTCATTGGACATGGGTCATCGTCTTGTGTACTGTGTCTTGGTGTCTATTTTTTGTACGTCGATAGAATTTTGATCCGTTTGAGCATGTTCGGATGTGTGCTCATGAGCTCCATCAGCTTGTCTCCGATCGTCAACCGAATGCTCCGGCGGCGGATCGCATCCATTTCCGCGGCATCGATCGTACCGGACCGGTCCAGATCCAGCTGGCGGATCTCCGTGATCTCTTTGGATGCGCGCGACGGGTCGTTGAGAAAGAATGCTTTTAAGCCCTCAACGTCCCTGACGGCATCTTTGTCCGAACGCGCGGCGCCATAGACGAGTTTATACAAAGCGCTGGCGAGCTTGTCCGGAGGATTCCCTAAAGCCACGGACCCTTTGTCCGCGAAATACTCACGGATACGCGAAGCATAAAGGACAAGCAGGTTGGTCACAAAATAAAACAGCAGGGCCGCCAGGCCGATCAGGGCCGTGTTGGCGGACGAATTGTCCCGGCGCCGGCCGCCGCCGCCCCAAAAAAGAAAATACCAGGCGATGCGATACAGGACCATCGGGATGACCGATAAAACCGTGATCGTCAGGACATCACGGTTCTTGATATGGCTCAACTCATGGCCCAAGACCGCGCGCAGCTCTTCTTCGTTGAGCAGCCCCAGGATCCCATCCGTAACGCAAACCCGGCTGTCCGCCATCCATCGGCCGAAAGCGAAAGCATTCGGCAAACCCACGTGCGCGATCCCGACTTTCGGCTTGGGGATCCCTGCCCGCCGCGCCAGTTCTTCCGTCATCTGATGAAGCGCCGGATACCTGTTTTTGTCCACATATTCGATACGCATGGACCATTCCACCAGTTTCGGCCCCACCATATACTGGATCGCCATGAGCACCAAAGCAATCCCCAGATAGAAATAAAAATTATCCATTCCCATGCTCGTGCCGATCATGGTTACGATCATATACACGATGCCGAAAAGGGCCGCAAGCAAAAGATACATTCTCATTTTTAAGCTAAACATGGCACCTCCTTGAATGAATGTCAAATTCCTAATGCCGGATGTCTAATAAATGTCTGATTTTCCAATATCGCAAAAAATCTTTGGTCATTGGATATTGAAATTTTATTCGTCATTAGGATTTAGAAATTAAACATTTCGTCTTGTGACTGTCTATTATACCATCCACCTTTATATTGACAATCCCCCCACCCATGGCTAATATAACACCAGAGAGAGAAAGGAAATATTTTATGCTACCCGCTGGTCCTTTAATGAAAGAACACAGGCTGATTGAAAAAATGATCGAAATCCTGAAATCAGGAGTCGTCCGGATACAGGAAACCGGACGATTCAATCCGTCTTTTATCGAAAAGACCGTCGATTTCTTCAGGATCTATGCGGACCGCACTCACCACGGCAAAGAAGAAGATATCCTCTTCAAGGCGTTGGCGCAAAAAAAAATGAGCGCGCCGCTCGCAACGATCATGGAAGAGCTCATCCGGGAACACGTCTTTGCGCGCGACAAAGTCCACAGCCTTGAAGAAGCGGCGCAGAGGTTCGCGAATGACAAAACGGCCCTCAAAGACGTCGCCGAAAATATCCGGACCCTGACGTCATTTTATCCGGCCCACATCCAGAAAGAAGACAAAAAGTTCTTTTTGCCTGCCATGGACTACCTCACCGATAAGGAAAAAAATGAGATGCTTGGAGATTTCGAACAATTCGACCGCAAGATGATCCACGAAAAATATGCGCAAGCGATCGAAAACTTCCCGGAAGCCGCCTCATGACCCGGCATACCCGCGCCGCCCTTGTCTCGGCCCTGAATCCCTTGGCATGGATCCGCAAATCCTACGACTGGACCGTGCACTGGGCCCGCACCCCAAAAGCGCCGTTCGCCCTGTTCAGCATCGCGTTCATGGAAAGCTCCTTCTTTCCCGTCCCGCCGGATGTTCTTTTGATCGCCATGGTCGTAGCCGACCGCAAAAAGTGGCTGCGTGACGCATCGATCTGCACCGCAGGGTCTGTGTGCGGTGCCTTTTTAGGATATTTTATCGGATGGGGACTTTATGAAACCGCGGGCAAATGGATCGTAGCGACGTATCACCTGGAATCCGCGGTAAATTTCATCGGCATCCAGTTTGAAAAAAACGCGTTCCTGGCTATCTTTACGGCGGCGTTTACGCCCATCCCTTACAAAGCCTTCACGATCTCGGCCGGGCTCTTTCACATCCCTCTTTCGGTTCTTGTGCTCGCCTCCGCCTTCGGCAGGGCCGGCCGGTTTTTCATGGTGGCAGCCGCGTTGCGCGTCTTCGGCAAAAAAATCGCCGACTCCATCGAAAAATACTTCAATATCTTCTCCGTTATTTTCATCCTCCTCGTCATCGCCGGAATCATGCTGATCAAACACGGATCCCGCTGACTCTCGAGCCCTCATCTGCTTTTACAATCCGCAGCCGCGTCTCGCTGAAAACCATGCTTTTTACGAGACATCAGCTGGTGTCACAGCGAACTTCACGGTATTGCATGCAGCCCCCGCGGGTTCACACCCGCGGTTTTCCGCGTGAAGGCCGGATAAAAAACAGCCGCCGAGTTCATCGGCGGCTGCCCGAGACGAACAAAAACCTAAAAACGCCGGATTATGCGACGTCCAGGTCTTTGGAGTTTTCCCACAACCCGTGGATATTGCAATAAGACACGGCGAGGATCTTTCCGGATTTATCGGTCTTAAAGACAACAGCACCCTCAGGATGTGTATAAACCGAACTTGTGTCCGGGCCTCCAACGGAAGCGCCGTGCGTTGTAAATTCTAACCGGGCCAGCTGATAAGGAAATTTTTCTCCGTGGGGATGAAAGAAGACATCGATCCAACAGATATGATGCTCCGTCTTGTTCGGATGCGGCACTTCCCTGCCTACGCTGACCGTCAAACGAATATTTTCACCTTTCTTCGCCTTATCCGGGGCGTCGATGACAGGAACGTGTTTTTCCGTCTTCCAATCCGCGCTCTGAAACAGATCTTTGATCGTCATGAAGTCTCCTTTCGCATTTTAAGATGAATGAGAATCGGACGGCTCCTTAAAGCACTCTTCGATTTCCGCGATCGCATCCAAGGGATTAAAGGGTTTCTTCAGGCATCTCTTGATGCCGCAGATGCTTAAAAGATAATTAAAATCTTCTTTATAATACCCCGACATGGCGATGATCGGGATGTCGAGCATCTCCGTGAAATACTTCAGTTCCGAGGCGATGTCGAACCCGCTTTTTTTGGGCATCTTGATATCCAGCATAACGACGTCCGGTTTGTCTTTCTTGATGATCTCCACCGCCTTCTCGCTGTCGTCCACCGAGACGACGTCATAACCGCCCTGCTCCAGGACCTCATGAAGCTCGCGCAAAAAATCCTTATCGTCGTCTATGAGCATGATCTTCTTCACAAAAACGTCTCCTTGTTCACATGGATGGACGGTCTATGGCTTCCATCATAATACATTGCAACATCCATGAAAAGGGCGAAAATCCGCTTTTTATTGACCTCTTTCTCCTTCGCACAACTGGGCGAGACTACGGCAGGGAAGGCGCCCAAGCGCCCCCTTTTTGAGACCGGCGCGTAGACCCGCCGTCGGGCGAGAGGGCGCCCGCGCAACCTCAAGTAACCGACGAAAGCAAACTCAAAAAGGAAAAAATAAGAAATAACCGAAAAAAGGGGAGGACTTTCAGAAAGTCCCCGGAGAGGCCGTATGTCACGATCAGCCGGCCGGCCCATTCGTTCAATCCCTGCACCAGAGCGAAAGAGCCCAGCAAAAACCAGGGCAGTTTTGAGAATTCTTTGCGGTCAAGACAAAAACAAATCATGGCTAAAAATAAAAAGCCGGCAAAAAAAATAAAACATGTGACCCGTCCTCCGCCAAGAACCGGCTCGCCTGCTCTTGAGCGCAAAATGCCGGGGCTTCTTGCGTCTGCGCCGCCCCTCAAAGGACCTCACCGCAATGGGCAGGAAAAATCTAGGACTTTCCGATATCTTCATTCCAAAGGTCAGGATACTTACGGATGAAATCTTCCATCATTTCCCGGCATTCCGGCAAATCGAGATCGGTCACACTGACACCGTGTTCTTCCAGAAACGTCCTGGCGCCGGCAAACGTCCGCGACTCACCGGCAACGACCTTTTTTATACCAAATTGCACGATAGCGCCCGCACACAGATAGCAGGGCATCAGGGTCGAATACATCACCGTTCCCCGATAGGACCCCACCCTGCCTGCATCCTGTAAACAGTGGATCTCGGCGTGGAGGACCGGATCGTCCTTCTGGACCCTCTGGTTATGCCCCTTCCCGATCACCTCGCCCGCCCTGACAAGGACCGAACCGATAGGAATGCCGCCTTCTCCCAGGCCCTTTTTTGCCTCGGCGATCGCGGCCTGCATGAATGGATCCATAAAAACCTTCTGCTCCTGCTCTTACGCTCCTTGCGGCGCGTTATCGGCGACGAATTTCTTGATATCTTCAATATGTTCCAGGATCAATTTTGCCTTGTTTAAACCGAAGGAAAACGGATATCTCTCGTCCTCGCTCCTTTTAATGATCAGGACAGGCTTGCCTCTAAACTCTCCTCTCTCAACCACACGGACCTCCTTGTTTTATAGAAACACACATCAGATAGGGCAGCCGCTCACGCCGCTTTTTTTGACTTTAAAAGAAGAATACGCCTGTTCGCTCTTTCTGTCCATATAAACTTGCTTGAGGCCCCAGGTATAGGCCTGGCCGTCCTCAAAGACCTTGGCATCGATGACGACGGAATACTGGTCTTTGGGGACCTGCTTGACGATCATCTGGGCGTCTTCGACCCTGTCGCGGCCCTTATAAAGACGGAAATCGTAATACTGCCGTTCCCACATACGGCCCACAAACGGGCTCCATTTGAATGTCAGCGTCTGCTTTCCCGTCAGGTCTACAACCTCTCCTGCCGGCTCCAAAAGCTGCGGTTCGGGAGCCAGGTCCGGCCAATCCGATGAGGCCACGACAAGACCCCCGGCCAATCCTACGAACCCCACCACGATCGCCAACCACGTCAACGCCCTTGTCTTTTTCATGGCTCCTCCCTGTTGACCTCGTCATCCTCCATGCCCTAGAAACTATAGCGGACGCGGACATAAACATTCTTGTCCCTGCGCATCTGGGCGAATTCCGTATGCGTATCTCCACCCCAGGGAATATTGACGCCCCAGGTCAATTTCCACTGGTCCGTCATATCATAAGACACATATCCGCGGAAATACCCGTCCAGGTCCGACGGCGAAAAAAACGTGAACAAGGAAACGGCCACGGTCTGGTTCTTAAAAAACTTGGTGATCCTGTTGGTCAACAGGTGCCGGTATTCATCCCAGAAATAATCCAACGGCAGAAGCGCCTCCGTATACCCTTCATAATCCAGCTTCTGTTCATAATAATACTGGAAGCCGATCTTCAGGTCGCCGCCGAGGTCTTTTTCGTAACCGGCCATGGCCTTAAGCATAGAATTTTCGATCAGGCGGTTGTCCCCGTGATCGTCCTGGGGAGAATGAACATAACCAAACTCGACATTGCCGATGCCTCCGGCAAAAGGCCCCCGGATGCTTGCGCCGAAAATATCCTGGCGTTCATAGAAAAGCTCGCGCGCCGCTTCGTTCAGATAACTGCGCGGCGACTTGTCAAACCCTCTAAAGACATACAGGGCGCCTTCGTTAGAGCCGAAATTACGGAAAAACCTGAGCGCGTATTCAAAGTTCTCCGCCTGCCACCCCGGCTCCACAAGCATGCGGTCCGAATTCGTGCCGGCGACCCCCCGCTGAAAAGAATCAAAAAAAGACAAGCGTTGGCCGTCCGGCAGGGTGTTAGGCTCGGCATGCGTGATGAGGACGAAATCCGCGTTTGCCGCATCCGTATAAAACGAAAACCGCAGGGCGTCCGACGGTTTTTTCAGATATTCATCATCGCGTCCGATATAGAAAGAAACATAATCTTTAGGGAAAGCGTCGTTGATGAACAGGTAATCTCCCGTCCCCCACGTCAGGACCTGGCGGCCAACCCTGACATCCATGAAATCCGCCGGGCTCATCACCATATTGGCTTCGCGCAATGCGAAGTCCGTCTTGCCGCCGAAATACTCATCCACCAGGAAATCGCCCTTAAAAACAAACTGACTCTTCCATCGCCCGAGAATATCGCCCCCGGAAAAAAAATAATCGGTCTTCAGCTGCAGCCGCTGCTCCAGCATATTGTAGCGGTCGTGTTTGGTCTGGTCTTCGACCCAGCGGCCGCCGAAGGCATACTCAAAAAACCCGTGCCACCGCAAAGGCTCGGCACGGAGGCCGGGCGCAAAAACACCGATCAGGGCCGCGCCCGCCGCGGCCCAAATCATCCGACGAAAGATCAATCTTTGATCCATTGGAAAGGCGGCTTACGCAGGTAACGTTCGCTGAAGACATCTTCCTCCAAACCGATATCGTATTCCACGTTGTCGAAAATGGCGATCGTGGAACTCGATGCATTGAGGTCTGTTGCCTTCATCTTTGTGATCGTGAGATATCCCTGGATCTCTTTGGTCTCTACGGCTTCCATGCGGCGATACAATTTGCCGTTTTTATCGTAATACTCGGCCATGACGGGGACAAAGCTGTCCTTATTGATACGGGTGACGTAATAGGAAAACTCCACCGTGCCTTTGTCTTTCGGGGTATTTTTGATCTCGTATGTCTTGTCATCGCCGCCCGCGAGTTCGTGTGTATCCAGGGCCAGGCCGCGACCCGAGATATCTTCATAGAGGAAATTCGTCCCGGCAAAACTGGAACGCTTGTCAGAGGCGGCGATCCGGCGCACGAGGTCTAACGCCGGCAGATATAACCACCTGTCGTCATCCAGGCCCGGATGTTTCCAGACGATATACGCCATCCCCTTGACATCGGTGGGCCTGTGGAAATAAACGTAATACTTCTGTTCGGCATCATCACCGATATCAAGCCGCAAGATGGACATGACGCGCTGCCGGGCGCGGCCCTGGGCGTCCGTCACGGTCATTTCGACTCTGGCGCGGCCGTCCTTACCCTGATAATAAGCGATGCGATTGGCCTTCCGTACGATCTCCTCTGCTGTCGGATCCCCCGCCTCAACGCGAACAGCCGTTCCCAAGAGAAGTCCGCATCCGAAAACAATACATAATACTTTTTTCATGGTCATCCTCCCCTGGACATATGACACAAGGATTCCCGCCTCTCGATCAATGAACGCACGGTCTAAACCGCCCTGTTACGGATGCGGCCGGCGATAAAACAAGCGCCCCCCAACACCGCAACAACCATGACCGCGATGACCGTTGCGACATTCCATCGCGTCACGGAATAACCCAAAAGAACATAAAGGACAGCCGCGGCCAGCATCGCCGCCAGCAACATACACTGACCGCAGGCGCAACGGCTGATCTTCTTCCCGGGATCCAGATGTCCGAAAACTACCCGTGGTGCCGCAGAAATAATGGCCGGCAAGACCAAAAGCGTGCCGATACTGGAAACAATCATGATCATCAGCATAAAAAAACCAACGGTCTTGTAAGGCACCAGGGACGACAAGAAAAGCGGCGAGAAAGCGATCGAGATGACCAGGGCATTGCGGACCAGGGCGCGCGCCGGCGGGCCGAACATCTCCCGTGCCGCATCCGGCCAATTCAATTTTGTCTTATAGGCCTGGCGCGACCGTTCAATGAAATGGATCGCATAGTCGATGGAAAGCCCCAGGGTGAGCGCAGAAAGTACGGCCACAGGCATATCATATTCTTTGCCTAAAAACCCGAGCATGCTGTAAATAAAAATGATCGTCACCGTCATGGGGATCATGGACAGCAATCCCACCAAAGGCGACCGGAACAAGATCACCATCATCAACAACACGATAAGGAAACTTCCCAGGAAGTTCACGAACATCCCGACCACCATCTTGTCCTGCCAAACCATATTGATATAGGTCAAACCCGACCAGTGATAGGCCAGAGGGCGCGGCGCCGGATGCTCCGTTAAAAATGCTTCGACCTGCTTGACGACCTTCGCCATATCGCGGTTATCGCCGGACTTCAGCTGCAGCCAGAGATTGGCCTTGCCGTAATCCGGCGTCACAAAATGCCAAAGATCGTCGGGCTTGTGGGAATTCTGGAACAAAAGAAGGCATTGCGCCACCGCTTCTTTCGTCGGCGGGATCACACGGTTCTTCTTGCCGCCTCCCAAAAGTTCATCATAAACCTTAGAGGTAATATCAGAAAGCGACGTTGATTTTCCCACGCTGCCCCGGCGCAATAGATCCTCCTGTAAATCGCGGACATAGTTGAGCAAGGCCGGATCAAGAAAAACTTCTTCGGTTTCGTCTTGAGACTGCAGGACAAGGTAAGCGCCGTAGGTACCGCCGAAATGCCGGTTCAGCACGGCATCGGCCACGCGGATAGGATGTCCGGGAGAAAACCATTTCGTAGGATTGTCGTTAACTTTGATACGCAGGAGGCCGAAAACGGAGACGACCACCACAAGGACCGTCCCTGCCAGTACAAGCTTCCAGCGTTCAACAGCAAGGCGGCGCACCTGTTCTAAAATGATATGCTCCAGGCCGGTTGGGTCCTCCTTATGGTCTACTCCGAAAGATGCCATGCGCGAAGCATCCATAAGGGCCACATAAGCGGGGATAAAAAGGACCGTCGTCAACCATGCCAGGGCAACGCCGATCGCCACAAAGATCCCGAACACCTGGACCGGCGGAATAGGTGCGAAAGAGAGAGAAAAGAACCCGGCGACGGTCGTCAAGGACGTGAACAGATTGGGCAGAAAGAGCTTGCGCATCACATGACGGATGGCCTCCTCCTTATTGGGAAAAAGGCGGTACTCTTCATAAAAATCACTTAAAAGATGGATGGAGTCCAGGACGCAGATCGGCAGAAGAAAAATGGGGATCATGGAACTCATGATATGGATAGGGAATCCCAGGCCGACCATCAGCCCCATTGTCAAGATGACGACATCCGCAGCCATGAGCAACGGAAGAACGACAAGCCGCGCGTTCTTGAAGAAAAACCACATCAAAAGAAAAATAACGATCATCGCCGCCGGCGCCGAGACCCCCATCTGAACGAACATCTCATGCCCGAAAGCATCTTCAGCCAAAGGCAACCCTGTCATATAATACTGCTCTTCTCCCGCCATAGCCTGCGTCAGGCCTCCGATTTTCCCGGCGATCGCATAACTCAACTTCTTCTCTTTAATGGGGACATAGATCGCCAGCGCGCGGCCGTCCTCGGAGACAAGCGTATTGTAAAACATGGGGTTATCCATGGCCCGGGAACGGATCCACCGGGCCTCCGTTTCCGTATAGGGCGGCGCATGCATGAGCCACTGAAAACGCACGGAACCGGCCTCATCACCCTGGACGTCGTCCTTTGTCGAAAGGCTGATCATATCATAGGCAATGACGCCTTCGATCCTGCCGATCTCCCGGGTAAGGTCATAGACGTGTTCGAGCGTTTGCGGGTTAAAGACGCCTTCGGGATGGGATTCGTTGACCACGCCGACAACGATATAATCATAAAGGGCAAACTCCTTCTTGACCTCCTGATGGAATCGCCGGACGAACTCGTTTTCCGGAAGCATGTTCTCAGGGTCCGTGTCGATCCGGATGCGCAAGAATTGAGCCAGCGCGGCAACGGTCAGAATCCCCGCGATCAAAAAGACGATCTTCGGCTTCTTTAAGGCAAAGGCAACCATTCTATCCAGCATGGACAGATCTCCTTGAATACGGGACATTACTTCAGGATATTGAGGATTTTGAGCGCGCGCTCATCGACAACCCGATAGCAGGTCTTAACGCCCTTTTTCTGCGGCACGATGACGCCGCATTTACGCATCACCGACAGATGCTGCGAAACGGTAGACTGCGGCAACCCGAGCGCCGCGACGATCCTGCCGACGTTACATCCGTGGCGGGCAAGCCCTTCGAGGATCTGCAGGCGTACCGGGTGCCCCATCGCTTTCAACAATTCGCTGGCCGACTGTTTATTCATCGGGGATCTCCTTTATCGCATTATCTAAATAATACGATAAATAGAGAGGTTCGTCAAGGGTTATTTTTGTCTCTTTTCCAGGAGGCCCTGCAGGGCATGCAAGGCCTCTGCCGCCCCCAGGGAAATCTTCACATCGACGATCTCCGATATCTCCGTCTCTCCCGGATTGATCTCGATCGTTGGTTTACCGTGCCGCCGCGCATCCACCATCGGCCGCTGGATATAAGGAAAAATACTGGTTGTGCCGACGCTCACATAAGCGTCAAAACCCTTTTTTAATTCCCCATGGAATATCCCGAGTTTTTCTTCCGGGAGAAATTCACCGAACAAAACGACGTCCGGCCGGACGACGCGTCCGCAAAAAGGACACAATGGCGGGATCTGCAGCCCTGAAAAATCCCCGATCGTCCGACGCCAACCGCACGCCAGACACAACAACCGATGCATGTCTCCGTGGATGTCAATGACGTGACGCGAACCGGCCGCCTGGTGGAACCCGTCGATATTTTGCGTCAGAACCCACAGACGATCCATGCGCGCCTCCAGGCGAGCGATCACTTCATGGGCGCGGTTAAATTGGGCATGACGGCACTTCTCTTCGATCTGCGCCAGATATTTCCATGTCACCTCAGGATGATGAAGAAGCGTTTCACCTGTGAGGGCCGCCTCTATAGAAATACCTTCTTCGGTCAATCGACCGTTATAGAGCCCGCCGATCCCACGATAGGTAGGAAGACCGGAATCAGCGGAAATGCCGGCCCCTGTAATGAAAAGCACGCTGCGGCTGCCGGCCAGAATTTCCGCCGCCCGATCCAGAGTTTTTTCAATAGATAAACTCATCTCAAGATAACCGTTTCTAAAATGGGGCTTTTTTAAGACTTTGATCCAGGGATCCGGGGGGCGAAATACTTCAAGCGGCCAAACCACCGGCAGCCGAGACGTTCCATCGGGGACAGCCGCAGACGGCCATCCCCGATGCCTTGGAACCCATACGGGTTTTACTTGGCCATCTCGCCCATGGTCTTCTTCATATCATCCATCATGCCCTTGGCCTCTGCCGACAACATGTTCTTGGCTTTTTCTATGATCCCCTGGGCTTCCTGAGAATCCTTGTCGAGGTTCGCGAGGACATACTTGGCTGTCTTGATCGCCTCATCATACTCCTTGGAGTTCAGGAACGCGTTCGCCTGGCCGACAAGATAATCGACTTTCTGATCGGCCGTCTGCATCGTTTCCGCCTGGCTGATCGCCTCTGAGCTCGATGCCGCCTTCTTGGCGCACCCTGCGGCGATGAACGACGCAATAACAGCGCCTACCGCAAACACAACCGCTATCTTTTTCATACCTTCCCCCTTTCTTTTATTGGGCCGTAAGAGAAAAAAATAAGGCAACCCCCCCTGCCTTACGTAAGAAGAGTTACCTTGTTGTCTCACGGCTCAAAAAGCGTCCCTCTTTTTTGCCGTACATTTTCAGTTTACGTTAAACCCAAAAAAAGTCAACGGAAAAAATGCTTCCCGCCGCGCGGATCGTTGTGCATCCATCCTGCGGCTTGTCCCGCTTCCCATCATCTTTTGTCTGAGCGGGATCCCGCAGGGCGCAGAAAAGCCCAAGGATTCTCGAGCGCCGATTAAAAAACCTTGCTACAACAACCTCTTTGAATATAAAATGGGGCATGGGGCAAAACATATTGGGAAGGACCATCGAGAACTTGTCGCTCCAGGACATCCGCAGGGCGTCTTTCCGTGTCTTCGTCCTGCTCTATTGCCTGCTTTGCCCCCTCATCCTCTTCTACGCCTTCGGTTATATCATCCACCCGCAGCAACAGAAGATCGTTCAAACAGGGTTGGTTTCCGTCGCTTCGTTCCCGTCGGGAGCTTCCATTTATCTCGGGCCCAGCCGTTATGCCCAGCGCACCCCGGCCGTTATCTCCGAGCTGTTGCCCGGCCGATACAACCTGCGTGTCTCTTTGATTTCTTACAGGCCATGGGAAAAAACTTTTACCATTACAGCCGGCAAAGCCGTCCTCTTCGATTCCATCCTGCTTTTGCCAAAGATCCTCACCCCCGGCAATGTCATCACGCAGCCCTTTCGGGACATCATTCCCCTGGAAACCACGCCGCCGTCCTGCATCCTGGTCCGGGGGCGCACGCTTAAAGAACACCTTCTTTTCAATGCGCGCAAGAATGATATCGAACTGTTATCCGGGGTATCTCCCGCCATGCTTGAGGCCAAGGTCCTCGATATGGCCGTAGCCACCGACGACCCCCGCATCATCTTGACGCTCTCGGGCAGGAAAGGAAAACAATATGTGCTTGTTGATACCGGGGAACAAACCGTTACAGACATTTCACCGGTCATCATCCGGCCGCCGGACGAGTTCTTCATGGATACCGAAGACACATCCCGGATTTATTTCCTTTCCCAGGACAATATTTCCATGGTCAAGCCTCAAACAGGGGCATTGTACCCCGGATACATACCCCATACGCGCGGATTCGGCGTCAAAAACAGAAAACTCTACATCCTCAGCGAAGATGGGGTCTTGTTACGCATGGACCAAGACAAAACAAACCCCGTCCTCTTTTTTTCCGGCCGATCATCACACGCCTCCATTTTTGATCCCAGGGGATTTTACAGAATTTACCCCCTGACGCCTGAAATCTTCGCCTTCCTCGGCCCATCCGGACAACTGGCGATCAATCGCCTGCCCTACAGGATATGCGACCGCGGATGTCGCGGTATCTCCTTTAACGACACGCAGGATCAACTGCTCTTCTGGACAAAAACAGAGATCGCGGCGGTTGATTTTCTCTCTGAAGACCGGCAGAGTCATCTCTTTCCCGACAGCCCTGTCATCCGATACGCCACCAAAACAGGCAGGGATATCCGGCAATGTTTCTGGGCCTACGAAGGCTCTCATGTCCTTTTCCGGGATTCTGACAATATTTTCCTGGCGGAACTGCTGCCCCAGGGAAAACCTCAGATAGAATTCCTGGCTCGCGCCAGGGCTGGAACGAACATCTATTATACAGAGGAAACAGGTACCGTTTATTATCTGGATCCGAAAAAGGAAGGATTGCAGGCGCTCAAGATATGGACCGGCGACAGTTCCACATCGTCTGCGCCGAAAGAAGAATCTCCGGCCGCCGAAAAACAGGACCAAAAACGATGATCTTCGCATTCAGCCGACAAAACCTGGGCCGTAAAGACGCCATCCTCCAGCGCTTCTTTGAGGTCCTTCCCGGCGCCTTCAGCTGGGCCATTCTCCTGGGCGTCACGCTTCTGTCGATCTTTCAGCCCTTCCTTGCCGCTGCCCTGATTATCGCCTTTGACCTCTACTGGATCATGAGGCTCTTTTACATGAATATTTTTCTGGCGGTCTCTTATGCCAGGCTTGCTTCGGAAAGCAAAACCGACTGGAACAAAAGGATCGATGATCTAAAGGACATGGACGGCGCCGTCGCACGGCTCAACGGGCTCATACCACAGGCCCGCCTGCCGGAAAAACTGTCTCTTATCTCATGCCGCCGGGAACTCATGGAGCTAAAAACCTGCGGGCGGCCGATCCCATCCTATGACGGGATTTACCAACTCGTCATCATCCCGATCGTCCGCGAAACGCGGGACATCGTAGAGCCGGGAATCAAAAGCCTTTGTGAAGGGAATTTCCCTTCACAAAGGATCCTCGTCATCCTGGCCGTGGAAGAACGCGCCGAGGGCGAGATCCGGCAGGCCTCTGAACAGCTCGCGGCGCAATACCGCGGCCGCTTCCTCGACCTCCTTGCCGTCCTTCATCCCGACGGCATCGCAGGGGAAGCGCGCGTCAAAGGGGCTAACGCGACATACGCCGCAAAACAAGCGGCAGAATTTTTAAAAAACAAAGGTATCCCCTTCGAGAATGTCATCGTCTCTTGTTTTGACGCCGATACGGTGGTCAAGCCGGAGACCCTGGTCTGCCTGGCCTATACGTTTCTGGCCACGCCGGACCGCACCCAGGCCAGCTACCAGCCCATCCCCGTCTACCACAATAATATCTGGGAGGCCCCTGGTTTCGCGCGCGTACTCGACGTCGGCTCCTCGTTTTTTCAGCTCATCGAAGCAACAAATCCGGACCAATTGGTCACATTTTCCAGCCACAGCATGAGCTTTAAAGCATTGATCGACGTCGGATATTGGCCGGTGGATATGATCTCGGACGACTCCGCTATCTATTGGAAATCCTATATCCACTTTGACGGACACTATCGCGTCGTCCCCTTAGCGACCACGCTATCCATGGACGTAACCGAAGCCAAAACCTGGGCGAAGACATTCGTTAACGTCTATAAGCAAAAACGGCGCTGGGCATGGGGCGTGGAGAACTTCCCCATCCTTATGCGCGCGTTCACGGTTTCGCGCACCATTCCCGTTTCTCAAAAATTACGGCACACCTTCAAGCTTCTTGAAGGCCACATCTCCTGGGCCACGTGGCCATTTCTCTTGACCTTCATCGGCTGGCTCCCTACGCTCTTTGCCGGCAGGGAATTCAGCCGCTCGGTCCTCTACTACACGGGCCCCCGTATCACGACGATGATCTTCAGCCTTGCCAGCATCGGATTACTCAACTGCATTGTCTTAAGCATCCTTCTGTTGCCCAAAGGCACCAAAAAAAATACCTGGCTGCGCAAAACAGGCCAGGCCCTGGAATGGCTCCTTGTCCCCGTCATCATGATCTTCTTGAGCGGCATGCCGGCCCTGGACGCCCAGACACGCCTCATGCTGGGCAAAAGGCTGGAATTCTGGGTAACAGCCAAGGAAAGAAAACAAAAAGCCTAAAAATATCGCCGAAGGATAAAAATAACCCCGGTGAGACATCCACCGGGGTTATTTTTATGTCTTTGACCGAGGCGCGGGCCCGATCAGGTCTTACTCATATCTTAAGGCTTCGATCGGATCGAGATCAGACGCCTTGTGCGCGGGCCAGAGGCCGAAAACGATACCCACGACCAAAGAAAATGTCGTTGCCAGAACGATGGAATAAACGGAAACCCTGACGGTCCAGCCGGCAAAAACAACCATGAGCATGGCGATCCCGCTCCCTAAAAGGATGCCGACGGCGCCGCCGATGACCGCCATAAGGACAGCTTCGATCAAAAACTGAATCATGATATCTTTGTTGGTGGCGCCGATCGCCTTGCGCAGGCCGATCTCCCGCGTGCGCTCTGTCACGGACACGAGCATAATGTTCATGATACCGATGCCGCCGACTAACAATGAGATAGCCGCAATCGACCCCAAAAGCATCGACATGGTCTTGGTTGTCGATTCCAGGGTCGCCTTGATATCCGACATGTTACGGATCTGAAAAGACTCCTCCTCGTCTTCAGCCAGACGGTGCCGCTTGATGATCATCTGCGAGATGGCCTCTTCTGCCTCATGCGTCAGGCTGGCGTCTTTAGCCTCCACATAAATCATATCAATGTACTCCTTGCCGAAAACACGGTACATAGCGGTCGTAATCGGGATGAGGACCGTATCATCCGGGTCGTGAAACGAAACCCCTCCCTTGGGCGCAAGAACACCTATGACCTTGAAATTCTGGAGATTGATCTTGATCGTCGCTCCGACAGGATCGGCGGCTCCGAAAAGTTCTTTAGCGACTGTGGCGCCAATGAGGACCACCTTATCGCGCCGGCGCACCTCCTCCTCGCTGAAAAACCGTCCTGCCGATGGAACGCTCGCGCGCACCGTCTCGTAATCCACGGCGACGCCTTCGACCTGTGTATTCCAGTTCTTGTTGCCGTATACCAACTGCCCCCGGCCCGAAACAGAAGGGCTGACGCGGCTGATGACATCCCGGAGCTTCTGGATCTCCGTGACGTCCTGGAAAGTAAAACGCGTCACCGTCCCTGACTCCATCGCCACGCCACCCATTCTGTGCGATCCCGGCCGCACAACAAGAAGGTTCGAACCCAGCGACGCTAATTGACTTTCGATGGACTCTTTGGCGCCTTGACCCAAGGCCAGCATGGCAATAACAGCGGCCACGCCGATCAAAATACCCAGGATGGACAAAAACGAACGCATCTTATGCGACACCATCGCTGCGAGCGCCTGGTGCAGATAATCAAAAAATTTTGTTTTTCGGGCGACAGCCAGGCCATGCGAAAGGGCCTCGTTCACGACCGCATCGGCGCTACTGTCGGCCCGGGCGACTGCGACAGTCCTTCGCTTCTCATCAGAAACAATACGGCCGTCGCGCATCACGATGACGCGATCGGCATAGGCCGCCACGTCCTGTTCATGTGTAACGAGAATGATCGTCTTGCCCTGTTTGTTTAATTCTTTCAAAAGCCCCATGATCTCAACCTGGCTCTTTGAATCCAGGTTTCCCGTCGGCTCATCTGCCAGGATGATCAGGGGGTCATTCACGAGAGAACGCGCGATCGCCACGCGTTGTTGTTGGCCGCCGGAGAGTTCATTCGGACGATGACGGACGCGTTCGCTTAACCCCACCTGAGCGATCCTCTGGGCAGCAAGTTCTTTTAAGTGCTGTTTACCGGCATAAATCAGGGGAAGTTCCGTATTCTCAAGGGCTGTCAGCCGCGGCAAGAGATGAAACTGTTGAAAGACAAAACCTGCGATGCGGTTACGAATGGCAGAAAGCTCATCGTCTTTAAGATCGTTGATGCGTCGCGCGCCGAGATCGTATGCGCCGCTGTCCGGACGGTCCAAAAGACCCAGGATATGCATCAGCGTCGACTTGCCTGAGCCTGAGGGGCCCATGATCGCGACAAACTCACCCGCCGCGATCGTCAAAGACACCCCCTGCAAGGCCTTGACCTCGACTTTGCCCATCAGATATGTTTTTGAAATATTTTTTAACGTGATCATGCGTCTAGCTTTTGGTTTTCTTTTCGCCGGGCCGTTTCGGCATAAAGGGATTCGTGCCTGTTTCGGCGGTCTTCGGGATCGCGTATGTCGTTGTCTTCACGGCCACTTGATCGTTTTCGTTCAAGCCGGAGAGAACCTCGACATTCGTTTCATCCGACAGGCCTGTCTTGATAGCGCGTTTTTCCATCCCTCCCTGGCCTCCGGCCACCCAGACGAATGTACCGCCGCTTTCGGTAAAGACCGCCTTCTGCGGGATCAAGAGACGGCTCGCCTCACCATCCTCGATGAAATCCACGGTTGCATTCATGCCCGAACGGAAAAAAAGCGGCACTTCTTCGGGTTTGAGGTCGGCTTTATAGATCGTCACGTTGTTAACAGTTTCTGATTCATAATAAATATGCTCTACGTCGGCCTTGATCTCCGTATCAGGATAGGCATCCAGCGACACGACCGCCGCCTGGGCGACCTCGATCTTGCCGATATCGGTCTCATCCACCTGCGCGCGCACGATCAAATGGTCCGACAGCACAACGACGGCATCGCTGGTCGTGACGGTCTGACCCGGCTGCGTCGTGGCCACGATCACCTCTCCGTCGATGGGTGCGGACAGCGGGATCGGCTTATAGGCGTCTTCCCAGTATTTCAGGGTTTCTGCGCCTTGCCCCCTGGCATTATCCAAAAGCGCGGCGCGTTCGGTGGAGCTCATCCACGCCAGGATCTGGCCGATCTTGACCTGCTCTCCCTCCTTTACCAGAACACTCTCGATGCGGCCGTTCACCGGCGGCTTGATCTCCAGGCGGTTCTTCGGCAGGACTGTGCCGGTGGTCGAAATCACCGCCCTGATCGTTCCGGCAGACGGCTTGATCAACTGCACTGTCTCCCGGTCCGCACCTTTACGCGGGGCGACGATCCTGATAACCGCGATACCCGCAACGAGGAACAAGACTGCCAACCCGATATTGCGCCATTTATTCTTCATATTCTAAGGTTTCTCCTTTCGCCAGGACCCAATTGGCTTCTGCCTGCAGGGCATTGGCCTGGGCATCCAACAAATCTTTTTTTGCCTGCACCAGATCATCTTCAATGATCGTCCAGTTATCATAAGACATCATACCGATGGAATACTGCGCTTGGGCGATCCTGGAACGCTCTTCTGTAGCAACCAGGAATTTCTGTTTGACCGCCACGGTCTCCGCTGCATCCTTTAAGGAGGCCCAGGACTGTTCAAGGGCAAGGATCACGCCGTCATAGGTGCTGCGTTCATTGGCTTGGGCTTCGGTGAGCACGGACTTCGCCTGGTCGAGTTGCGCCGTCTTCAACCCGCCTTCAAAAAGAGGCAAAGACAATCCCAGCCCCACGCTCCACGTATTGCTCTGAGGCGGCCAGTGAGAACTGGTCTTGCCGATATCCGCATCGCCTGTGACGACAGGGAAAAAATTCTCCTTCGCCGCCTTAACGCCGTAGACCGCCGCGTTTTTCTGCGCCACCGTGACCTGCAAAGAAGGATGGATTGCAGCCAGGGCCTTAAAATCGGGATTTTGGTCCCCGGAAACGTCCACTCCGAATTCTCCCTGGACGGCAACCGCCATAAAATCAGTCCGGCCCAGTTCTTTTGTCAGCTGCCACTGGGCCACGATCAGGTCCCTCTTGGCCTGCTCCACCTCAAATTTCGCCTGGGCAAGGTTGGCTTCAGCAGTCAACAGCGCACCTTTGTGCTCCAGGCCTGATTGGTACCGCAGGGTGATCAAAACGAGGTTATTCTTGCGGATGCGGGCGATATCTTCCGTCACTTCGATAAGTGCCTGGGCCCGAAGCAGGCTGATAAACGCCGTGCGCAGACGCTGACGGACGTCGGATGAAACAAATCTGTAATTCTCTTTTGCGGCCTGGATGTTTTGTCCGGCGGCCTTGACGTCGCTGACCGTTTTAAAACCGTCAAAGATCAACTGGGAACCGGAGACGCCATAAGAATACGTGTCCTTCGTGCCCGATGCGGCAGACTTGGCCGTGCCGGCACTGACGTCGCTTGTAACCTGGGGATAAAGGGTGCTGGCAGTGATCTGTTTCTGGGACACGGATTGACTGACATTCTCGACAGCCACAATCAGGTCGGGATGGTTTTTCGCCGCCTCCTGGACGCAGTTTTCCCACGTCAGGATCTCATGGACCTCTTGGGCCCCCGCGGGGCCGGCCGGAGAGCATGCGGCAAAAACAATAAAGAGAAAAACAAAAATTCCTGGCTTCATCTTATTTTGTTTTCGCTTCAAACGACTCGCGCAAAATGGATATTTCAGCCAGAAACCTGCTGAATTCCTCAACGGGGACAAGACCAATCATGTCTCTTCCCTTGGAAAGGACAACCAGCTTGTCATTCGCGTTGATCTTCAGCAGTTTGCGCAGTTCCACAGGGATAACCACCTGCCCTTTGCCGCCGACCGTCACGGTCCCGTAAACTTTAGGATGCATCAACCGGCTCATTGAACGTCCTCCTTTATTTCTCCGTTTAACAGGCTGCGATTCTAAAGCCCTTGTTGATCGCGCCTGAGGTATAATTTGTATGAATGGTATGAATTGTTAAATAAATTATACTACTCCACGAAAACAAATCAAGGATTTTTTTCAAAAACAGGGGTGAAAAACCGGCGTAAAAAACCGCGCGGACAACCAGGAAGGGTATTATTCTCCAAAAAACACTTTGAACGGCAGAGAGGCGACCTGAACGGCACTTTTGAGCCCTGACTTGGCCGTGCCCCAGGCGGCGTCGACCGTGTCGGAAACGCCGGAGAGGGCCGGCGAAAGAGTCAAGTGGATCAATTTCCCGATCTCCGTATTCTGGATCGCTTTATAAATGATCAGCTTGACGACCTCGTTCTCATCCTGCAGCCGGACGAACGCCTGGTCTTTTATACCGATGGTATAAATATGGATTTTTTTACCGGAGGGCGCATATTCCGTATAATGGACTGTCCCGATGCTCAAGACAAAGACGTCGAAAAAGAAAGGGGTGGTGTCTTTAGCGGCAAGGTCCGGGTCTTTGATCGGCACCAGTTCCTTGATATTCACCTTACCCTCATGGTTCTTGATGATGGAAAGCCGTTCCAGATCGATGGCCAGAAGATAAATGTTCGGTTTCTTGAGGAAAACCAAATTCCCCGGATCCCAGACGATATGGATCGCATTAATATAAGCCAACTCCTTCTCATCAAAACCGGCCGGATTGTCAATGGTTATCCCCTTGGCAAAAATATGGGTCAAGAACGGCGAGTGTTCCAATTTTTGGATGGCGACCTCGATCCCCAGTTGTTGTTCGATCTCACGCTCGACTAAATCCTTCAACTTCAGGTGTGCGGCAACGACAAAGGTCGCCGCGGACAAAAGAACGATAAGAAAAAAAATGATGCCCAGGGCGATGATGAAAAATTTGAAGATTTTCATAGATAAAAGATTAGCTGTCAAACCCCAGATAATCAGAAGCCGTCAGGATGACATCGGCAATGCAATTGGCAAGGGCAATCCAGAAAAAGACCCAATACAGAGGAACGCCCGCATGGATAACGAACGCGGCCTCTTTGGCAAAGAACAGGCCGAAGAAAGATGCCGCGCTGCCGCTCCATATATAAGACGCGATAAAAAACAAAACCACGGAAACAAAATTATTCACGCACCATTTGATAAAGGTCCCGTAGTGAGTGTGCCTGTGGAGGAGATGCATCCTCAAGGCAATGAAAAAAAGCCAGACGACATTCGCCGACAAAAGAATAATAAACCACTGAAAAAACCTGTAAGCGTTCTCCTCGCTCCCCCGGACGGCAATACACATCGTGTAATACGCGAAGGAATGGAATATCAAAATCGGGAAGTCCAGCGTAAACACGACCCAACGCCACGATTTATGCCTTTCGGAAAGAAGGGCGGCGGCATGGAGGTTGCGGGTCGGCGCAAAGAAAAACCTGATCAGGACAAACGTGCTGATGGCCAAGAGCGGAAACCCTTTCCAGTTGTCCGCCCGGATCACCGCTTCCGCCGCGGCCGCGTATCCCCAGGCCATAAAGATCGCATAGATGATCTCTGCCCGAAGAATAAAATCATCAAAGCGCCTGTGCAGCTCCGCCCCGCAAACACGGCAAACGTGCTTATGGCTCCCGCAAACCTTGCAATGCTCCATAAAACCGCCCTCTCCTAAAATTTTTCAACCTTGGCGATTTCTTCCTTGAAATACGTCAAGATGATCCCTTCGGATTCAACTCTGACATCATTTTCCCGTTCTTCTACCAACCTGCCTTCGATGACAGGGCCAGACTTAAAATGAACCCTGACCTTTTGACCGGATACGGCGGCCTCATCGCCCTGCGCTTCATCCGGCCCCGTGCCGGCGGCGTCTTCTTCAAACGTAATGACTTTGGCTCCGGACGATGGCCCCGCTTCCTCTCCGGTGCCGCTGACCGCGTTTTGGGCCGCCGGACCGGAACCGACCTGACTCAAGAAACGCGGCCCCTTGGACGCCAGGGCCTGGCCGCTTTCGCTATAAAGTTGCGTCATGGCCTCGCCGACGATCCCGGAGGCATCGCCGCCGGAGCCTGCAGCCTCTTCTTCGTTTGAAACCCGGGCCTTCTGCCTGCCGGCCTTGGCCGCTGCCGCCATCCCGCCGGTGAGCGTCGTATATTCCAGCGTAGACTGCGCCAGCACCCCATCGCAAAAAGCAAACAAACAAAAAAAAGATATGATGCCTTTCAAGATTTTCATCGTTGATATCCGTATAACCCTATTCTTTTCCTGTTGGACTGGTGCTTAAAATGGACGAAAATACGGCCAAAATTCTTATCGTCTTTCTCGACCCTGTGATAGAGCTGTTTAAACTTAGGCTGGTCCAAAAAACGCAGGACGCGCTTTTTTAGCTCACCGCTCCCCTTGCCGGTAATGATCTCAACCAAAGGGATCCTTTTGCTTATGGCTTCCTCCATGATCCGGTGAAGCTCCGCGTCGATCGCCCGGCCTTTATTGAAGATGTCATGCAGATCGCATTTGATCTTTGCCATGGTCTCCTTTTTTTAAGATTTCCGGGCCGATATCTTCCGCTTGCAGGCGGCACAGAAGGCGGCTTTCTTTGCGTCCGTGTCGTTGACGGAATCAGAAAAGAACATGGCGCAGCGACGATGCGAACAATGGGAAAGCCGCAGGGTATGGCCAAGCTCGTGGATCGATTCTTTGATCGCCCGGGAATAAAACAATTCCTTGTCCTGTTTTCGACCGTAGAACTCCGGCTTCAGGCGCGCAAGCGACAGCAGGCAACACCCTGTCCTGCGATTAGCCAGGCCGAAAATAAAATTCATAGGGTCCGTATGCATGTCCGCGTCCATGACGCCCAGCACCCTCTCCTCTTTTGTATTGATGATGAATTCGCCGGCAAGGTCGTCTAAAATGGCATTGGCGTAATACTGGCGCCTCCTGAAGTCATAGGCCTCCTCAGGGATAGGCCTTTTGGGTTCGATCGCCACGTCCGCAGAAAACGATCTGGCAAGCCCTGCAGCCAGGCGGTCAAACACCTCATGCCTCGGCATGCCTATGGGGATCAAAAAAATCTTCATGGTTTTCCCCTATCTCATCGCATCGCGCAGGCAAACGAGAAGGCCTGCCTGCCCGCTTGTCTTCGACAAACAGGCAGGCGTGCCGGCAAAGCTTCATTCCCCTGCCTTGCCGGCCAGGCCGGCGACAGCTTCAGCGATCTGGCGGCTCAGGGACGTCATCGCGACGCTCAAGGCGTCGGTCAATCCTTCGTATGTAGCCGACCCGATCGGCTCGTTGAAGGCGGAACGTTTCGTCATGACGACATCTTTGGCTTTCACGTCCAGAACAGACCACTGCACCACCAGCCCAAGGTTCTCATCCAGGCGCGCATCCCAATCAAGCAGCTCGACGATCACCTGATACCGCACGGAGACAAAAAAGTTCCACGGAAAAGTCTCGATCACCGCCGTCGGGAACATCCCGGCAAGCTCCTCGTTAATGCGACGCGCCATCGCCGCATCCAGGGATTCGCCCCAGCGGTCGAATTGGGCAATCACAAGCCTCTTGTTTCTGTCGCGTGTCACGATCTGCGGACGGGCCAGATAAGCCGGGATCTTCACGGGCCCCACGCTGATCACCGTGCCGTCGGGAACGCCGGAAATTTGATCACCGCTGCCTTGAACGCTCACAGGGCTGTCAAGCATGTAAAACCGTGCATCCGGGCTATTGCCGACAGACACGCATCCGCCGCAAGACAAAACTGCCCCTGCGCACAAACAAAAACACAATAAAAGGACCACCATGGATCGTCTCATATCATTCGCCTCCTCTGGGAACCTGCTTGCCTTTGATGATCGCCTCCGGATGTTCTTCAAGATATTCAGCCAGCAATCTCATGGAGCGCGAGGCCATCGTTACCTCCCCAACGGCTTTTTCCAGTACGTAGAGCCCCTCGGGGCTGACCAATTTATTGATCCCCTCTACCGTTTTTTCCAGGCTGTCGGCGATCTCCTTGATCGGCAATTCGTTCATCAGCTCAAAGATATCCGGCGAGGTAGGCAGGGCCGGCAGCTCCGGATATTTTTTGACGATCCCGTGCAGTTTCACCTCTTTATCGGGGTAAAAATCAAAAGAAATCATCAGCTGATTGGTGATAAAATTCTGAATATCCAGGCGCGCCTTAAGGCCCCGCTCGATCAGGGTCTTATACTCGGGGTAACCTATCTTGTCCGGGAATCCCTCCACGCGCGACAATTCTACATCAACGATGGTCGCAATCAGGACATCCCCGGTCCCGGGATGATAGACCAGATGGATCCGGTCGACATTCCCGATCTGAACCCCCTTAAAAATGACGGGCGAACCTTCAGACAACCCCTTGACCGAACCTTCAAAATACAAAACATATTTGTCCGATTGCGGAAAGAGAAGCCCCGAACCAAAAAAGACGATTGCGGCCACGAATAGAACGACGGCCCCCACCACAAACGCACCGATCAACCTTTTGTTCGCTTTCTTTATCATGAAACCGCTCCTTCTTGTCTCTCGCCCCTCGTCAAAAACTCGATCACCTTAGGATCCCGAGACGTTCTCAGCAATTCCTTGGGATTGCCGATCGCGCCCATCGTCTTCTTACGGTCATCCAAAAACAAGGCATTCGTGCCAACGGCAAAAATGCTCGCCAATTCGTGCGTAACGATCAAAATGGTCGCGCCCAGGGTATCGCGCAACTGCAGGATCAGGTCATCGAGCATTCTGGCGCTGACAGGATCGAGCCCCGCAGACGGTTCGTCAAAAAAGATGATCTCCGGGTCCAGCGCAATGGCGCGCGCGAGCCCCGCGCGCTTACGCATGCCGCCGGAGATCTCCGATGGATAGAAATCTTCGTAACCCGAAAGGCCCACCATCGCAAGCTTCAAGGCGACGATGTCGCGGATCTGCCCACGCGATAAACTCGCGTAAATCTCGAGCGGCAAGGCGATATTCTCGCTCAGGGTGAGAGAACTCCACAGGGCACCGCCTTGATACAAGACGCCAAAACGCCGCATGACCGCTTTCTGCCCTTCATCGTCTAAGGCCCAGAGGTCTATGCCGCTATAAAGAACCTCTCCTTTTTGCGGCCGAAGCAATCCGATCAAAGCCTTGAGCAACGTGCTCTTGCCGCAGCCGCTCGCTCCCATCACGATGAAAATATCGCCCTTTGTGACGCTGAAATTGATATCGCGCATCACGACATAATCGTTGTAAGCAAGTTCCAAATTCCGGACTTCAATGATCGGTGTTTGTGTTTGATCCATAGGTTCCTTAAAAACCCCTCGGGCTGCCCTCCGGCCAACCGGCCGGGGCCTACCCGCCTGTCTTTTTTGTCCGCCCAGCGGGGCGCGACGCCCCTATCCGCCATGGCTTTGCCTGCAAAACAAAGGCAGCCTGCGGCCCGGCCTCAAGGGTCTCTAAACACCCAGCATCTGGCACACAAAGGTAATGACGGCTGTCGCGACCACAATGGCTGTGACGGCCGTGACGACCGCCGACGTCGTCGCCTCACCGACACCGGCCGCGCTGCGTTCACACTGCATGCCGCGCAAACATCCCGAAACAGCGATGATCACGCCAAAAACCACGCTGTGCGCCAAACCGATCCAGAGATTACTCAAGTTGACAGCGGCCTGCGTATGATGCAGGTATTCAACGGGATTGATCCCAAGCACCGAGGCGCTGATCATAAACCCGCCCGCAATCCCCATCAGGTTCGCATAAAGCGTCAACAACGGCATCATGATCACCATCGCCAAAACGCGCGGCATGACAAGAAACTCAATAGGCGAAACCCCGAGGGTCCTGAGCGCGTCGATCTCTTCATTGGTCTGCATGATCCCGAGTTCGGCCGCAAACGACGCGCCCGTCCGGCCCGACATGATAATACCGGTCATGATGGCGCCCATCACACGCACCATGGCAATACCTACGATGTCCGCGATAAAGATCTGTGCACCGAACATCTCAAGCTGGATAACGCCGATAAAAGCCAGGATCACGCCTACGAGAACGCTGATCAGCGACACCAGCCCCAGGGCATGAACGCCGCAGCGCTGGACGATCATCACAAAATCATCCCGTCTGAAGAATGACTTCCCTCCGGCCAACCGGCCAAAGGCCACAGCCAACTCTCCCAGGAAATCGATAAGAACAAACATGCCATTCTTGACGCGAACAGCCTGGTCGCCGATGCGCTCCAGGAATGACAACGGCTCAGGCTCCGGTGCCGCAACCTTTTCTTTCGTCCTGGAAGCAAGGTCCAGAAACTTGCGCACGCCTTCGGGCAGGCCGTCCTGCGCGACCCGGATGTCCTTCTTGCGGCAAAGCTTGGCGGCCTCGAGCACAAACGCGATCAAAGCGCTGTCCCACTTCTTGACGCCTGATACATCAAAAGCGGCTTCTTGAATATCTTTATGTTGATCTAGCTGAAGGACAACGGTATCTATGGAAGGCGTGCGCGAAGACATCTGCCACTCCCCTGACAATTTGATCAGGAGCCTGCCGGGCCGGGAACCATCGAAAAAAATCTGATCTGCCATGAAGTCAATAAAGCTGTTGCCTCAAGAGTAAGCGCAGACTTTTCACCCCGCGCTCCGAGGGCATGGGTTGGAAAAGCTAAGTGTTATTGTAACAAACGAATGGGGAAAGGGAAAGGAATAATGGGGGACCGTTGGCGTCAGGCAGGATGATCGATAATCACCCCCGTCACCATGGCCGTCCGGGACATCTGTCAGGCTTTTCCATGGATAAACCAGCCTTGCGTCCTTACACAAAATTTCACGAGCATCAGCATAACCGGGACCTCAATCAAAACGCCCACAACGGTGGCCAGCGAAGCCCCCGAAGACAGGCCAAAAAGTATCGTTGATGTCGCGATAGCGACCTCAAAATGATTGCTGGCGCCAACCAGGGCCGATGGGGCCGCGTCTCGATATGACAATTTCAGCCATTTAGCCAACCCGTATGTTACGGCAAAAACGAGACAGGTCTGAATAAATAATGGGATCGCAATCAAGAAGATCATCTGCGGCTGGTTGATGATCAATTCGCCCTTAAATGAAAACAACAAAACAAGCGTGAGCAACAGGGCGCCAATTGAAACCGGCGTCAGATAATGCAGGAATTTTTCCTCAAACCACTTAAACCCCCTCCTGGCAATCAACCATTTCCTTGAGTAATATCCCAATAACAACGGCAGGCCGACATAAATAACCACGGACAGCACAATCGTCTGCCATGGAATGGGCATCTTGTTGACGCCCAATAGCCACCCGCCCAAAGGCGCGTAAAGAAATAACATGGTCAGCGAATTGATCGCTACCATCACAAGCGTATGGCCGTCATTGCCGCGGGCCAGATGCCCCCAAATTAAAACCATGGCTGTGCAAGGCGCTATACCCAGCAAGATGCACCCGGCGATATAAGACCTGAACAGTTCTACCTGGGCCCCGCCTTTGACGATCTCCGTTCCCGGAAGCCATCCCTTGAACAACAGCCCGAGAAACAACCACGCGATCGCAAACATGGTAAACGGTTTTATGCACCAATTGACAACAAGCGTCAAGATGACCGGTTTGGGGGCCTTGCCTGCCTTGACGACCTCGGCAAAATCG
>JAQUOM010000003.1 GCA_028717105.1 Candidatus Omnitrophota bacterium
TGCAGGTTTTCAAGGAGATGCTCGACATCAAGGGCCTGACGGACGACATGAAAAATAAGGTCACGCAGGCCATCCGGCTGATCAATCGCGACGAAGTCGATGCGGAAAAACAATTGCGGGAAGGATAAAACAGCCGACGCCGATAACTCTTTTAGCGGATCTCCGCACGATCACCGGCCAGGATATGATGTTTGTCGGCAAATCCTGCGTGGGTCTCGAGAACGAATTTGGCGGGCCGATCATTCTTAAAAACAGGCGGCATCGCAAGTCCGGAAGGCTGGGCATGGCGCGCCAAACCGACGACCTTTCCTGAAGCATCCAGCCAGATAATATCTAAGGGGATCTTCGTATTTTTCATCCAGAATCCCCAGAGGCTCTCCTGAGGAAAAACAAAAAGCATGCCCTGGCCTGCCGGCAGAAACTTGCGATACATCAAACCTCTCTGCCTCTCTTCTTCGGTATCAGCCACTTCAACGCGCACACAAGCGCCGTCTTTAAAACAAACCCGTGGCATCGCCAACCTCTGGATGACGGAAAATGCAAGACCCAGGCCGATGACAAGAAAGATCAGGCTCCAGACGAACCACCGCTTCGCGGGTTTTTTAACGGGGGCATCCGCAGAGACCCCGTACTGGCGCGCGATCACGCGCACAAGCGTATTGATCAAGTGTTCCGCCTTATAGAAATTGCTCGATTTATCGAAAAATCCATTCACGCCCAATTTATACGCATCCACGCTCATATCTTCTTCACCAAACGCCGAAAGCATGACAACAGGAAGGCGGCTATCAAGTTCCTTGATCACCCGAAGGGTCTCGATCCCCTCCTGCCGGGGCATCTGGAGATTCAAGAAAACGATCCCGGGTTTCCTGGCCCGGATCATCTCAATGGCCTCTGCCCCGGACATCAAGGCCTCCACCTGATACCCCTGAGAGACAAACCAATAGGTGATCGAATCAAGAAAATCCTTCTCGTCGTCGACGATCATGATGTAAAAATTATTCTTGAGATCCTGCGGTTTCTTCGTCGGTTTATTCAGCACTGTTTTTACCTCCGTGGAATGCCCGAGGGATCACGAAAGTAAACGTACTGCCGTGACCGACCTGGCTCTCCACCCAGATGTCCCCGCCGTGAAGATTAATGATCTCCTTGGCAATAGATAAGCCCAGTCCCGTCCCGCCCGTACCGACGGGAGAAACAAGACTGACCTGCTCGAATTTATTAAAGATCCTTTTGAAATCCTTGGGGTCGACGCCTATCCCTGAATCGCTGACCGCGATCTGGGCACACGGTTCCTCGCAAATCTTGTCCTTGCGGTCAAGGGCTTTTAAGGAAATGTTCACTTCTCCTTTTTTCGGGGTGAACTTCAAGGCGTTACCCACAAGATTCACCATGACTTGGACCATGCGGTCCTTATCGGCGTTCACCATCACGGGGACCTCCGGCACGTCCTGCCGCACCGTGATCTCCTTGTCCCTGATCCAGCTCGACAGGGACGTCTTGACTTCCTGGATGACGCCGCGGATGTCAAAAGAAGACGGCAGAAGGACCAGCCTGCCGGCTTCAAGTTTGGACATATCCAAAAGATCGTTGATCAGGCTGTTGAGACGGGCCAGATTGAGCTTGGAGATCTCCAAGAACCTCTTCTGGTCTTCATTGACCGCCCCCGTCACGCCGCTGTCGATCAACTCCAGAGACTTCTGGATGGCCACGACCGGCGTGCGCAATTCGTGCGTCACAAGAGACACGAATTGCGACTTGATCTCCTCGATCTGTTTTTCGTGCGTGATATCGCTCAAAACCGACACCATGCCGACCGTATCGCCGTTCTCGTTCTCTACGACCGCGGTCGAAGCCCTCAGGACCTTTTTCGTCGTCTCATCCTTGCTGTCCAGCTTGATCTCCTTGGTCAGCGCGGCTCCCTTGTCGTGGTCCAGATCCTTGGCGACAGCCAGAAGATGATGGTCCTTGAGGCTCTGCACCAGATACTTGCCTAAAGATTCTTTGGCCTGGCTGTCGAGCAGTTTTTCCGCGGCGGGATTCATCATCAGGATGCGGCCTTCCTTATTCACCACGACAACCCCTTCGGCCACATGCCTCACGATGGCGTCGGTCCGCTCTTTCTCATCCGCCAGCCGCTTATTGAGGCGCATCAACTCTTCCGTGGCGGTCTTCACGCGCGCCTCAAGTTCCTCGTCAAATCGCTCGGAGATCCTCATGAGCCTGCGCAGCTTCTTTTGAGAGACGGCCGTTTCGTCGTCCCGCGCCATTTCCGCCTTCAGCTGCCTGATGAAGTCCTCGCCCCCCGGGCGCGCCGCCAGATCGCCTGCAAGTCTGGAAACATATTTCTCCTGGCCCCGTTCTTCTCCCAGGATCTCGGCGGCCAGCGCCACGGCCTTCCCGGGATCGCGTTCAAAAGAAAAGAAAGCGCGCAAGACCATCGCCATCTTGATATCGTCCGCACAGGAATAGATGGCATCCTCAGCCGATGGAAAAACAACCCCCATATCCCAGGCGCGTAAGGCGTCGAAGAAACGCTCAAAGACAACAAAAGAACCGGGCTTGCGCTCGAGGACGAACGGCACAACATGCTCGATCATCCAAGCGGTCCACTTTTTGAGGACGCCGTCAAAATCCCCGGCCTCTCTGGCAACCTGGACGGCCACCTCGGCCAAACGGCCGGGATCCCCCTCCAGTTTCTCAAAGACAGCCTCGGGGGCGCATCCCGCATCCGGGGCCTTGCCGGAAAGGAAATCGCGGACATCGACGATAATTTTTTCCGGCCGGCCGCCGTCAGTCTCCACTCCAAGCCCGGCCGCAACCTGCTCCTGGGCATGCTCAACCAAAACCTTGCGGATTTCAATATGCTGCGAACCGACACGAAAGATATCGGGGGCTTCGGAAGCCTTCCCGTCCGGTGAAGACGGCCACGCCAGGGCCTTGATGAAATCCGCTAATTCGTTCAAAACCAACCCCTGGGTGAATACCACGCCGCCGAGGCCGAGCCCCCGGAAACGACGGCATATTTCACGGACCCCCAGGACATCCATCCCCATCGGCTCATCGTTAAGAAGAACAAGGCCCCTCTGGTCGTCCGCCGAAAAAACAATCTCTTTTTTTTCTCTAAGGATCATATCGACGATGGAAAACGCATTTGTCAGGGTCTCGCGGGACAAGGGATGTTGCGAGGAATACAGCGAAAGCCTTTTGAAGGCCTGAAAGAAGGACTTGAAAACCTCTCGATATAACGCGGATTTCTCAGACATAAGTCTTATGATTAAAGTTTAGTTCTATCTTATCCTGCGCATCAAAAAATATCAAGACGAAATAAGGGAAAAAAGAGAACAAAAAAACCGGCCTGACGCGCCCTTTGCTTCTAACCGAACGTAAGAGCGTAAATCGATAAACCGGGGCCGTCTACTTCGATCTCGATCTTGTGACGGCCATACCCCCGGCCGCAGACAATGCGATAAATATCCTCGCCCGAAATCTTGATGATGCCGCCTTCCCCCATGTCTTCGCAGGCGTATGACGGATTGATGTATCTGCCGTCCATCTTGATCAGAAGCCGCGCACCCGTCCTCTCTGCCCCTGCGACAAGATTAACGGATTTGGCGTCATAAATGAGGACGATCTTCCCTCTGGCCGACTCCAGGCGAAGATGATCGGCATCATTGAACCATTCTCCCTCCAGATAGACCTGGTTGGGCCGAAGCGTATCGGGCACGGCATAACGGATCGTCTTGCCATAAACAAGCCCTTCGGGGTTACCGAAGTTGCCGCGTGTCGTCTCGGCCCCCAGATAGATCTCGGGGGTCCCGATCGAACCAAAATCAACGTCCTGGGCCCCACGGGGCTGGACGACAGAACCGGAGGGCATCGCCTCCTGGATATGCAGGACGCGGCGCCGCTCTTCTAAAAGGCTGCGGATCGCATCTTCGGTCTTGTCATAATCCCCTTCGCCCACGTGTTTATAGACGATGAAACCGTCGATATCGATCAGGTATTTCGTCGGCCAGTAAAGAGTGCCGTAAAGACGCATATTGGCATGGGCGTTATCCTGGATCACGGGATAACGGATACCGGCTTTCCTGACGGCGGCAACGACATTGTCATACATCTTCTCAAAACCGAATTCCGGGGCATGGACGCCGATGACGAGCAGGCCTTGCGGCCCATACTTGGCGTCCCAGGCGGTCAAATAAGGCAAGGTTCTTTGACAGTTGATGCAGCTGTAGGTCCAGAAATCGACCAGAATGACCTGTTTTCCGACGGCATCGGAAAGACGGAACGGCTCTGCATTGATGGTGCCATCGGGCGAAATAAATTCTTTGGCGCGCTGGTATCTCTTATTCTTTTCCGCGATCCGTTTCCCGGCCGCCCCCGTCACAGCAGGCACCGCGATCTCCTGGCGGCGGACAACGGACGAAGAAACACGGGGCGTCTCTTTTTGTCTACGGGTTCCCAGAAAATAGATGGCGGTGACGATCACCGCCAGCGCGACGAACAAAAGAAAAGGTTTCTTCGTCATATCTGCCTCAGCAGTTCTTCATTCAGGAATGTGCCGCTCACCAGGACCGCCAGTTGATCCGTAAAAACAAGGATACCCAAAAGGATCAAAAAAACGCCCGTCAATCGATGGATGATCCAGAGATAACGGGCCAGCCTGCCGATCAACTTCGCAGCGAAAGATGCAAAAAGCCCTGTCAGGAGAAACGGAATGCCCAGCCCGAGAGCGTAACTCAGCAAGAGCCAGAAACTTTCACCCGGACGGTTTGCCGCAAGGGCCAGGATACTTCCCAGAATGGCTCCGACACAGGGCGTCCAGCTGACGGCAAAAACCGCACCGAACACAAAAGACAAAACATAGGGAGAAAGATGCATCCCGCTTTTTAGCTGGACTTTATGCTCCTTTTCGAGCCAGGGGATTTCAAGAAGCCCCAGAAGATGCAAACCAAAAACAATAATGACGGTGCCGCCGAGACGCCCCAGCCACTCTCTGGCCGTAAACGAAATCTGCTGCAGGATGGTATTGAGCAAAACCCCCAGGAGTGCGAAGACCGCGGCGAAACCCAAAACGAAAAAACAGGAACATAAAAAAATCCTGAGGCGCCCCTCCATGAACCCCGTCGAAGAAACGCCGGAAAGATACCCCAGAAAACCGGGAATGAGAGGTAAAACGCAGGGATTTAGAAAAGACAAGAGGCCCGCACCGAACGCTATGACAAGAGAGATTCTATCCACGATCGTCCTGACGAGTACCCCGGCCGTACCCCTTGGCCGAAAACAAGAAAGACAAAGGAATGCCAGGGCCCGAAGATTAGTCGCCGTGATGCGTTTCGCTGCTCAAGGGCTCGACGTGCACCACGATATCGCTGACTCCGCAAAATTCTTTTTTGATAAGGTCTTCGATTTTAACGGTCAGATCGTGGGCATGGACCAGTTTCATCTGGTCATTCACCAAAACATGAAGATCGATATAGATATCGTCATGACGGCCGCGGGTCCGGATCTTATGGCATTTCTTGACCTCCGGGATCGCCATGATCAGGCGCTCGATGGCCTGGCGGTCGATCGCCGCCGTATCGCAAAGGACTGCCGAAGATCGCTTCAAGATCTCGATGCCGGAAAAAGCGATAAACACGGCGATGACCATGGCGACAACGGCGTCCAAAACGGGAAATCCGAGCTTGACGCCGACGAAAGCGACGCCGACGGAAAACGAGGTCAAAAGGTCCGCCCGCGTATGCATGGCATCTGCAACCAGGATGTCGCTGCCCAGGACGCGGCCGCGGCGACCCTCATAAAACATGACGCCCGCGTTCACCACCATGGTCACGCCCAGAACGACAAAACCCCAGACAGTAACTTCCGGGGCCCTCCTGGCCCACAGCCTCTCCCATCCATCGTGGATCAAGTGCAGACAGATCAAAAACAATAAAAACGCGATCACCAGGGAAGCCAGCGTCTCGTATTTCTTATGGCCGTAAGGATGGTCTTCATCCTTGGGCTGGCCGGCGATCTTCATGCCCAGCAATCCCACGATATTCGATGCCCCGTCCGCAAACGAATGATAACCGTCGGCCACCATACTGGTGCTGTTAATCAAATATCCAAAGATGAGTTTCAGGACCGCCACCAGCCAGTTCAAGCCCAGGACCCAAAAGAGGATCCTGCGGACAGCGGCCACATAACCCTTGGGGCCCCTCGGATCGTGATGCCCGTGATCATGATGTCGATGGATCAGCATGGATTACTCCAGCAACAAAAGAAGCGCCATCACCATAACGCCGCAAATAATGGACAACAGCTGAAAGATGGAACGGGAAAAACGGATCTCGCGATGAAGTTCCGGAATCAAATCAGACCCCGCCAGATAAATGAAGCCGCCGGCCGTCAACGGAAGGGCATAATCTGCGAAATCATTGATATGCGGCCCGATAAGCAGGGCTGTCACCGCGCCCAGAACGGCCACAAGGGCGCACAGGAAATTCATACCGAGAGCCTTGCGCCTGCTCAAGCCCCCATTCACGAGGATCCCGTAATCCCCTATCTCCTGGGGAATCTCGTGCAGGACGACTGCCAAGGTCGACGTGATACCGATCGCGAAACTGACAGAATAGCTGGCCCCGATGATGATACCGTCGATGAAATTATGGAATGCGTCGCCGATAAGATTGAGCCAGACCACGGGCTTGTCGTGCATATCACAAACCCCCGCATGGCAATGCCGCCAATAGATGAACTTTTCAAGGATGAAAAACAAAAGAATACCTGCGATGACACCGAAAGAAACGCGCAGGGGTGAAACAGCCTCCTCAAAAGCTTCGGGGAGAATATGGATAAAGACGTCGCCGAAAAGCCCCCCCACGGCAAAACTGACAAGAAAAAGCAGGGCTCTTTTCAGTCTGCGTTCGTCAATGGCCAGCGCCAGGATACCAACCAAAGAAATAATACTGACAAGAAAAACACTTAATAATGCGTATATCCAAGTTTTCATAATATCCTTTCCTGCCAGAAGTTATAATTTTTCTCTCTTAAGATTAGTCCAAGATGGCTTTTTTGTCAATCAAAAGGGCATATTACTCGGCTGCGGTACTTCCGGGCGAAAAAAGAAAAGCCAGGCATTAAAGGATAATGCCTGGCTTTTCTCCGAAAGACAAAGATCTTTTACCGGCCTCGTCCGGAATTTTCGCTGCACAAACATTGGCTGTCACCGGCCGCGATCTTATCCTTAATGAGTCGAGCCACTTTCTTTCCTGAATATAGCATCCCGGAGAACGTCGGCCCCATGCGCGGGATGGCAAAAACCGTTGCCACGCTCATGCCGCAGGCATAGAGCCCCGGGTAAACCTCTCCCGTTTTCTCCACGAGGGCATCTTCGGAGCCAACGACATCCATGGCCCCGCATTCTCCGAACGACAGAATCCCCCTCTTCTGCAATGCCTGGCAGACGCGCGCGTCATGTCCCGTGGCATCGATAACGGCCTTTGCCTCCAGGGCCACAGGGTCAACGCAGGTGATGGCCCGCGGCAGGGCCGACACGGCCGCCCAATTGACGACCACGCCTTCCACCCTTCCCTGGCGACAAACCACATCATCGCACTTCGTCATGTGAAGAAACTTCACCCCTGCGTCGCACGCCGCGGCGATCAGCTTGGAACAGGCCTCGGGGCCGCGGGCCGCATACAAACCCTCCTCGATCTTTTTGTATCTGATGCCCATCTCATCAAGCATCTCCTGCCCCGGACTGCGGAACGTCAGCGTGTTCATGAAATAACCGCCGATCCAGAATCCTCCGCCCAAGTAATTATTACTCTCGACCACCAGGGTCTTCAAGCCGCTCCGCGCCAGGTCCCGCGCTGCCACAAGACCGCTGGGGCCGGCCCCGACGATCACCACATCGTTTTCAATATGCCCGTCGAATTCCTGGAAGAATTCAGACGAAATGGCGCGCGTGATACGCGCCTCGTTGATAGGATAAAATGTCATCATGTCCTCCAAAAGTTTCAATGAGTGTTTTTGGGTTCTGGCTTTACGCTTTTCGTTTTAAGTTGTTCTACCCCGGCCCGGCTTCCGGCCGGCCAAAACAAAACCCCACGGCCTTCAATGCCATGGGGTCAAAACACACCATATCTCATAGACACCTCCCTTCGCTGGCATTACCCAGTCCTGCTTCGCTAAAACGCTTTCGTTTTTAGCTTCACAGGATTCCTGCGTAGCCGTGCGTGCAAACTGCGCGGCGAAGCAGAAATCAGGTTCATGAGGTCATCCGCTTTTGTCGCCAAGGCCTGCTTGACGACACGCGGAACTCTCAGGCCGCTCTACGACCTCCCTCGATTCAATTGTCGGACCACTGTATCAAAAAATCATATCTCTGTCAAAGCCGCAAACAAGATCGGCTAAACCAATTGTTCGAACAGAATATCCGCCAATTGGGCATGGCGGACCTCATCCCTGAGAACATGACGAAGTTCTTCGATAAGGCGTTCGTCTTCAAGCAGGGGCATCAACTGCGAAAGAAAAACAATCATTGTTTTTTCTTTGTTGGAGATTGTCTGAAAATATTCCCGGTAATCGGCTTTAGTAAACATTTTTCTCGTCCTTCTGCACGCGGGCGATGATCTGCTCAAAAATTTTTCGATGCCCCCGGGATTCCTCCCAAAGGGTCCTTAAAATCTCGGCGACCTTCTCCTTCGAACCCGGCGCGAATCCCGACAAAAACAGCGTATTCCCCATATGCTTGGTATAAACAACAATGGCCGACTCTTCGATCTTAATGCCTTCTTCCAGTTTTGCGATCAAGGCGTCTTTTGTCACGTCGTTCCCCCTTCCTGTGCGACATTGCGCACCACGCCGCATGCGATCCCGTCGGCAATCCAGGCCAGGCTGTTAACGAAATAATCAGCCTCCCGCCCGTATAGGCCGCTCCTCCAAGAGAGATCGCGTCTCGTCATTTTCAAAAAAATATCCTTCTCATCACCGCCCGCGGGCAGCACGGCACAATAATACGCCGCATAAAACAAGGGGCTTTCATACTCCTTCAAAGGCTCGCCGGCATAGGTGTATTCGCAAAAAATCTTCCCGCGCTCCTTATACTCGCTTGCAGCAAACCGGCCGATCGAGCCGCGCAAGATTTCTTCGGCCGCCGCAGAACCAAACCACAGATCATCCAAAACAACCCGCAAGGGAATCCTGACCGCCTCCCATCCGAAATCCGCGCTCTTCTGCGCCAAAACCTCAAAAGCGTCGTTGTCATCAACGCAACACCAGTCCGGAAACAAACCCGCGCCTGCCTGGCCGCCGAGGTTCTTGGCCAGGGCATCCAACACGAAATACGTCGTTTCCGCAAGCTCAAGCCACCGCGGATCATCTGTCAAGGCGTAAAAAATCCGAAAATGCGCCGGAGAATAGTAAGAAGGGTTGACCGGGTATCGGCCTCTTCCGGCCGGGACCTCTCCAAGGATCCATGGCGCCAGATACAAACGGCCCGAAGCTGTCCGGTATGTCTCCAGCCGCAGGATATCGTTCAATACGACGAGGGCCTTTTGCTCATAACCCTCAAGGCCTTCAGGGGCTCCGGACGGCCATGCCCTGGCGGCAAAAATCAAAGCCAGGGCATAATCGATATCCGCATCGCTGGCAGGCATCCAGTCCACGACCTCCCCGTCTTTCCAGCGCCAGGCCAGAAGATGGTCGCCTCTCTTTCCAGAACGCGACAAGTGAGACTCTGTCCACCGATAGATCCTGTCGAAGGCTGGCTTATCTCCCATCCAGACCGACCGCAGCAAAGCATAGGCCTGCCCCTCGGAAACAGAATCCCTTTCCTTGAGGCGCATGACGCACCCGTCAGGAGCGATAAACCTCTCCTGATAACCTTTCCAGGTCTTCTCGACAATGCGCGCCGACGTGCGGCCGTCTAAAAAAAACCAAACCGCGGCCGCACCCAGCAACGGGAGAAAAAACAACACCCAAAAAATGTTCCGGTCAAACCTTCTCTTCATTAAAATAAAAAATACTGGAGAATAATAAAAAGTGATACGCGATCCAGGCCGCATTCAGCAAAATGGCGGCAGAACGGGCATAAACCAGTTTATTCAAAGCCCAGGTCAACGCCGCAAGATTCACACCCCAGAAAAAAAGCTGGGGCCAGAGATAAACATAAGGGATACGCCGCCCCCCGTTTTTTGCCGTCACTTCAAACCTTCCTTTAACCCCCAGCAAACCGAACAATGACGCCCGCAGGTAAACCGGCAGCGTGACAAAAACTAAAAGCTGCCCCAGTATTGCCTGCCGCATATCGTAGGCACGCTCATACATACTATAATAAAAAATCGCCAGCGAAAGGATCAGATAGGGAACAAAACTCAGAGAGTAAACGACGGAATTCATGAAAAAAGACGGGATGCCGAAAAAGATATACAGGACCGGGCAGAAAATGAGAAAAATATACGCCCACCCGATCAAATAGTAACTCCCTGTAACAAAATACTCGAACCACTGCGCGAGCGACAACCGGAAAGGGTTCCTGAAAAATTCCACAATGATACGGCGCAAGACCGCCACATTTCCCATGGCCCAGCGGTGCTGCTGCTTGAGATACGCCACGAGATCCTCCGGCCCCTGGCCGAAGACATAAACGTGGTTGCTGTAGAGAGACCTCCAGCCTCTCAGATGAAGCTTGACGGACGTGGCAAAATCCTCCGTCACGGTCGCTTCATCGAGCCCGCCGACCTCCAGAAGCGCCTGGCGCCTTAAAACGACGTTGGTCCCGCAACAAACCATGGCCTCATTCGACCCCTTGCCTTCGCAAATGTATTCATAGAAAACCGCCTGCTGGACATTGGCGGCCAAAGCGACCCTGCTCGAAGCGGTATTGGAATAAAACTGCGGCGTCTGGATAAAACCCAGCCGGTCATCCGCCTCGAGAAACGGGACCAGCTTATCCAAAAAGGAAGCTATGGGGTTCTGATCGGCATCGAAAATGGCGATATATTTCTCGTCCAGTGTCGCGACACAATCATTGATAATGCCGGCCTTGGCGCCCCGACGAACATCACGGCTGAAGACCTTGGCTTCGTATTTCCGGGCCAGCCGTGCGGCCTCTTCCTTGAATTTTGGAATGGAAGAATCGTCGAGAAGATAAATATGCTTGTTGGGATATTGCAGGTTATAAAGGCAAACGAGCGTATCTTCCAGGACCCCGGTCGGTTCATGCCTCGCCGGAACAAGGATAGCGACGGAAGGAATATGCGGCACGGCCTGGACCGCAGGCAGAACGCAGCGCTTCTGCCGGCAACGGTAAACGGTTATAAAATAGCCCAGGGCCTGGACCAGCACAAAAGCTTCGCACAAGAGGAAAACGACGGCCAGCGTCTTTTCCAGGATATCGTAGCGGGCAGAAACGACGAAAACGGACCGAACGAGAAAATAAACGACGAGAAAAACAAACAGCAGCACGAGGAATGCCGTGTAAGATTGCCGCTCTTGATGGAAGCGTTCGCGAAAACCCATATCAGAAATAATACGTCCCTTTCACCGTCACGCGATTCTCCGTCCATATCCCCTTGCGCTCGTAAAACGTCTTGGACGCCTCCAGGTGCGTCGAAAACTTCTTGCTCCAATCCCTGTGAACATCCAGATAAAACGCATGGCCGGTCTGATCATGGACGTCCAGGATAACGTTATAACGGAACGTGTAATACGTGTCCAGGGCGCCCCAGAAAAGGCCTTCCTTGTTCAAAAAATGCCTCCACTCCACTCCCAGGCGCGTCGTATGAAAACTGCCCGGCGCGAAATAGGTACGGCTCGGGTCGCGAAAACCGTACGCCTCATGCCTGAAGAAAACCTTCAGGGCCCGCGGCTCAAACAAGATGATCCCGACACCGTCAATACCGTAGCGCCAACGTTCATTCTCGTCGGTAAAATGGGAAAAAGTATAATCAGCCCCGGCGGCAAGCCGACGGATCGGCGCCATCTGCCAGCGCAACATATAATCATCCCTCTGGAGGCTGGAACGCACCGTATTCTCATTGTCCGTCACGTCCCGGCGCTCATGAGAAACAAGAAAAAGATTAAAATCGTCCGGTTTAACAATGATCTTTTCGTGGAACGTATGGGTCGCCTGAAGACCTTTGGTGTAGTGGTTGAAATCATAGCCGGCCTCGGCCTGAAGATGAGGAGGACGATTCCAGGTGATACGCATGGAAGGGCCGCTGCGCAAAACGCGCAACCCGGAAAAGTCGTACCAGAAATTGCTCTCTCCTAAGCCCAGCTTCCACTGTGACGACAAAGGCATAGACAGGTGCGAATCAAGAGAGATATAGCGCTCGTTTGTAAAACGCTCGCCGCTGTCGGCTTCATAAAAAGACAATTCCTCGTCCCAAACAACATGGGACCCCTTAAGCGCGGCCTTATCGAGGGCCTGACGCGCGCGGAAATGCGTGGGGACCAGGTCGAGCAGCCGGGCATATTCCTGACGGGCCTGCGGCCACATCTCTTGAAGAGAATAGGTCTGCCCCAGGTCGAAAAGCGCCTCCTGGTTATCAGGCTCCTGCGTCAGCCACGCCTGATAATATTTCACACCTCTTTGATATGCCCCGCGATAATACTCTTCTTTAGCGTCTTTCTCGCAAACGAGCGGCCCCTGAGGGCCGAAGCGGGCTATCGCCTCATCGTAGACCCGAAAAGAATCCGCATAACGGAGCATCCACCCCAGGACACGCGCCTCTTCGCGCCATAAAAGCACCTGCTTCGGGTCATCCACCTTTAATTCCCGGTAAGCCTCGAGAGATTCATCGTAGCGCCCGGCCCAGCTCAAGACCCTGGCCAGGCGGAGTTTTACTTCGAAACGATCGGGATCCTGTTCCAAAAGACGGCGGTAAATCTCTGCGGATGGTCCGTACGCGCCCGCCCAGGAATACGCATCTCCCAGCCCCAGGAGAAGACGCGTATTGCCGGGGTCCATCGACAAAAGCTGCCGGCGGATCGCGATCAGGCCCTCCAGATCTCCCGTCCATAAAAAAAGATGCGCAATGTCCTGAAGGACGCGGGCATCCCGGGGGTTGAGCCGATAAAGCTCATCGGCGCAGGCCTTGGCCTCCTGAAACCGCTGGTGCGTTTCTAAAATACCGATGCGCAGACGCAAAACATCGGGATTACCGGCCGTATCCTTCCCCAGGCCGTCGAGCAGAAAAATAGCCTCATCAGGCTTGTCGCCGTAGCCATAGCTTTTTACCAACTCAAGAAGGACCGGGACATTCTCCGGATAGCGCCGATATAACTCTTCCAAATAGCCCTCCGCCTCTGAATATCTTTTCAGATTATTCAAACTCAGCGCAAGCCCGAAGGATGCGCGGTCCTCGTCACGCAAAAACTCCTGAGCGCCGGACATGCCTGCCGTCAGCAAGGTGAACGCAGAAAGAAACAACACGCCGGCCTTAATTTTCCTCTTCATCCAGGGACTCCCTGTAGAGCTTGATCGCTTCCTCATCACGCCCGGCCCAGCGAAGATTATCGGCCGCCTTAAGCAACAAAGACCTGTCATCCGGCCGCGCCGCAACCAGCGTACGATAGCATACCGCCGCCTGGTCATGGCGGCCGGTCCAATTGTAAATGTCGGCCAAAAGTTCCACCGCCTCAAGGTCTTGAGGATGGTCTTTCGTGAACGCCACCAGAAGAGGCAGAGCTTCTTCATATTTTTTTTGCCACAAAAGATTCTCAAGATACTTTTTGGCGACCCTTGCGTTATCTTTTGTCCTGCCCAGAATATTATGATAAAGCTCCGCGGCCTTCCCGTATTCCGACAAACGATAATACAAATCCGCCAGTTCCTCGGCCATCCCGACATCCGTCGGCCGGGTCTCCCATATGCGCTCGAGGATATCCCTTGCCTGCGCGTCCATCCCCAGTTCCCGATAGGCCAAAAGCAAAGTGCGGGCGACGTGCGGATCGGAAGGATTCATGCGGTAGGCGGACGCCAGATACGGAAGGGCGTCCTTCATACGGCCGGCATCAAAATAATTCTTGCCCGCCGCGCTTAATTTATAAAAAGTCTGGGTCTTGTGAAAAAGGAAAGTTGTCGCCAGAACAATGACCAGGACGCTTAAGGAAAGTACGAATTTCCGCAACGCAAGAGACATAAGTCTAAGGAGTTTTCAGCGCTTTCGCATTGATCTCGTTATCGGCGCGCTGGGTCAACGGGTTTTCCGGATCCAATTTTTTGGCATCGGCCAGATACTGCCGGGCCGTCTCTGTTTCTCCGCGGCGAAAATAGATCTGCGCCAGCCGCGCATAGGCGTCTGCAAAATAGGAATCGACTTCGATCGCCTCTTTGAGAAGCGAGAGCCCTTTCTCGGCATCTCCGCCGGCGATGCCGGGTGCCAGCGCATAAAAACTCCCCAATCCGAACAGGACGCCGGCGGAACGAGGCTGAAGTTCCTGGGCTTTTTTGAGATACCCCAATATCTGCGTGCCCTGAAAAAGCTTGGAGAAGATCCCTCCTTCGTCGGCGATCATGCCTTTGGCCCCTCCGATGATAAGGTAAGCGCGCGCATAATTCGTCAGATCGACCCGGGCGCGACCCTGTTTTAAAACTTTCAATGCCAGGCGGATCGACCTCTCGTATTCCTTCTTATCGAAAATCATATACCCCAGAGTGATGGAAGCAGGGGAGAATTCCGGGTCTTCTTTGATGATCTCATCTAAGACCGCCTCGGCTTTCTCCGGCTGATGCCGGCGCCGCAAAATCTCGGCCTGTCCCCATCGCGCTTCGATGCTCGTCGGATCAACGGCCAGCATACGCGCAAATACGTCACCGGCCTCCTGGATCTTGTAAAGATTCAAATAAACCAGGCCCAGCGTGTAAAGGGTTTCCTGGGATTGCGGATTTTTCTCCTGGTCTGCCAGGGCCTCGGCCAAAGAGATCTTGTCGGCCTTCTCGTGAAGATCTTTCCAATCCATCGCACCGGCAAGCCCGCATGCCGCCCAAAAAAAAGCCGCAGACACAATCGATAAAATATATCTCATCTTTAAGCCTTTCCGGAAACGTGAATGCACGGCTCTATTGTAACAAATCCCGGACGAATGCCAACTAAAACTAGCGACGCTCCGCCTAAAAGAGCCGGGGCTTTCTGGCGTCGAAAGGAAAACCCCCTCAACGCATCGAAACAGACATTATCCTTCGGTCATATATTGTCTCCGGGGCCGCAAGATGCTATGATAAGCTCCGTATCCTGTTAAAACATCCCGTTCATGGGGTTTAAAAGACGGGCCATCTTCACCGGTCAAAAACGCATATCCAAAATAGGCATCCGGGACCATGAAAATCAACCTCGCAAAATCAGCCGGCTTCTGTTTCGGCGTACGCCGGGCGATCACGATCACTCTTAAGACGACGGCGCAGCACAAAGACGTGCGGATGCTCGGCGATATCGTCCATAACGAAGACGTCATCGCCATGATGGAAAAAAACGGGGTAAAAAAGATCAGGACGCTGCGCAAAAATCGCGGCCAGACGCTCGTGATCCGAGCCCACGGATCATCGGCTTCTGTCTTTAGGCGCGCCCGGGCCCTGGGTTATTGCATCGTGGATGCGACGTGCCCGATGGTCAAAGAAATCCACAAGATGGCGCGACAGATGGAAAGCGAAGGAAGGCGGATCATCATCATCGGGGACAAAAAACACGATGAGGTCCGCGGTATCAAGGGGCAGCTCAAGACAAAAGCGTTTATCGTCCCTTCTGCCGGGGCGGCGCTGCGCCTTCCCTTCAGAAGGATCAAAAAAGCCGGCGTGGTCATCCAGTCAACGCAGGATGAGGAAAATGCGCGCGGCATCCTCCGGACAATTTCCTCGCGCGTGCCGGACCTTAAATTTTTCAATACCATCTGCGCGCCGACCCGCGTCAAACAGACAGAGATCAAAGCTATCCCTTTGAAAAACGACGCTGTGATCATTATCGGCTCCCGCGCGAGCGCCAACACGCGGCGTCTCTTTGAAATCGCCAAAAAACTCAATCCGCGCGCCTACTGGGTCCAGCGTGCCGGGGATATCCGTCCCCGCTGGCTCAAAGGCATCTCGTCCATAGGGATCACAACAGGGGCGTCGACGCCGGATGCCACGACTCAAGAAGTGATTGCGCGCATCCGGACCCTTTGCGCCTGAAACATCCCCTCTTTTCTGGTCAAGGATTCTCGCATCTCGATTAAAAATTCTGCTTGTACTTCAAAAAAACGGCGTCGTTCGGCTCTGGAAGCTGTGTCGTATTCGTAATGGTCTGCTCGGAACGCATCTCCTTCTCCCCTTCTACAGACAAATGGTCCGCCACCCTGTAGACCAGCGCCGTCTTCTGGGTCACGGAGACATTGCCCGTGGGGCACTCTTGCTGTGAAACGGTATAATTCAGGCGGGCGCGCGCCGTTACCTGGGCCCCCAGACCGAACCCTTTCTTGTCCTGGTCGATCTCCAGGTGGACCTCGCTCACCCCCAGGAGACGGGCCAACTCAGTCGCCTTGCCGCCGAAAAACAAAAAGTCCAACGCGTCTTTGATCAAATCGGCAGAGACTCCGCCCCGCGACAAAGACTCCTCGGCGCTGCGCCAGCTCCTGCCGGTCAAAAGCATCACCAGAAGCCGTTCCTGTGAAAAAGAAGTGTCCGAATCAAGCCTGATCTTCGGTTCTTTCAAGGTCCCCCTCAGATAAATACCGATCGCAATATCCTCCACCTGCGCAACCCCTTTAAGGTCAAAGCGGAGATCCTGCGGGTCTTTTGCGGCGAGGCTCAAACGGCCGGGCTTCAGCAAGACAGACACGTGCGGTAATGTAAGCCGTCCGCCATAAATATTGACCGCCGCAGACAAACCGGACCCGGAAGATTCTGCCTGAAAACCAAACGGACAGTCCTCCAGGACAAAACGGCTGCCGGAAATATTTGTCACGCGGGCCTTCCCCCGGATGTCCCAGGTCCGCCGGGAAACCTTCAGGCGGCATTCCAAGCGGTTGATGCGTCCGGAAAAACCTTCCAGTTCTTTGGCCCGGGACTGGAAAAATGCGGGCAGGTCCGTCACGTAAATATCGCGCCCGAAAATTTCCCCTTCGAAAACGCCGTCCTGATAGACACCGTCGATGACAACGCACCCCGCATCCGGCAGGATCAAACGGCCGTTATGCACCTCGACATTGAGTCCTTTCAGGGAAGGGGCTGTAAAAAAAATATCGGCCTTCGAAATCCGCGCGGCCGGGCCTGAAGACAAACGCCCCCTGAAACGACGGATTTCCAGGTCCTTGACCGTCAGATGCCCGAATAAAAACCCTTCCATCTTGCCGATGGAATAATCCTCAGCGCCAAAGACGTGGCTGATCACGTGGCGGACCGCGAGGTGCGCGCCGGACGGCGTGAACAATAACCATCCCAGCATCATCGCGAAGAGCGCGACGGCAAAAATAAAAAACCATAACCACGATATTCTTTTTTTCATTGTTGTCTGCAGTTCTTTTGCTTCGGCGTCTTTGCGCCCATACCCCTTCAAACCGCCCTTCGCTACCGACAGAGACAAAAAAACGGGCATGTCCTGCAATAAAAAATATCCGACGGATCGGCTTCAAAATCAGCGGCAGGATCAAAAATTTCATTCATAACGGCGCTCAGGGCGGACAGATAGCGGGACATCCCCGCCTGCCGGCTTTCCGCGTCTTCGCTTTCACCAAAAAGGGTCTTGATCCCGCCTTTTTCCAGCGCGTCGCGCAGGTTATACAGGCCGGCGTTCATGACCTCCGAACCGTACACTTTCTGGACCAGGGTAAAATACAGAGGCAACTGGAATGACTTAACCGCGCGCTTGATCGCCCTGCGGCCCGCCTCCAGGCCGTCGAGTTTTTCGTGGCGGACCGGCATCTGATCTGAAGAACCCGTCTTATAGTCAAGGACCAGCAGGCCTCCGTCTTCGAGCCTGTCGATCCGGTCGATCCTGGCACGAAAACAATAGGGGCGGCCGTCAAGGCATACTTCGTCTTTGAGCGCCTTCTCCAAAGACACGATCTCTGCGATATTCCTGCTTCTCTCGTTTTCAAGGAACCTCTCCATGCGAAATGCAAGGACTTCCCTGATGAGAAAAGCGTCGGAACGCATCTTTCGGCGCAGTTCCGCCTCAAAACGCGTATCGAGCTCCTCAAGAAACTCTTTGCGGAAGGCCCGGGTGATGGCGGGCTTGCGTCCGGAAAAACGTGCGAACGCGCTCTCCAGGAACGCATGCAGGAACGTGCCGATATCGGAAGCTTCCAGGTCGCCTAAGACCTCCTCTTTCTCCTGCAGGCCCAGGACATACTGATAATAAAACCGCAACGGGCAATTCATGTACGTATTGACACTGGAAGCGGAAAAGCAACGGCTCCGGAGAAAATCCGTATGGGCAGGCTGTTTTTTGACCCGCGCCTGGAAAAACGCCCCCTTGATGCGGAAAGCGCCGATGGGCACGCGCACGACACCGACAGCCTTTTCCTGTTTTTCCTTTTCCCATATCAATGCCTCGACAAAACGGCTCTTTTCGCGGTCGTCGCGCTCCTGGTAAAAAATATGGGCCCGACGGGCAGAAGCCACCAGGCGCATAAACTGATACCGCTGGATCTCTTCTTCCTTCTCCAGGCGGTTTAATCCTAATTGTGTCATGACATCCCGCGGGATCAGGGGCTCGCGCACCTTGAGTTTCGGAAGGACCGACTCGTTGGCATCCAGGACAAAAACATCGTCAAACCCCAGGGAACGGGTCTCGAAGAGCCCGAGGATCTGCAGCCCTTTTAAGGGAGAGCCGGAAAAAGAAATGATCTCTCCCTGGAGGCGTGCCTTAAAAATCCGCAGGATCTCTTCCTGGGGAAAGCGTTCCCGGCAAAACGACGACGCCGCCATCTGGCGGCACATCGCATGGAGAAGCTCGACGATCTTAAGATTGAGCGGGTACTTTTCCAAGGGGCTCTTCACGAGCAAGGCATCCAGAAAATCCTCCAAGACAGCCGCGAAATCAGCGAAGGTGTCCACTTTCTGCCAACGGACAAAAAGGAGCCTGTGCAGCTCAAGGACGGCCTTTTTCATATCTGCCCGCTCCCCGCCGTATTCCATCCTCTCGAGCGTCGCGGCGGCGCCGGCATAAAGCGCATCCTCCCGGATAATATTCCTGGGATCGATAAAAAGGCTCCCCGCCAAAGGCGTCGGGATCGTGCCGACCAGGATCTCTTCGATCTTGTGGACGAGGACGCGTGTGAGCGCCGCATCAGGGCCTAACTGGAGATTCTTGACCAAAGGATGGCTCAACAGGCCGAGATAATCTTTCACATAATACATCCCCTCTCTGCGGGATTCCTGCGCGCGGATCAAGAGGTCGAAAAGAAAATACAGGGAACTGCGGACGACCGGATACCCCATCGAGACATTGATATCGCCGACAAATGAGGTGATCTCGGAAAGCAAGGGGACAACGGTGGCCGGTTCCGGAAGGACGATGACCGTGTTCTGGATGTTGTCCACGCGGCGGAGGGCCTCCCGTGCCATGCCGATTTGGGAATGCAGGTCAAATCCGCAGGCGATCGAGATCTCAGGCCGATGCCGAGGGCGGTCATCCGGCTCAATGGGCGACGCAAAAACCTTCTGGAGCTTATCCAAAACGCTCCACTCCCCGGCCCGCCCCTGGAACACCATGGTCGCCCGGCCCCCTGCATGAAAAGCGCGCATCACGGTCTCTTCAGTCTTGTGCAGATAAAAGAAATTGCAGAAAAAAATCTGGTCGAATTCATCCAGGCGTATTTCGGGTGCGCGCCGATTGGCCAAAAGATAGATGAATCCGCGGCTATAAGACAGGCCCTCCCGCATCTTATGATGCAGGGCATCCCGCAAAACATAGATCTGGCCCAGGAGGACATTGATATTTTCCGGGACGTCATAACCGATCTCGGCGCTGAGTTTGACGCTTTTAAGCGAAGAACTCTGGATGTCTTCCAGGTCAAGCTGTTCGATAAAACCCAGTATCTCCTGGGCCCAGGGCAGAAAACGCCAGAATTCTTCACGCCCCTCCAAGAGGAGAGGAGACTTCTCCTGGGCGATCCGATAAAGATCAAAGCATGCCTCCAGGTCGGAAAGGCGGCTGAAGGGTTCCGGCCGGGACGCGACATATTCCATGAATTCGTCGATCGAAAAAAAACGCGGGGAAAAGCTCGCTTTTCCCGCCCTTTCTGCCAACGCTTTTTGCAGGAACAGCTGCGGCCGCCGGCCGCCGAAAACGAATGCCAGCCGCGGCCAGGATGCCGGCGCATAACGGCGGACAATCTCGTCGGCCAACCTGTCGATGAACCGGTCGCTCAAATCATACGTGATGACGTTCTTCATAAGATCTCTTCTAATCTTGCGGTATCACAAAAGACAAGAAACCCCCGGACGCGCCTTCCGTTAAAAATGTCCGCCACAAGCTCCATATATTCCCTCACCTGTTCTTCTCCCCTGTCCCGTTCTTCCCGGGACATCTTGTAATCAACGACCCAGCACTCCTCGGGCCCCGTCAGGAGACGGTCCAGTCGCCGGGAACGGCCCCGCCGGTCGATCAATTCCTTTTCGACATAGACATCTTTCCCCTGAGGATAAAAAATGGGGCGGCAGGCGGCCGCCGCAACAAGGCGCCCGGCAAGACGAAGGCATTCGTCCAGGAAGGCAAAAGAAGGATACGCCGTCCGCGCCCGCGCCGCTGCGGCTTCCAGGGCTTCACGCGGTTCCCGGCCGTTCATATCGCCCAGGTGCGCAAGGATATGATGCATCACCTCGCCTTTCAAAAGGGCCTCGCGCCGCCGGATGAGGCCGCTGTCCCCAAACTCCCCCTTAAGGAACCCGATCCAGTCCTGATACGACGCCGCGGGGATCTCTTCAGAAAGATCGATCTTCGGAGCCGGCGTCCCCGATGAAGACGCTGCAGGCGCGCCGGCCTCGATATCTTGATCGCCCACCAGGGACACGGCCAGATTGGAACGCCGTCCGACCCGGGGGACAAAAATATAAAGCTCTTGCCTGGCCCGGGTCATGGCCACATACATGTTATCGAGCTCATCGATAAAACAACGGTGATATTCCTGCGCGAATATCCGTTCCAGTATAGGCGAGAACCGGCGTGATTTTTCCGTCACGCGGACCAGGTCCATGCGGTCGTCCGCAACCGATGTCAGGACCGCCGGGACCTCAACCGTCATCTCCAGGAACGGCAGGACGACGACCTGGAAACCCAGGCCCTTGGCCTTGTGGACGGTCAGGACTTTGACGGCGTCCGTTTTCGGCGGCCGGACATAAAATGCTTCTGTCTGGGCGTCGGCGAAGAAATCCAGGAAAGACGCCAACGGGCCATGGTCTTCCTCGGCCTCTTTGATCAATTCTAAAAATCTCATAAAAAACGCCTGTTGGTCCCCAAAGACCTCCAGGCAGCGGAATTTACGCAAGATGCTCACGGCAAGCTCATAGAGAGGGACATACCCGACGTTGCGGAAAAACTCCTCCATAAACTCCGCCCAGATAGAGGGAAACCGGCGCCTGAACTCCCGGTAGAAATAAACTTCTTCCCGGCGGTCCCGGTCCGCGCGCAGGCAAAATACGAAATCATGAAGCGCTTCGCCGCTCAAGCCGCTGGCCGCCTGGAATATCCCGCCCAGCACAAAAGAGACGAAAGACAGGTTGTCGATAGGCGACTGAAGGAATCTTAAGAAAGAAACCAACTCCTTGATCAACGCGTTGTTGCGGATATCCAGCGTCTTTTCCGACTCCACGGGGATCTCCGCGGTGATCAGCCATTCGGAAACCATCTCGACGTCGTCGTTTTTGCGCACGAGGATCGCAATATCCGCGCGGGCGTAGCGTTTCGTGAGGTCCCCAAGAAGCGTCATCAGCTTCTGGCGCACGCTTTCGTTCTTCTCCTCCTGCGACGAGGCTTCCATTTGATAAAGACGGACATACCCTCCGCCCCTTCCGCCGACAGGTTCCTGGCCGGCCCCCTCAAAAACGCGGATAACAGCCTCCTCGGCCGCGGGCCCCATGTTGAAAGAATCTTTGCCATCACCCCTCAAGCCCTCAAGGAAACGCCTGAGGTTCTGAGCGCCAAAAACACCGTTTGTGAAAAGGACGATCTGGCGGCAACTGCGAAAATTATGCCGCAGGAACTCCCTGTGCAGAGGGAACATGGACAGCTGATCGGCCGCGGCATCGAAGACAGACACATCGCCTCCCCGGAAGCGGTAGATCGCCTGCTTTTTGTCCCCCACATAAAACAACGACCCTCCCACGGAAAGGGCCTCCCGGACCATCCCGCTCATGTTCTTCCATTGTAAAGGGCTTGTATCCTGGAATTCGTCGATGAGATAATGCTTCAGGCGGAGACTCAGGCGATAATAAAGCTCCGGGATGTCGAGCTTCTTTTCTCCGAACAAAAGATGCGCCTGCCGGTTCAACTCCTCTAAAAACAGGATGTCCTCTTTGACGCAGACGTCACGGCAATCGCGCAGAACCATGCGGAAGATAGCCACATAAGAGCCGAAAACCAGCATGGCCTCTGCTTCCGCCGCCAGACGAATGCCCTCCCGGATCTTATGCCACAGCTTCCGGATCCCGGCAGGGATCCGCTCATCTTTACGCGCCGGGAAATCTTCGCGGGCGAAAAAACCCGACAATTCCGCGACGAGAAAACTCGAGCGGGGCCGGGAAAGGAATTCTCCAAGTTTCCTGGCAAACATCGCATGCGTCCCCTCCGGCAGGTCCCGATACAAAGCTCTTATGTCTGAAAGAACGTCCTTCTTGACGCGCGCCGCATCGTCCAGCGATCCCGCCGGGACGACAAATTCCCCGCCGTAACGGTTGGTCTTGCCAAAAAGATCGATGGCCACCTCAAGGATGTCCTTTTTAGGAAACCATCCGCTCCGTTTTTCAAGATGCAAATACTGATGGAGAAAATCAAGAAACGCCTCCCGGACACGCCTGTCCTGCGGCGCCCGGTCGATAAGCGCGTCGAGGCCATAAGCCAAATAGTCGGTGCATTCCGTTTTGATCCTGAAGTGTGCGGACAATCCCAGCCGAAAAGCGCAGCCGGAAAGAATGGCATTGATGAAACTGTCGATCGTCTGGACCTGAAAAAAATTGTAATTCCTGACGATCTGGTCCATGGCCGCAAAAGAACGCCTCCCGGCCTCCTCTTCGCTCAAGCCCAGGCCCGCCAGGAGCGCCTCTTTTTCCTGCAGGCCTTCAAACCGGCCCAAGGCCATTCTCTTCAAAAACAAGAGGATGCGCTCTTTCATCTCGACGGCGGCCTTATTGCTGAACGTAATGGCCAGGATATGTTTTAAAGGCAGGGACCCGTCGGGCGCCGGAGCGAGAAAAAGAAGTTCGATATACCTCTTGGCCAACGCGTAAGTTTTTCCGGAACCCGCCGACGCTTCGACGATCCGGACTTCCGGAAACCGTTGCTGGGGAGAATGTTGGATGGGCATTTGATTTATTATAGACACTTACAAGTTAACCTGCAAGCGCGCAGATATCTACAGTAAGGCGAGAAATTTTTTAGTTATTCACGATACAAAAAAAGGGCCCGGTATTTCTACCGGGCCCCTGGATTTAGCAAACCAGCACTATACCTTGTGAACGCTTGTCGCCTGCTCGCCCTTGGGGCCTTGTTCGATTTCGAACTCAACCTCCTGGCCTTCCTCCAGGGTCTTGTATCCTTCGCCCTGAATGGCGCTGTAATGCACGAACACATCTTTACCGGATTCGTGAGTAATGAATCCGAAACCCTACTGAGTGCTGAACCACTTTACTTTTCCTTTTGCCATTACTCACTACCCTCCTTTCTTGCCGGGATTTCGTCGATAGTAAATAACGGCAGGGAAACGGTACTGCAAAACTGCGGGTTCGCGACGCTCGAGAGAATCTTATATTCTCGCGGCGCACACACCTTCCACTCCTTTATTTACTACTAAACCCCGTTACAGAACTTTGTTCTCTGGCGGTCTGCGCCGACGGTGGCTTTCTCTAACGGGGCAAACAAATAAATATTACGATGGCACTTTTCCTTTGTCAAGAAATTCTTCTTCCCATGATATAAACGGAAAAATCGTGCCCGAGAAGATGTGTCCAATAGCTGCGTTTGGCTGAAAAAAGAACGGAAAATTCCATGTGTTCGAAAAAATCCCTGCCGTTTTCGGAAGCCGTGCACAACCGCACCTCGCTCCTGCCGCAAGACCTCAGGTATTCCAGATAGGCTTCGATCAAACGCTTCCCCAGCCCCCGTGAACGGAATTCTTCCCGGCAATTAATATGCAGCGTCGCCCGGTCGTCGCCGGGGATAGGCGGCAGGCGCAATTCCCCCCGCGCGCAACTCAAGAAAAGCCGGCCGAGAAACCTCCTGTTCTTTGCGGAAAATAAAACAGGCCCGAAAAAAAGACGCCCCAGAAGTCCGGGAAGGATCTTGACCAAAAAAATGCGCCCCATGCGATGGGTATCCTTGCTGCCGACCAGATAACCGGCCACGCGGCCGCCGCATTCAGCCACAAAACAGGACTCGGGCTCCTCATCCGTGAAATAGCGGATCAGCGCGTCGCACAAAAAACGCTTGTCGTCGAAAAAAATATCGGCGGGACCGCCCCGGAAAGCGGTCTCCCAGGCGATCTGACGGACCTGTTCTTTGTCGGCGGGGACGAATTTACGGACGAAGCAATCCTGCATAGGACGAGACCCTTCTTGCGGCGGTCAAAAGCCCCTTCATCTCACTCGCGGGGCTTGAGGAAAATGAGCCTCCAGGCGGTATTATCGAACGGCAGGTCCTTGGAACTGGTCTTGACAGAAGCCAGGACGCGATCGGGATGACCCAAAAGCGCCAGGGGGACCTTGACGATCAGGCAGCGGCCCTCGTAGCTCATCGCGACGTCCCTGTTGCGAAGCCGTTTGAACCTGTCCCACACATGGATGCCGCGCATACCGACGGAAATACGGATCTTGGGCATCTGCGCGAAATCCTCGCCGCCGCGATAACCGAACAGATAGAGAAAAACGCCGAAATTCTTATTGAACCGGCGTTTGAGCGTCAACCGCACGAACAGATGATCTGCGCTCAAGGCGTAACTTAAGGCGGATATCTCTTCCAGGCCCTCGGCCGCAGGATCCATTTCCGAAAAAATATGAACATCCTTCCAGAGAAGGTCCGGGCCGCTTGCGGGAAGCTCGAGAGGAGGAAAATCATTAAACAGCTCGTTCTGCCTGGCAAAGCTGTAAAGATAGGACGGCGCATACGCGAGCTGGCTCTTGTATAAAGAGATCGCCATTCTCTTGATCCATATCTCCTCTTCCGTCAATTCCAGGTCCAGCCACCGGATCCCGCTGTCTTTGAAACTCTTCGGGGGCACTTCATAAAGATACGGTCGAAAACCCCGCGGCCAGGGCCAGCGCACCACGTGCACCAGATAAGGATGCAGGGCCGGCAGGGGAATCTTCCCCTCGAGGTCCCAGAGGGCAACCCTTAAAAAAACATACAAGGCCCGATGGTCGCGGTTCGTGTCGGCGGGATGGGAAACAAAAATCCTGGTCGGTTTGAAATCCCCGATCACGGCCTTCAGATCGTTCACGATGCTCTGGCCGGCATAAGGGGCACCGAAGGAAAAACTGTCGTGATACGGAACAGATGTGACGCGCGTCAACATGCTGCGGAACGGCCGTTTCGGGTCCCAGTAGCGCATAAAAATCTCCATGGTGCCGAAATCAGGATAGCCCAGAAAAACAAGATCCTCCTTTTTCAACCCCAGGTAAGCCATAGAGCGGATGGCTTCTTTGCGCCGGACCTCCCCCATATACACAAACGCATTCTTGCGAAAAACCAGGCGTTTCTCGTAAACGATGAAAGACAACTCATTGTTGTCTCCATTCGTAAAATAGACGATTTTTATGGGGATATCGTTTTGAAGGCATCTCTGGATGACGCCGGAGACGGCAATCGCTTCATCATCCGGGTGAGGAGCCAGGACCAGGACCCTGTCCTGAGATGTCAATTCGGGGAATGCAGAGATATCCTGTGTGACGGCCCCTGCCGGCCGGCCGCCGGACAAGGAAAGAAAAAAAAGACAGAAAAAAATACGGCGCGCAATCATCATGGTCAAACTCCGGTAAGTCCCGCCTGCTTAGGCAAAATGCGCACGATATACTCGTCACCCGCCTGATAAAGGACGATATGGCTGTAGGCATCGCCGATCAACCGGCCCAGGTCCTCCACATAGTCCTTGCGTAAGACGGCCGTCGTCACCGGCTGCCGCTTCAGGAAAGACTGAAGCTTGTCGACGGTATTGATGTATTCCACGGGGTGAGGGCTGAAATAACCGCTCCCGTTAATATCCAGGACCGCAATGGTCTTGTCGGTGTAAAACCTGATCCCGCGCGCGAAGAATTTGGAACAAAGGATGACGTCGGATGCAGGGCCGCGCTCTTTGAGGTATTGCCCCGCCTTCCGCGACGACACATAAGATTCGAAATGCGGCGTCATCCAAAGAGAAAAAGCCAGGAGAACGGGCAAAAACGCCGCCAGCATCCAGAAACCCGGAACAAAACGCCGGCGCCAGGCGAAAACAAGGAACACGGCCAGATAAACGGCGAGGAAGGCCGCAAAAATCAGGACGGGCAGGGGTTGAGAAACATATTCCGGGACTATTTTGACCGCGACAACCAACCCCACGGGAAAACCGAAACAGAAAACACCGGTCGCGATCATGCCGGCCCTTAGTACGCGCGGCCATTTCTTTTGCTCAGCCTCAACGAAGAAAAACCCCGTGATCAAAGCCAGGGCGGGAAAATACGGAAAGATATAGCTGGTCAGTTTGGAATGCGCCGACTGGAAAATGATGAACGTTACGGCAGTCCAGCATATCAGATAGAGGAAAAAGGGGTTCGACCGGCGGCGGAACGTCCGGACCAGCCACACAGCCGCCGAAATAAAAAATACGCTCCAGGGAAACATGCTCCCGATCGTCGTTAAAGGATAATAATACCAGGTGTCCGCGGCCGGATGTTCCGCTTCAACCACGCGCCGCCAATGATCATTGACGAAAAACTCCCGGGTAAAAACAGTACCATACGTCTTGATCATAAAAATGTACCATGGCAGGGCAAGAAGCCCGAAGACCGCAATGCCCAGAGGAAACCCCCAGCCTTTCAGCACGGCGATTTCCCGGCGTGCCAGGAGAAAAGCAAGAACGGCGCAAAAAGGAATGATCAGGCCCAGGGGGCCTTTTGTCAAAACCGCCATCGCGCAGAAAGCAAAAAACAGGACCCAGCCGGCCTGTCTCCGTTTTTCGACGGCATATCCCCAAAAAAACGCCAAAAATGACAAAAGGATAAAAACGGTAAAGATCAGGTCCGTAAAAACCGTGCGCGACAGCCCGACATAAAGGCCGCAGGACAAAAGGATAACAGCCGATAAGAACGCCTTGCGCTGATCCCTGAAACCAAGCCATCCAAGAAGGTAAACTGCCAGGACGCCGATCATCCCGAAGAAAGCGGGAAAAAACCTCGCCGCAAAAGGCCCCGCCCCGCCGGCCTCAAAGGCCAGGCGCAAAAACCAATAGGTCATAATGGGTTTTTCAAACTGGGGCTGACCGAACAAATAAGGCGTCATCCAACTCCCTTGCTGCTTCATCTCACGGGCGGTCTGGGAGTAAAAAACCTCATCGGGATTCGTCAGGCTCAACATGCCGTTGCCCAGCATCAGGAACACGTAGCCCAGTGCCAGCAAGATCACGATGTTCTTCAGATGGCTTTGCGATTTCATCATGGATTCCCCCGGTTTTGCCCGGTCATTGACAAAAGTTCCGTAACGGTCACGAACTTCCACCCTTTCTCTTTGAGCCGTTCGATCAGCCGCATGACAGCCAGGACCGTTTCATCCCTGTCGCCGCCCTCGGTGCTGAAGGCGCCGCCGCTGTCGTGGAACAAGATAATGTCTCCCGGCCGCACGTGATGCATCAGATATTTGATCATATATTTGTCGTCGAAGGTCACCCAGTCTTTGGAATTCAAGGACCAGAGGACGATTTCATAACCCATCGACCTGATGAGTTTTTTCTCCCGGGCCGTCATCCAGGCCTTCGGGGGCCTGAAATAACGGGTCGTCACCCCGGTGACTTTCTGGATGATCCCTTCGGTGCGCCGGATCTCATTCTCAAGCTTACGGACGTTGAAATATGTCAAAAGAACGCGATGATCGTAGGTATGGTTGCCGATGTCATGGCCTTCCGCGACGACGCGGCGGGCGACATCCGGATATTTTTCCACGTGTTCCCCCAGCATAAAGAAGGTCGCGCGGACATCGGCCTCTTTGAGCACATCGAGAATCTTCGATGTCCAGACGGGCGACGGCCCATCGTCAAAGGTCAGGGCCACGACCTTTTCGCCGACCTCTTCGCGATAGATCGTTCCCCGGCGCACAAAGACGGCCTGGTCGAAAAAGATGATAAAGACGGCCCCGAAAAAAACGACCAGGATCGCCAAAAGAAGGACAAGACGCAACGTCCGCATGATGGAAGGCAGCATAACGGTTATAATGTATCAAAAGGAGGATGATCGCACAATCAAATTCTTTCTCCTGCGCCCTTTCCCTGTTTGATCCCGTTATGCGGGACGGATGCGCACGTCCGCTTGTCGCCAAAAACAGGGAAACCGACGCCCCCGCACGCAGGACGGGCACGCGGCGAAACTTCACTTTCCGCTTCGGATTTGCTATAATAGAAGCGCTCAAAAAATCAACGCTCTCTGACACGCAGATTTCTGCGTTTCAAGCTCCCGAAAAAACACGGAAAGGAACTAAAAAGCATGATCGACGAAATCAAGATATCGAAAGCCATCATTGACACCTATAGCAAAAAGCTGATCAGCCACCTGGATGTGGACGTGGCCATTGCCGGGGCCGGGCCTTCCGGGATGACCTGCGCTTACTACCTGGCCAAAAAAGGCAAGAAGGTCGCCATCTTCGAACGCAAACTTTCCGTCGGCGGCGGCATGTGGGGCGGCGGCATCATGTTTAACGAGATTGTCGTCCAGGCACAGGCCAAAAAGATCCTGGATGAATTCGGCATCCGCAGCCGCGTCTACGAAAACGGCTATTACCTGGCGGATTCCATAGAGGCGACCGCAACGCTCTGCGCGCAGGCCCTCAAGGCCGGTGCCGTCATCTTTAATTGCATGAGCGCCGAAGACGTTATGATCAGAAAAAACCGCGTCTGCGGGCTCGTCCTGAACTGGACGGCTGTCGAGATGGCGCGGCTCCACGTCGACCCTATCACCATGCGCGCCTCCTATGTCGTTGACGGCACGGGCCACGACGCCCAGATCGTGCATCTCGTCGAAAGAAAATCCGGGATACGCCTGAAAACAAAAACCGGAAAGGCCGTCGGGGAAGGCTCCATGTGGGCCGACATCGCCGAGACGACGACGGTCAAAAATACCCGGGAAGTGGCCCCCGGCCTCTACGTCTGCGGCATGTGCGCCAACGCCACTTTCGGCGGGCCGCGCATGGGGCCCATTTTCGGAGGAATGCTTCTGTCGGGCAGAAAAGTTGCCGGGGAACTGCTGAAGAAACTGAAATAATCACCGCCGAGCTGCAGGCTGCAAGCTTCGGGCGAGAAACACAAAAAAGAAACCGCTGACTTTTGTCAGCGGCTTCTTTTTTTCAAGCTCACCTCTTTACATCGTCATGGGACCGCGAACAACCCCGTCGTATTCCACGTCCGGATTATTTTCCACACGGGTTTGAGCTTCACCGGATAGAAAGGCCTCCCCGCGGACACTCATGTCGGCGGCCTCAAGCGCTGCATCAGGGCCCGTCCCGGAAGAAACATGGACAGACACCGCGGCCGGCGGCGGCCCAGCAGGAGCATCCCCCGCTTTCTGTTCCATCCAGAACGCGATGATCGCTAACCCTAAAATGACAATAACAAGAAATAAACCGATGGTTAAAACCATATGAAGCGGCGTTTTTTTCATTCTAGACTCCTTCTCCTTCCCAGATCATCTTGTCATCAAGATGAAAATCGTCCTGCGCGGTGAAACCCGACAAATAAGGAAAATACGGCGGGGTCTTGCCGTTTAGCACGCGCGGGTCATAAACGAAATTGCGGCCGTAACCGTGCAAAGGCGTCGTCCCGGAGAACTGGCCGAACGCGCCGTAAAAATCGGTGATCACCCCGCCCAAAAGCGTAGCCGTACCGCGCGGCGAACCCCCATCGTAATTATCTACCGTAAAAACGCCGTGCGGCGCCATGATAATGCCGTGTATCTCGACGTTATGGGGCGCGCTTGTCCCGATGCGCACATCGCCGCCCCAGGCAATGAGGCCCAGCATGTTGTCGGCCGCCAGGCCCGTAGCCGGGTCTGTCCCGCTTAAAGGGCTGGCCGTATACGTTTCATAACGGACATTGTTGGAAATAACGATGTCGCGTTCCGCCGACACCGTTACGGAAGAATTTTTCTGGACCGTGCCGGAGAAAGACGTGATATCGTCCAAAGAATAGATCAAAATACCTTCGTCGTTGACGCCATCCGGCACCCCGGTATACGTCACCGTGCTGCCGCTGACGGTTTCCACGGTGGTCTGACTATTGGCCCTGTCCACCGTGATATTCTTCGTCGTCGACCCTTGTGTAATGGCATAGACGGCATTGTTGCTGGCGTTAACGCTCATGGTCACGCTCGCATCCCCTTTGATCAGGATCCCTCCCGTGACCGCGCCGCTGCTGTTGGGGACATAGATCCCGTCGCTGCCCGGATTGGCCATGGTCCCCAGGGCCTGGGTCTTCAGGTCGTTCTGCGTTACAGACGAAGGAAGATTGATCAGGCTATAGCCGCGCTCATACCCTACATCGAAAATCGGCACATCGGTCGTGCCGTTGGCGTCCGCATCCATCAAAATAGACGAACCCTCGTTATAAAACCTGGCTTTTGTTTCATGCTGGGTCACCGCATCCGTGAAGTGCCCCGAAGGATTGTTGGCAAAACTGAAACGGCCGTTGGTGGAAACAGGGCCCGAAAAATTGGTATTCTCCGTAAACCAGACGGTCGTCCCGGAAGGTGTCGTGTGATGGCTGGTAAACAACGCGAATTTCGCAAAGTTGGCGCGCAGGATCGTGATGGCGAATTCTCCCTGCCACAACCGGACATTCTCTTTGACAGACGGGTTCGTCGCCGTGACAGAACCCTGGGACGTCACGCTGTATTGATAAGGAAATACATAGACATCTGCCGACGGACTGGTCGGCGCGCCGTTGGGCTGAACAAGGAGCGTTGCCGTATAATTACCGCTGATGGCCGTATTGAGGTCGGGAGCGTTCAACGTCAGCGTCGCATTCCCTCCGGATACGGTGAATTGCGGCTGGCCCGCCGCATAGCCGAAATCATGCAAAAATCCCAAAGAATTATTCCCTGCGATATACGCCGAAAAGGTCGCGGATGTCCAATGTTCGGCGGGGTCCTCGATCCTGCCCTTGATATCCACGCGGACACGCTTCTTAAGCTCTGCCCGCCCCTGCGACGCCCCGGCCTCGGCCAATGCCAAAGACTGCATCGCGTATTTCTGAAAATCCACGGATGTCTTCTGGGAAAGCAGGCTTGAAAAAAATATGCTCGCCAGGACCAGAAGGACCGCTACGCCCATCAAAACGGCGGCCAGCGCAACCCCTTTTTCGCTCTTGTTTGACATGACATTCTCCTTAATTTTGCCTCTACAGGGGTTTCTCTTCTCTACAAAATTAACTCCGCAGCTTGCGCCGTAAATTTTTGCCGTCAGACCATGGCAAAAATTTACAAGCGGTTAAGCAAAGAGTAACGCTTATTCCTTAATGTTGTCTCTAAAACTCGCCCTCATCCGGTTCTTCCACCGCCGTCTCGGCGGAAACCGTCATGTTCAGGTTGCGCAATGTCACATGCGTCTCCCAGTTAAAACCGACTTCCTTAAAAGTCTCGATCTCCATCCGGACCCGCGGGCAGGCCTGGTCCACGGCCGTGCACCCCGAGCAGCCGCAACCAATAAAAAAATCCTCGACGGATGACGCCGCCACGGTCTCCGCCGCCGTCCCTTCTTTCATCAAGAGACGCGTCTCATCGGCAGGGTCAAGTTTGAAAGTGACCTTCTGCAAGGACGTCACAATGCCGGAGGCATTAAAGACCGGCCGGTAAAAGTCGATGCGGGTATTGTTGCTGGAGATCGTCACGGGGTAGTGCGTCGCATTGATCACCCAATCGGGGTTCGCTTCCCTGACCAGCCCCGCCAGTTTGTCTGCGGCGCGGCGGGCTTCCTGGGCTTCGACGATCTTGCCCCTGCCGATCTCCCAACCCCGATCGGCATTCCTTAAAATCAGGGCAAACATGGAAAACAGGATCAAAAAAATACACAGCACCATCACCAACTCGATCAAGGTGTGGCCGCTTCGGGTCCTCGAAAAATATGATGTCTTATCTCGCAATGAGAGTCACCACCTCTGCCGACGAATCCAGACGGCTGTTATTATTAACGTCTTCGCCGGAATCCAAAATACCGTTAAAATTCCTGTCCTCTCCTACCGTCCTGTTCAAACGCGTGGCATAAGACGCGACGAGACGGACCCTTGTCAGCGTTGCCGGATACCCGGAGAAACTTGTTACGACATCCACGCGCCCCCGGGAAAGCTGGCCATCCGTAAACCCGTAATCGGTCAGGTTGAAAGGACCGGCCGCCGCAGGAATATTGTCAAAATCCATGGCCCTGATCTCTTCAAGCTTGGCCAAAAGGCTGTTGCTTGCCAAGGCATGGTCCCGTTGCATATCCGTCAGGACAAACATGCTGATATATGTCAATAGCAGGCCTGACAGCGTCACAGCAAGGATCGCCAACGCAAACACCACTTCAACCAGGGTAAACCCCTTCGCCCTTTTTTTGACGCCCCCGGCCCTTCTGCGGAAAAAAAACTCGCGCCTATCCATATATAAATTATATAATTTTTTAAGACCACTTACAATGTTAATCCTCCTGAAGAAAGAAAGCTTTTATTTCGTCTTTCATCCTTCCGCGCCGTGAAGGTATCTTGTTGATACAAGGAAAGTTACAAAGGCCGGCATCCCCCTCTCAAACGACACAACCCTCCCGGATGGCGCTATCGTTTTCCTCCTCGCAAAAAGGCCTGTTTTTTTACAAAAACAGCCGCGTTCCCCAAAGATTTTCACCCCGGATTAGCCGGCCTGGCAGGCCCCCTGAAGCTCAAAAGGCAAAACGGCCTTTAAGGAAAAACCCTCCTTGAAGATACAAGCTTGTAACCTTGCGGCAAGGCCGCGCCGGCGGCAGCCCTTCGAGAATCTTCGGCGATACGGCGTCCCTATCTCCGGATCGACTGATATTTTTTCCCGGCATAGCCCTTATAAGAAAAAACCGCCCTTGTTTAAAGAGCGGCCTTCCTGTTGCTTGATATCCCGCGGCCAAAAAGAACCCTTGGCCATCAGCCATGAAAAGAGGCTTCACTTTACAAGTTTATTATAGAGCCAGGCGAAGAGCAAGCCGCCGGCCAAGCCGTCGACAAACGCCCATACGGCCCCGATCGCGCTCCCCAGGATCGTCTGACTATAACCAAGATAGAACCCGCAAAGGAGACCGAAGAACCCCATGCCCCATCCTGTCATTGCGCTCAAAACCCCGG
>JAQUOM010000004.1 GCA_028717105.1 Candidatus Omnitrophota bacterium
AAGATCATTCCCGGCGCATCCGACGGTGCCATTCGCCAGAGTCTCGCCCTGGCGAGCGCCGTGTCTCTTAATATCGAGGCGCCCGGCGGGGGCCATTTTAAAAGCCTGAGCACGACGAAAGATTACTGGCGCGATGTCCTGCGTCCCATTCAGTTGATCGGCAAGTTGACTGCCAAGGGCTCTCCCTATGCGGGAGTCAAGCAGACCACCCAATTTGTCGTCGGCGCCTCGCACGAGACAGACAGGGAGATCATTCGATGTTCCTGGAAGCTCTACCGGGATGTTGGCCTCGCCCGTGTTTATTTCAGCGCTTACCAGCGAGGCGCGGGGGCCCCGGAGCTCCCCGGCGAACGCTCTGCGGCATCGCCTCACGATCTTTTGGCGCGCGAGCACCGCCTTTATCAAGCGGATTGGCTGATGCGTAAATACGGTTTTTCGGCGGAGGAGATCCCTCTGGAACCCGGAGGGAACCTTTCGTTGAGCGTCGACCCCAAAGAGATGTGGGCCCGGCAGCATCCCGAATTTTTTCCCGTTAATGTCAACCGCGACGGTCCTGGCCGGTTGTTGCGCGTCCCCGGACTGGGGCAGATAATGGTGGAACGCATCCTGGCATCGCGAACGGCGGGAATAAGGGTCCGTTCCCTGGCCGACGTCGGCCGGCGGACCAAGGTGCTCGCCAAAGCCGAACCCTACGTGACTTTTTAGGTTTTCAGGTATAAGATATCCGGGGAACGGCAGGAATAATAGGAGAGAAGGCAGGCCCTGTGTTCAGGGGCGGGGCAAACTCGGAGGAAAGAGATGCAGATATTTCTTGCGCCGATAGGTCCGATCAGGGATATTTGCGAGACGTCCGTCAAAGAGGAGCTCTCCGCGGTTTTCCCGGCGGATGTGGTAGTGATGCCCGGATGTCCTGTTCCTGCGGGCGCCCTGAACAGCCAGAGAGGGCAGGTTTACGCAAAAACGGTCTTAAAAGATCTTGTTGCCTGCACGCCTCTTTTCGCGCCGGACCAGAGGGCCCTGGGGATCATCGACCAGGACATCTATGTCGAAGGCTTTGATTTTCTTTTTGGTTTAGCCGACAGAAAGACCGGTTATGGCCTGGTTTCCGTGGTCCGCTTGCGGCCTGAATTTTACGGTCAGCCTGCTGATAACACCTTGTTCTGCCGCCGGGTCGTTAAAGAGGCTGTCCACGAGATCGGCCACACATTCGGGCTCTCTCATTGCTCCAGGCCTCAGTGTGTCATGTATTTTTCGGAATTCCTGGAAGATACGGACCGCAAAGGGTCCAGGCTTTGCGTTTCTTGCCGCAAAAAGCTGTCTTCGTAGGGCCTTCCTATAATTCTGTTGACAAAAAGTCCAAAGAGACTAAAATACTCGTATTTATTTTGTGAGGCAGCAGTATTTTTTTTCGTCTTATGGGGTTTTAAGAAGAGGCCGCAGGAAAGCCCGTAAGAAAATTGCCTGCGGGACGGAGCGGCTCCTGGACGATAGCCAGGCAGTTTAACGAAACGCGATGACCGGGCGGTTTTTTCAATACCGCTGTTGTTTTTCGTATGGGATGTTCACCGGCCTTATGTTTCCGCATTATTCCTTCGCGTTTTTGCTCTAACCCCTTCTGTCTGTTTTAGTTAAAATTCTGCAAGAAAGGCGGCCAAAACCAAAAAGAAGCAGGTTGTCTGCTTCGGGTGCGGCCGTAATATGTTTTTTTTAAACCAGAATCTTCAATTTTGTTTTGATCCCCTGGCCCTGTTTTTTTTGGGTGTCATCGCCCTTGTCAGCTTTCCGTCTTTTCTTTTTTCGGCAGGATACTTGCGGGTACATTTTTCCAGGCGGCGGTCGCTTTTGGCCGCCGGGCTGACCGTTTTTTTTGTTCTTTCCATGGCGGCGGTCGTGGTCAGCGCCAATCTCATCTTTTTCCTGTTCGCCTGGGAATTCATGTCCCTTATATCCTATTTTCTCGTTGTCTTTGAACACGAGCATGAAGCTTCTGTCAAGGCGGGCATGATCTACCTGGTTATGACGCATATCGGCACCGCGTTTTTACTGGCCGCTTTCCTTTTGATGTATGCCCGCGCCGGTACCTGGGATTTTGAAGGGATCCGCATCGCCGTCCCCGCTTTCTCGCCTACTCTCAAGAACGTGCTCTTCATTCTCTTCTTTGCCGGCTTCGGCATGAAGGCCGGCATCGTCCCTTTGCATATCTGGCTGCCGTACGCGCACCCCCAGGCCCCTGCCTCGGTCTCAAGCATCATGTCCGGGGCTATGATCAAGATCGCGATTTACGGCATTCTTCGTTTTATCGTCGGGATGCTGGGTTTGCCGCCGGCGTGGTGGGGGAACGCGATCCTGGTCCTGGCAGGCATCTCGTGTCTCGTCGGCGTCATCTATGCGCTGATGGAGCACGATATAAAAAAGCTCCTGGCTTATCATAGTGTCGAGAACATCGGCATTATTCTTTTAGGTGTCGGCGCCGGGATGGTCTTCTGGCATTGGGGCTGGCGGGTTTTAGCCTGTGCGGCTTTTGCTGCGGGGCTCTATCATACGGTCAACCACGCGGTTTTCAAAGGGCTTCTTTTTTTGTGTTCCGGAAGCATCCACGCCGCGACGGGGATAAAGGATATTGAGAAGCTGGGGGGGTTGATCAAGCGTATGCCGCAGACAGCTGCCGCTTTTCTTGTGGGGGCGATGGCTATTTCTGCGCTTCCTCCTTTGAGCGGTTTTGTCAGCGAATGGCTGATCTTTCAGGTATTTTTTGCCGCGCTTCGCGATGCAACTTCGGGAGGAAAATTGTTTTTTGCCGGCATGATGGCGTGCCTGGCGCTGACAAGCGGACTGGCGGCTGCTTGCTTTGTCAAGGCATTCGGCGTGGCTTTTCTGGCCATGCCCAGAAGTCAGGCAGCCGGGGAGGCCCGGGAAGTCACTTTGAGCATGAGAAGCGCGATGGCCTTTTTGGCGGCGTTGACCATTGCCTTGGGCCTTGGCGCCGGCCTCATCTGGAAAATGTTGTGCGTTATCGCGGCGAGTTTCTTGGACCAGCCGGCGCCCGTCCCCAACGACCTCTTGGGCGGATCGTGGGCCTTGATCCGGTTTCCCGGCACCGGTGCTTCCCTGAGCACACCGATGATCTTATTGGCCCTTTGCGGAGGGGCGGCGGCGATTGCTCTGGTGGTCCGCCTCCGGCCGCGCCGGCCCGTTGTCGTGAAAGGCAAGACATGGGATTGCGGTTATTATCAACTGGATCACCGCACAGAATATACGGCCACGGCGTTTTCAAAGCCTTTCCGGATCGCTTTTAGTTTTTTTCTCATGCCTTATCGCAAGACAGAGAAGATCCGGGATTCTTTTTATCACGTCAAAGAATTCATCTATGAGACCGCCACGACGCCGGTCTTCAAGAGATATTTGTATGATCCCCTGGTCGCCGGCCTCCTGAAGCTCGCGCACCACGCCAAGGGGTTCCAGATGGGAAGCATCCATTGGTATCTGGCCTATATTTTCGTGACGATATTGACCTTGATCGTCGTTTTCGGGAGACCTTGATATGCAATATTCCTGGCTTTTATTTCAGGCATTGGTCGCCGTTTTTTGCGCGCCCCTCTTGAGCGGTTTCATCCGCAAGGTGAAGAACGCGCTTCGGATGCGCCGGGGGGCGCCGCTGGGACAGCCGTATCGCAACATCGTAAAATATCTGGCCAAAGAGGAGATTGTTTCCGAAACGACGTCCTGGATCTTTCGCGCAGCGCCCTTTGTTGTTTTGGGTTCGACGATCGCGGCGCTTATGTTTGTTCCGGTTTTTTCCTTTTCTTTCTCGGCGGCGGGAATGGGAGACGTCCTGACGGTTTTTTTCCTTTTTGCCCTTGGGCGGTTTTTCCTGGCCCTGGCGGGCCTCGACGCGGGCAGCGCCTTTGGGGGGATGGGCTCTTCGCGCGAAATGTTCATTTCCAGTTTCGTGGAACCCGTAGCGATCGTGACCGTCGCCGTTGTCGCCGCGCACGGCTGGTCTGCGGAATCAGGGGAGATGTCCCGCCATATCGGCACGTCCTTTTCCCGTATGGTTGCGGCCGCCGCGCTTTTCATGGTGGTCTTGGCGGAGACGTCGCGGATCCCCGTGGACAATCAGGAGACGCACCTGGAATTGACCATGATCCATGAAGCGATGCTCCTGGAATATTCGGGTCGTTCGCTGGCTATGCTGGAGGCTGCCGCTTCCACCAAGCAGCTGATCTGGTTTTCGCTTTTGGGCGGCGTCCTCTGGCCTTGGCCGTTCGGCGGGGCCATGACGTTAACGGACGGAATCGCCGCGATGGCCCTTTTTGGCTTAAAGATGATCGTCGGCGCTCTTGTCGTTGGGTTGACGGAGATCGGCCTGGCAAAAATGCGGTTGTTCAGGGTCGTGGATTTTCTCGGGCTCGCTTTTCTGTTTTCTGTCCTGGCCCTCGTGATCTTAAGCCTGGGGTATTAAATGATGACACTTTTCTTTTTAACGGGGATATTGGTCTTGACGTATGCCATGCTTGTTTGCCATAGGATCCCGGCTCTTATCCAGAATTTCCGCCTGCAGTCTCTGTTCCTGTTTTTGGTAACGCTTGATTTTGCCGTGCGTCACAGGGAAGCGAAGGTTTTTGTCGTCGCCGGCCTCTTGCTGCTGGTGAAGGTGATCCTGATCCCGTCTTTTTTAAGCCGTCTTGTCAAAAAGATCAAGGTGGATGAGCGGCTGGGGTTGTTTTTAAATCCCCTGCTATCCCTGATCTCTGCTTTGTTTTTGACATGGGGAGCTTCCGTCTTCTGTTCCTGGTTCCTTTACACGCGCCAGACGGCCGTCTTTGCGGCCTTCGTTGTTTCCATCACGGTGGTCCTGGTCGGATTTTTTATCATGGTCTTCCGGATGAAAGCCTTGTCTCAGATCGTCGGCCTTTTGGTGATGGAGAACGGGATATTTCTTCTGGCGAGCGTGATGGCGGGAGGGATGCCGTTTTTTGTCGAGATCGCCATCGCCTTCGACGTTTTTGTCTGCGCGATCATCACGGGGATTTTTATGTACCGCATCAACAAGGTCTTTACGCATATTGAGGTCCACCGTTTGACGGATTTAAAGGGGTAGAAGTTCATGTTGCTGTTTCTAATCGTCATCATTCCGGTGCTCGGCGCCGTTCTTTCGGTCCTTTTGCCTGTCCGTGTCCGGGGTATCGCTAACCTTGCGGCGCACGGCGGTGTCTTTGTGCTGGCTGCCGTGTTGGCATATCATTTTTCCGTCGGAAATGGCGTCCTTGTCTTCGGCGGCGTCTTGCGGGCCGATGCCCTGAGCGCTTTTTTTGTTTTCTTGATCAGTCTGGTAAACCTGGCGGCCCTGGTTTACTCCAGGCCTTATTTACGGGAGGATGTTTTCGCGGGCGTCCTTTCGGAGAAACAGGTCCGCGGTTACGATATTCTTTTTAACGTTTTTGCCGCGACCATGCTGGTCGTCCCTTTGTTGGACAGCCTGGGGCATATGTGGGTGGCTGTGGAATTGACGACGCTGGCGTCGGCCTTCCTCGTTGGTTTTTACAATTCAAAATCCTCCGTGGAAGCGGCCTGGAAATACGTGATCATTTGTTCCGTCGGTATTACGCTGGCCCTTTTGGGAACGGTCCTGGTTTATCACGCCGTGGCCGCCCAGACGGGGCTCAAGACCCTTGACTGGTCCGTCATTATCGTTCAGGCGCCGGGCCTCGACCCCCGGGTTATCGGCGCGGCCTTTTTATTCATTCTGGTCGGCTATGGCACGAAGGCCGGGTTGGCGCCGATGCATACCTGGTTGCCGGATGCCCATAGCCAGGCCTTGACCCCTGTCAGCGCGCTTCTTTCCGGCGTGCTCTTAAAAACTTCTCTCTATGCGATTATCCGGTTTGCCATGATCACCCAGAAGGCCATGGGCGCAGATTTTACGTCGCGTCTTTTCATTTTCTTCGGGTTATTTTCCGTTGCCGTCGCCGGGATCTTTCTTTTGGCCCAGAAGGATTTTAAACGCCTTTTGGCGTACAGCAGCATCGAGCACGTCGGTATTATCGTTTTCGCCTTGGGCGTGGGGACGCCCCTGGCGGTCTTCGGCGCCCTGTTCCATGCCTTGAACCACGCGATGTCCAAATCCCTTATCTTTTTCGCAGCGGGCAACGCGGTCAAAAGATATAAGACGCACCATCTGCATATGATTCATGGTCTTGTCCGGGCGATGCCGTTTACGGCAGGGGCGGCCCTTGTCGGGCTCTTGAGCCTGGTCGGGATGCCGCCGTTCGGGATCTTTATGAGCAAGCTCTTGATCCTGACGGCTTGTTTTCAGAAAGGCCTGTATGGGCCGGCTGCCCTGCTTTTGTTTTTTCTGGCGGTCGTTTTCGGAGGGCTGATGTTCCATTTAGGCCCGTCGATCTTCGGGAAAAAACCGAAAGGGGTCGTGTCGGGCGGGGAGGCCTTCAGCATGAAACTGGTTTTTGTAGTCTTGGCCCTTTTTCTGGTTTTCCTGGGCGTCGTGATGCCGACGCCGTTGCGCGCTTTGCTTGAGGCCGCGTCCCGCACGATCACGGGGGTGGGGATATGAAGATATTTTCCGGCGTGGTCGCTGAATTGGAGGCGCAAGGTGCCGGGATCCTTGAGGTTTTCGAGCCGAATCCGGAAGAAGCCGTTATCCGCCTCAATCTCGAGGATTTTCACCGCGCCTGTCTCTTTATGCACAAGAGGCTTTCTTCGGCGGTTATGGCTATGTTCGCCGCCGACAAAAGAATTGTAAAAAGTTCTTTTGAGATCTTCTGCGTTTTTTTGAGCAGGGAACACCGGAAGTGGTGCACCCTTACCGCAGATATTCCTCAGGATAGGCCGGCATTTCCGTCTCTGGCGCGCGATATTCATTCGGCCAGTCTCTTTGAACGCGAGATCCGGGAGATGTTCGGTTTGGAGCCCCAGGGCCATCCTGACCTGAGGCGTCTGCATCTGCACGATGAGGTTTGGCCGGCAGGACTATTCCCTTTGAGAAAAGATTTTGTTCTTTCCGGGCCCGTTGCGTCAGACGGTATCACCTATTGTTTCAACCGCGTTCACGGCGAGGGGATCTTTGAGGTACCCGTAGGGCCGGTCCACGCCGGTATTATCGGGCCGGGCCATTTTCGCTTCAGCGCCGCCGGTGAGCCGATCGTTAATCTGGAGATCCGGCTGGGATTCACGCATCGGGGTGTAGAAAAGCTTTTTGAAAATAAGCCGCCGCAGGAAGGCCTGACGCTGGCTGAACGCGTGGCGGGAGATACCGCCTTTGGCCACGGTTGGGCATTTTGCAGGGCCGTTGAAACATTGGCAGGCCTGAAGGTTTCTCCCCGGGCTTTGTATGAGCGGGCGATCTTCCTGGAACTCGAGAGGATATATAATCACTTCGCCGGCATCGGCGGCATCGCTCTGGATGTGGGGTTTAGTTTTCCTGCGCAATTCGCTGCCGTCCTTAAAGAAAAGGTTTTGCGGCTTAACCAGTATCTGACCGGGAGCCGTTATCTCAAGGGGGTCGTTTGTATCGGCGGGGTGAGCCGCGGGTTCTCGCGGCAGGATACTCGTGCCTTATTGAGTGAAATTCTATCTGTTTCTGCGGACCATCAAGAACTGAAAAAAATGCTTTATGGCAGTGTTTCTTTTATGGATCGCGTTGACGACACCGGCATCTTGCGGCAGAAAACGGCACGCGACCTGGGTGTGGTGGGTTTGGCGGCGCGCGCTTCAGGAGCGGACCTGGATCTGCGCAAGGTTTTCCCGGGTATCTATGAGAGATCTGATTTTCGGCTGATCAAACAGGAGAAGGGCGATGTCCTTTCGCGTCTGCGCGCGAGAATGGATGAAGTCGATGAGTCGGTCCGCCTGATCATTTATTTTGTCGACAGGCTTGAAGAACAAAGCGGGACCCTGGCCGCAGATTTTTCTCGTGCCGCTTCGGGCCGCGCGATCGGCAGTGTCGAAGGGTGGAGGGGGCCTGTTTTTTATTGGGTTGATATGAAAGAAGGCTTGGTCGACCGCTGCAAGATCGTCGATCCGTCATTCCATAATTGGGCCGGTCTTTCTTTTGCTGTCCTGGGGGAGATTGTGCCTGATTTTCCCGTCTGCAACAAAAGTTTCGATTTGTCTTACGCAGGCAATGACCTTTAACGGGATGTCTTTCATCAACAATGAGCATTTTGATTCAATAAGATTCTTTTGTCGGCCGTATCGTTTTTTGATTTGGTAACGGCTACAGTGATGACCTACGGGCAAGAGGTTGACGCGACGCCCCAAGACAATTTCGAATTCCCAAGTTCCAATGACAAATAAAATCCTAATTCCTAAGGACAAAAATACGAAAAGATTTCGGTTTTGAGAATTCGGCATTTATCAGACATTTGGATTTAGGAATTCGTCATTAAGACATTGCTAGGCATGCGCTGTCTCACCGGCAGACAATGAGGTAAATGAGAAGTGTGGACCATATTCAAAAACAGTTTTTTAAAGGGCTTGCTGACCGAAAAGGAAGGCCGGCCGCGGTTTGTTGCCGATCCCGAGGTCGAAAAGATCGGTTTGGAGCTTAAAAAGACCATTCAATCTCTCTATGGCCGCTCTCTGCATCTGCGCGAGGTGGACACGGGTTCCTGCGGGGCCTGCGAATCGGAGATCGCGGCGTTGAATAATCCCATCTATGACCTGCAGCGTTTCGGGGTCGATTTCGTTGCTTCTCCCCGTCACGCCGACGCCCTTATGGTGACCGGCGCCCTCTCGCGCAACATGGCCCTCGCCCTTAAAAAAACCTACGATGCGATGCCGGGTCCTAAATTTGTGATTACCGTCGGAGACTGCGCCTTGGGCGGCGGGGGGTTCGGCGCCTCCTATTACAGGGCCCAGGGTATCCGGGATGTCGTCGGCAGCGTTGTCCTTCATGTTCCGGGCTGCCCGCCGTCCCCGGCACAAATCCTTTCAGCCCTGCTGGGTTTTTTGAAAGAACTCCCCCCTCAAGAGAGGTAACTTCCTGATGGAAAGTTTTTATTGACAGGATCCCTTTATGCCCGTAAAATACTAAAAATACCGAATTAGTATTTTAGGTTCAACCCGTTAGAGAATGTCGTTCTCTGACGGGGTTCATCCCGGGAGGTTTTCATGACCCATGTGTCTTTGTTACGGGGAAAAATTTTAGACGCCGCGCAGGCGCGCATGATCCGGTTCGGTTACCGCAAGGTGACGATGGATGAGATCGCCCGGGATTTGCGGGTGAGCAAGAACACGATCTATAAGGTATTTGTCGGCAAGGAAGAGATCGCCAAAGGGCTGGTCAAGCGGCTGCAGGAAGATATCAACCGGGGTCTGAACGATCTGGAAAGGCGCAACAAGGATCCCCTGAAGGTATTTTCCGACAGTATCCTTCTTTTGCGAAAAACGCTGGGACCCTGGTTCGAACATTTTTTTAAAGAGATCGCCGTTGAGCTTCCGGATCTCTGGAAAGAGTTCCTTCGTTACAGGAACGAAAAGATCCTGGAGATCCGGTCTTTGGTGGAAAAGGGGATCAGGAAGGGGACGTTGCGCAAGATTTCCGCTTCGGTCGCCGTCCAGGCTTATCTTGGATCCGTCAAGGCCATTATAGCCCCGAGGTTTTTAGAACAGGAACACTTAAGCTTTGACGAGGCCCTCCAGGCGGTCTTAGACATATGGGCGCACGGGATATTAAGGAAAGAGAGATAGAAGATGAGAAACGGCATTGTTTTATGGATTATTTTGTGTGGTTTGACCGCCGCCGCCGCTCCTTCCTTCGCCCAGGAGGCTTCCGGCGGGCGATTCCTGCAGTGGCGGACGGCCCTGAGCGCTGAAGAGAGGTTCCGCTATGAATACAGGCACGACTTCGATTTCAACAAAGACATCAAGGATGCCGGCAGCCAGTTTTATCAGCGTTTGCGTTTCGGGTTCGACGCGTGCCTGACCGATGAGTATCTGGATCCGAAGCTGGATATTTTTATTGAAGGTTTGGATGCCCAGACGGGCGGTTACCGGATTAACGCCAATTCAGGCCAGACGGATGATTTCGATCTGCATCAGGCGTTTGTGAATTTTATGAATATATGGGGTTCAGGTTTTGATTTTAAGGCCGGCCGCCAGGAGTTTAAATACGGCAAGGGCCGCCTGGTCGCAGCACCCACATGGGCCAACCGCATCAGGTCTTTTGACGGCGGTGTTATCCGCTATCGCCGTGAAGCATTCTATGCCGATATCCTTTACGGACAGGATGTCAAATACAATGATAATAACCTCAACGTCTCAAGCCATGTCGAATCCCTGACCGGCGTCTATGCGGGATATAAGGCGCAAAAGACAGCATTGACGACAGAGGGATACTTTTTATCGCAGGACGTCACGTCCACTTCGCCGAGGACCAGGCGCTATACGCTGGGTCTTCGCCTTTATGGCCGTGCCCTCGGCTTGGATTACGATATGGAAGCGCCGTACCAGTTCGGCAGGACGCAAAATCGGGATATCAGCGCTTATGCATTCCATCTGGATGTCTCCAGGACTTTCGGAGAGATCGCCTGGAAGCCGCAGCTCGCCATAAGCTATGACGAGGCGTCGGGCGACAAAAAGGCCGGCGACGGCACGACGAACACTTTCAATCCCCTCTATCAGTCGACGCATGACCCCTATGGCTTGCTCGATTTCTTCCGGTGGCAAAACATGCGCAATCCCGAGATCAGCCTGACGCTTGCTCCGACGGAAAAATTAAAAGTTAGGCCGCAGGTCGATGTTTTCTGGCTTCAAAACACCAACGACGCCTGGTATAACTCGAGCGGTGCGGTTGTGCGGACCAAGACGAGCGGCGACCGCAGTTCCTACGTGGGTACGGAAGCCTCGTTGCGCGTGTTTTACGATTTCGGCAAGCATGTGAAAGCGGAGTGCGGTTACGCCCACTTTTTCTGCGGCGGTTATGTCAAGGCTACCGGCGCGCACGACGATGTCGATTGGGTATATTCGCAGATAACGCTGAAAATATAAGAAAAACAAGAATGAGATAAGCGAGGTTGGTCGTGAAGATTTTGTTCGTGACGCCGCAGTTGGGTTCGTGGGCGACACATGGACACCATGTGGCCCCTAATCAGATGCACGCCCAGTGGGCGGCCTATGTGCGCGAGCGCGTGGCTGCGGATGTGGAAGTCCTGGATTGCAAGGTTACAGGCATCGGGCTTGAACAGATGCTTGAGATCGTCAAAGACAAAAATCCGGACGTCGTCGTTTTGGGCGATATCCTGCATTCTTACGGCGGGTTTGCCGTCCAGAAATATTTCAATGAAGCGGCGGCGGGGATCAAAGAGAAGCTTCCATCGGCCAGGATCGTTGTCGGCGGGCTCTGGTATTCTTCCTTAAGCACGGAAACGCTTGAACAGAATCCGGCGATAGATTTCGTGGTCATGGGTGAAGGAGAAGTCACTTTTTGCGAGCTGGTGGAAGCCCTGAAGAAAGGCCGGGCTCATTTCGAGGATATCCCGGGATTGGCCTCAAGGAAAGGCGGAAAAGTCGTTTGGGGGCCGGTGCGCGAGCTCATAGAAGATCTGGACGTCCTGCCGCTGCCCGCTTACGATTTGTTTCCGATGGATAAATACGTGGGCCACACCTACTGGAGGCCCTTCGTCGAGATCGTGACATCCCGCGGTTGCACGCACGGGTGTGCATTCTGTTATGAATGGAGCGAGCATGACCCCCGCGCCCTCAAGAATTTTAACCGTTGGCGCGCTAAATCCGCTAAGCGCGTGGTTGATGAAATTGAGCTATTGGAAAAAAAGTTCGGAACGAAGGTGATGGTGATCCAGGAGGATAATTTTAACATCAATGGCAGGCGCGTGCGGGAATTCTGCGAGGAAAAGATCAAGAGAGGGCTCAGTATGAAGTGGGTGAGCCTGGGTTGCGCGAGCGATTGGGTCAGGCTTGAGCAGGATGTGCCTTTGATGAAGAAGGCCGGCATGTTTATGGGGGTTTTCGGCATCGAGGTGGCCAACGACGATGAACTGCGCAGGCTGGACAAAGGCATCACGGTCGACCAGATTTATAAGACCATCGATATTTTGCGCAAGAACGATATAGCTATCGTCGGGGACATCATGATCGGGTTCGATTATGATACCGAGAAGATCGTCAAAGAACGCTTCGCCTTCGCCGAAAAGGTAGATCCGGATGTGATGTGGGTGGGGTATCTGACGCCGCCGCCGGGATCGCCGATCTGGAAGGACGCCGTCCGTCGCGGCTGGATCGACCCTCGGAAGATCGATATTGTCAGGTGGGATTTTCTGCATCCGGCCATTCCGACGGAACATTTATCCATAGAAGACCTGGGACGGCTGGGCGCATGGGGTATGAGGGAGTTTTATGCGCAGCCGGGCCGCATGCAGAGGATATTCGGCAGTCATTTTGACGAACTGGCCAAATTATGTTTTAAAGATGTCATGGCCGGTGTCGGCAAATGGGAGGCCGGTGCCGTCAAAGGGGAAAAGCACATATAGTTTCCAGAGAGGAGAGATATGAAGAAGCCGATGGCGGCAATTTTTTTGTTTTTTATTTTTCCCGTTACGGTGTTTGCCAAAGATCTGACAATTGCCGCTGCGGCGAATCTGCAGGTGTTGATGGAGGAGCTGGTGACGACGTTTGAAAAGGAATCCGGTTCCGGCGCGGATGTCGTCATAGGCTCTTCCGGGAGCCTGACGGCGCAGATCGAGAATGGGGCGCCCTACGATGTCTTTATGTCGGCGGATATGTCGTATCCGGAGGTTCTTTTTAACAAAGGTCTGGCTTTGGAGAAACCGAAGGTGTATGTATACGGGCTTCTCGTGTTCTGGACGTCGAAACCCCTTGATTTGTCTCGTTCTCTCGGAGACGTCCTGGGGGATTTTTCGTTGAAGAAGATCGCGCTTGCTAATCCCAGGACCGCGCCTTACGGCCGGCAGGCTGTCAACGCGATGAAAACGCTGCATGCGTATCTTGGTGCCCGTCCCAAATTGGTCTATGCCGAGAATATCTCTCAGGTCAACCAATTCATCCTCTCAGGGGCTGCAGACGGAGGTTTTACCTCGAAGTCTTCGGTGATAGACGATTCGGTCAAAGATAAAGGCCGGTGGGTGGAAGTGGAAGCTTCTTTGTATGAGCCGATTGCGCAAGGAGTCGTTGTTCTGGCGCACGCCGAAAAACACAATCCGGAGGCTGCAGAAATGTTCTACCGGTTCCTCTTCTCTGAAGGCGCGGCTGAGATATTCAAAAAGTATGGGTATCGCATTCCATAAATCGAACGACAGGAAAACATGCCTTACGACCTTGCGCCGCTCGGACTCTCTTTAAAGCTGGCGACGGTGACAACGATCGTGTTGATCCTGATCGGCATCCCGTTGGCCTATTGGCTGGCTTTCAGCCGCACACGGGGCAGGCCGTTCCTGGAAGCCCTTGTCAGCATGCCCCTGGTCTTGCCTCCGACGGTATTGGGATTTTATATCCTGGTGTTTTTGAGTCCCGGTCACGCCCTTGGCGCATTCCTGGAGCGTATCCTGGATGTGCGGGTCGTTTTTTCCTTCACAGGACTCGTGATCGGTTCGGTGATCTTCAGCCTTCCTTTCATGGTCAACCCCATTAAGGCAGGCTTCCAGAATTTTCCTTGCGCCCTCATTGAAGCGGCGTATACGCTGGGCAAATCCCGTCGTCAAACGCTTGTGTCGGTCATTATCCCCAATACCAAGTCTTCTTTATTGACGGGGATCGTGATGAGTTTTGCGCACACGATGGGGGAATTCGGCGTCGTGCTTATGATCGGCGGGGGTATCCCTCATCATACACGCGTGGCATCCATCGCGATCTACAATGAGGTGGAAGCCATGAATTACAGTGCGGCTAATTTTTATTCGATGATCCTGGTTGTTTTTTCGATGGCCGTCTTGGCATTGTTCTATGCCTTGTATCGCCGGCATGGGGAGGTCGTGTGAAAATTTTCCTCAAAAAAACATTGATGGCGCCGGAGGGCCCTTTTAACCTGCACGTTGACCTTGATATCAAGGAAGGAGAATGCGTCTCTTTATTCGGCCGCTCCGGCTGCGGGAAGACCTCGATCTTAAGGATGATCGCAGGGCTTCAGTCGCCGCAAGAAGGTCGCGTCGAGGTCGCAGGGGATGCTTGGTTTGACAGTTCGCGCGGAATCGATCTGCCGCCGCAAAAGAGACATGCAGGGTTTGTCTTTCAGGAATACAGCCTTTTTCCCAATATGACGGTGGAGGAGAACCTGATGTTCGCCCTGCGTCGCGGCGAAGAGACCGCCCGAGTCGGAGAGTATCTTGGACTTGTAGGATTAAAAGGCCTGGAGCGGCGCTATCCGTCGAAATTATCCGGCGGACAAAAGCAGAGAGTGGCGCTGGCCCGGGCGCTCCTGCGTCATCCAAAAATCCTTTTGCTTGATGAGCCGTTGTCGGCCCTTGATGTTCAGACGAGGTGGCGTCTGCAGGATGAGGTTTTAAGGCTTTACGAGAAGACCGGCATCACGACGATCCTGGTGAGCCACGATCCTTTTGAGGCGATGAAGCTTTCCGGCCGCATTTTTATGATGGAAGCCGGCCGGATCGTTCGGTCGGGTGAACCGCAGAACGTGTTTTGCGGGTCCGAATGGGAGGCGTTCTTTCGTATGGCCAAAAACGGCTTCGGACCCGCCTGAGGGTTTTGATACATTCGGCGGCGTTCGCGCCCCGCTTTTTAGGGCGCAAAAAAATATACGGCCCTCCGTATCGATCCCATACAGACCGAAACTACAGGGTTGCCGTGTCGAAGGATTGATTGACAAACAATCCCGTTGAGGTATGATGAGATTCGGCCGAGAGGGGCGGAAGAATAACACAGGCAAGAGAATGAGCGATCATTCTCTTTTTTTGTAAGGCCCAAGGCTTCTTTTTTGCGCAAAACAAAAGGATGTAACCATGATGAAAAAGGCAGTTTTTCTTTTTGTTGTCTTTTCTTTTGCCGCCGGCATCTGCGGTATGACTTGCGTTGTTGCAGCGCAGGAAGAAGGCGACGCGGCTGTTCGCGAGATATCGGGCGCCGTCAGTTTCGTAGATCCCCAGGGCGGAAAATTGATCATCGTGTCTGCCGACGATGAAGGAGAGAAAGAGGCGGTCGTGGCCGTGGATAGTTCCAGCACGATCGAGAAAGACGGCAAGGCGGCGGGCCTGACAGATGTCTCGATCGGTGACGATGCCGCTGTCAGCTATAAGACCGATCATAACGGCCGGAATGTCGTGGTGAGCCTTTCGGCCACAACCCAGCAATAAGATACGCCGTATCCACCACGGAGGGCTTCCGTAGAGGCCAAATTTTATACCCCGTGGCCTTTAAACCGCGCCCAGGCGGCCTTTTGAGAGGGCCAGGATGCGAAGGGTTGCGGCCGCTAGAGGGATTGCGCCCAAAAGGAACCCCTGGCTTTTAGCCCGGGCGGACCCCATTTTATGGGCCTAAGGGGAATTTTCATGAGGACGATACTTCTTCTTTTAGCGTCGAATATTTTTATGACCATCGCCTGGTATGGCCACCTTAAATACAAACAAACGCCTTTATTTTTGGCGATTCTAGCCAGCTGGCTTATCGCTTTCGTGGAGTATTGTTTTCAGGTGCCTGCGAACCGCTTCGGACACGGAGAGTTTTCCGCCGCCCAGCTCAAGACGATCCAGGAAGTCATTACCCTTGTCGTATTTTCCGTCTTTTCCGTTCTTTATCTTAAAGAGGCTTTACGATGGAACCACGCGGTCGGTTTTCTTTTGATCGTGGTCGCCGTTCTCTTTATTTTTAAAAAATAAAACTCCGCCGGCCTGTCTGCCCGCTCGTTTTCGACAGGCAGGCAGACGTGCCGCCGAATCCAACCGTTAATAACCATGCGAAGGAGGCGGGATGAAGAAACCTCTAACCATTGAGAAAGCTGTTCGCATTCTGGCCGGGGGCCTTGTGCTTGTTTCCGTTGCCCTCGCTGTTTGTGTCAATGCCTGGTGGTTGCTTTTGGCTGTTTTCGTCGGCTGCAACCTCGTCCAGTCGGCATTCACGGATTTCTGCCCCGCAGAGAAAATCTTCGCAAAGATCGGCCTCAAACCGTAAACACCGGTTCGTCCCCAAAAGCCCTTGACAAGGGGTTTGGGTGTGGTATAGTAACACGAAAATATAAATCGTAGCACATATTCATAGGGGGTGTATCGTGAGGCGTACGGCCATCATGGTGGTGTTGGGGGTTTTCGCGATGGGCGCGTCGCCGGCGGCCGCCGAAGAAGAATCGTTGCGCGGCATCGTTGCCGGCCTGACTGCAAGGGTTGAGGCTCTTGAAAAAAAAGTCGTGGACCAGCAGGCGTATATCCAGGAGCACGAAAGATGCATCCATGACCAGCGCAAGGTTATCGCCGAACAGGATACGAAAATCAAGAATTATGAGGCCAGCGTCCGGGCGCTCGATGAGAGACTGCATCGCCAGGAGCCTTCCGCCATTTCCATTGGTCGCGGCCTTGAGATCGGCGCCGGAGCGACCGTGATCGTGCAGGGTACCAATAATGCCAATGCCGACGGCACAGGGGAAGATCGGGCTGATGCTTCGTATTCGGCCGATATCACGCTCGCCAAGGATTTTGAATCTATCAATGGGCGGGCCTTCGTGCATCTGGAAGCAGGCACCGGAGATGGATTGGAAGATAATCTGGCACTTTACTCTAATGTTAATCGGGATGCCGACAATAATAATGACGTCCATCTGACTGAAGTCTGGTATGAGCAGGGCGCTTGTAATGATCGCCTTGCTTTGACATTCGGCAAGCTTGATCCGACCGTCTATTTTGATACTAATGAAGCCGCCAATGACGAAACGACCCAGTTTTTGGGCAGGATATTTCGTAACAACCCCACGGTTGAATTCCCTGATAACACCTTAGGCATCCGCTTCGCCTATGAGCCCGAGGAGTGGGTGGAATTCAACGTCGGTTTTTTTGACGCTGGCGCCGACTGGAATAAGGTTGGCGATAACGCCTTCTGCGCCGGCCAGGCGACTTTTAAACATCAGTTTTTTGGTCATCCGGGTAATTACCGCATCCTGGGCTGGTATAACGATTTGCCGCATACCTCCTGGTTGACATCGACGAACGATAAAGAACCGGCTTTTGGTTTTGCTTTGAGTTTTGACCAGAAGGTGACCGAAGAGGTTATGCTTTTCTGCCGTTACGGCTGGCAGGATCCGCGCGTGTATAATCCATCCTTGACCGCCACGGGCGGCAGGGTTTTTTCTTTGGAACAGTCCTGGAGCGCAGGCGTTCAGGTTGAAGGCGGGCTTTGGGGGCGAGCTAAGGACGTTCTGGGCTTTGCCGTCGGGCAGGCCATCGCTTCCGGCGATTACAAGAAGTCCAACAGCGCCTTGGCCGCCAAGTCCGAAGGCCATTTGGAAGCTTATTACAATGTTCATTTGAACGATTATTTGTCGATCAGTCCGGATTTTCAATACATCTGGAATCCCTTCGGTAAGGATGTCGTTGGGAATACCGATCCCGTATGTGTCTGGGGCTTACGCAGCCAGATTGATTTCTAGAGAAAATATATTGATGATCGTTTAACGCTAAAGAAAGACCCCTTGCCAAAACGCTTGTCAATTTAGCCCCTGAACGCCAGGGGCAGTCGTTCAATTGACCTGCGCAGGCTTTTCGGGGTTAAGGAGGTGTTATGCATATTCCCGATGGTTTCCTGTCTCCTCCGGTTTGGGCATCCGGGTGGGCGGTGATGACGGCGGCCCTGGGGTGGTGTGTCAAGAAGACGCACGCACTTCTTGAGGAAAAGATGGTGCCGTTGATGGGCGTGATGTGCGCCTTTATCTTTGCGGCGCAGATGCTGAATTTTCCTATCCTTGGCGGTACGTCGGGGCACCTCTTGGGCGGCGTCCTGGCGGCTGTTCTATTGGGACCTTGTCCGGCGGCTGTTGTGTTGGCGAGTGTTCTTGTTGTCCAGTGCCTTGTTTTCCAGGATGGCGGACTGACGGCTCTCGGTGCGAATATCTTCAATATGGCGATCGTTGGAACGATGGGGGGATATTTTATTTTCAGGTTGATCTATAAAATGAAGTCTACGCCGAAAGTATTTTTGATCGCCGTGGCCTGTGCGGCGTGGTTTTCGGTCATCCTGGCCGCTACCGCCTGCGCTTTTGAGCTGGCTTTATCAGGAACTGTCGCGCTGACATCCGTCTTTGCCGCCATGGCGGGGGTCCATGCCCTGATCGGGATAGGAGAGGCGTTGATCACGGTGTTTGTCGTCGAATTTGTCGTCAAGGCCAGGCCGGATCTTGTTTATGGTTTAAAGCGGAGGGGTTTATGAAGACAAGAGAGATCATATTCGGCATTCTGGCCGCTTTGGTTTTGGCTGTTTTTTTGAGTCCTTTTGCGTCAGAACATCCTGATGGTTTGGAACGCGTCGCAGAAGATCATGGGTTTATCGAGCGGGGAGAAGGGGAGCCGGCCGTAGACGCTCCTGTGCCGGATTACGTTGTTCCCGGCGTTAAAAATGAGAAGATGGCGACAGCCCTGGCTGGAGCCTTGGGCGTCGTCATTGTTTTTGCCGCCGGTTACGGCGCGGCACGCCTTCTCGTTCGTTCTGCAAAATCCGGGCGTGCACAAAAACGGGGATGAGACGGGTCTTAGTACCCGGAATTTGAGCTGAACGGCCCGCCGGAAAGGTCCACGGAACCGTCCATGTAGACCTTGGCGAATAGCTCGTTGTATTCCGATGGCACGATCGCCCGGTATGTCAGATACCAGAATTGTCCGTGGGAGGAATTAGTGAGCGTGACGCTGAAAAGATAATATTTTTTCAGGTCCACGGATGTCTTTGCAATGGTTTCTTCTGCCAGCTCAAGGGAGCGCTTCAGGGGCAGGGTGGGTGCCTGGGCGTACGCCGAAGAAGCCAGGATCCAGGCCAGGGCCGCCGCACAGATATAAGCCGCAATATACTTCTTGCCTTTCATGGCTTCCTTTCCTTTGTCGGGGTATTTTTTTCTTGTCTTCTCTTCTTAAAGCATTATAATATCATTCATTCAGACTGTCTATCGGGAGTTCTACTGAAGCGATTCTTATGGATATCAAAGATTTATTGAAGCATATCGTGGCCAAGGGCGCCTCAGACTTGCATTTGACGCCGGGTCTGCCGCCGATGATGCGCTTAAACGGCGTCTTAGAAAAGCTCGAAGATCAAATCCTTGAAAGCCCGCAGATCCAGGAAATGGTCGAAAAGATCCTGCCTGAAAATAAACGGCTTGTACCGGGAGAGGAGATCGATCTCGGTATTGAGATCAGGGGCATGGCCCGTTTCCGGGTCAACGTTTATTATGACCGTAACGGGTTGTGCGCGGCTTTCCGTCTCATCCCCGCCCTCATCAGGTCTTTGAGCGAGTTGGGCGTTCCCGAGATCGTGGGCAAGGTCAGCGAGATGAAACGCGGTCTGGTCCTGGTGACGGGCGTCACGGGCAGCGGAAAGTCTACGACGCTGGCGGCCATCATCGACATGATCAACGCCAAGAGACGCGACCATATCATTACCATTGAAGACCCTATCGAATTTGTCCATCATCACAAGAAATGCATTGTCAACCAGCGGGAAGTCGGCATGCACACCCGTTCTTTTTCAGAGGCCTTGAGAGGCGCCTTGCGCGAGGACCCGGATGTCATCCTCGTCGGAGAGATGCGCGATCTTGATACGATCTCTATGGCCATGACGGCGGCGGAAACGGGCCATCTGGTCTTCGGGACGCTCCATACACGCGGCGCGGCCCAGACCATTGACAGGGTCATCGATATTTTTCCGCCGCACCAGCAGGAACAGATCCGTACCCAGTTGGCCGAGAGCCTTGAGATGGTCATCTCGCAGGTTCTTCTACCGTCCATGGAAGGCGGCCGGCGCCAACTGGCTTGCGAGGTCATGGTCATGACGACGGCGATCCGCCAGTTGATCCGCAACAAAAAGACACACCTGATCGCAACAGAGATCGAGACAGGCATCCAGTTCGGGATGCAGTCGATGGAGAGATCCCTGAAGAGTCTGGTGGACACGGGCAAGGTTACCCAGGAATCGGCGCTGCCGTGGATCCACGATAAGAAGATTTTTGAGAATACGTAATTTCAGCTCGCCGGCCTTGCTTTTTGGGCGAGTTCGGGGTAAAGAGATTTGCCGGGATGGTGGAATTGGCAGACACATACGTTTGAGGGGCGTATGCCGTAAGGCGTAAGGGTTCGACCCCCTTTCCCGGCACCAGTTTCATTAACGGCTCACCGCCATGATGAGGTGAGCCGTTTTGATTTGTGAGATAAGAACCCTTACGCCATCAAGGTGAGGGTTCGCGACTCAAGCGAAAGCGAAGGAGTCCCGAGCGAAGTCGAGGGGACCCCCTTTCCCGGCACCATATCTAAGGGCTGTTTCATAAAATGGGAGCGGCCTTTTTTCTTGAGAGTCATCCGGCTGGCGGCCGGGAATGAAGAAGAATGTGAGGGGTCAGAGGTTCAAAGTGTCGGGGCACCAGGAGAAAAAGGAAGGCTATTGATAACTGATTGTTACGGCAAAGGCGGGGTTGTTATTTGCGGTGTTTCTCTTAAGGTTCAAAAAAGATCTTTGCGTCGGCTCTCTGATTCTTCGACACGGTGGTACTTCTGCGTTTATTCCGCCCTGCTGTCTGTCCGGCGATCCTTGACATAGCTGGAGCGTTCAATGCGTTTTGCCGCTTCTTTGAGTTCGGCGCCTATCTCGGCAATTTGCGCGACATGGGTGAGCTGCCGGTTTTCGTTGGTCACGATCCCCATAGAAATGGACAGGAGCCCGAATTTTTGTTCGACGCCCTTGCGGTCTTTCCCCATGATATAACCCGCTTGCCGGTCTTCATCGGTATAGAAGGAGGGAGCGATTTTTTCGAATTCTTCGATGATCTTGGCGCAGATCGTGTCGGCTTTGTCGGGTGCGGTTACGACGACAAAATCATCGCCGCCGATATGGCCGATGAAATCGTCGGGATCACCGCAGCATTGGGTCGAGCGGATGAGGAGCCGGGCCGTTTCCCGGATGACCTCGTCCCCGTGGCTGAATCCGTACTTATCGTTATAGACCTTGAATTTGTCAAGGTCGGCATAAATGACGGCGATGGAGCCTTTTTTATCAATGCGTTCCTGGAGCTCGTTCAAGATAGAAACATTGCCGGGCAGGCGCGTCAAAGGGTTGGCGTCGAGGTCGCGTTCGGTGCGGCGGAGGATCATTTTGATGCGCGCCATGAGTTCCCGCGGTTCGAACGGTTTGACGAGGTAGTCATCTGCGCCGGCGTTGATGCCGGAGACTTTGTCGGAGACGTCGCTTTTGCCGGTCAGCATGATGATGGGCAGGTGGCTCAAGAGGATGTCTTTTTTGATGATTGCGCAGAGCTCCGGCCCCGTCATCTTCGGCATGTTGTAGTCGACGATAACGAGATTGGGCGCTTTGTTCTTGATGAGGTCGACGCCTTCCAGGCCGTTTTCAGCCTCCAGGACTTCGTAGCCTTCTTCGGTCAGCGTCAGGTTCAGGACATCCCGGATGTCGGGATCGTCGTCAATGATGATGATGCGCGTTTTAGGCATGGAGCGAGCCCTTGATTTCCTTGACGAGATCGTCGGCAGAGAAGGGTTTGGTGAGGTATTTTGCGACGCCCAGGGTCAGGCCGTGCCGTTTGTCGTCATCGGAGATGTAGGTGCCTGTCAGGACTACCACGGGAATGTCGCAGGTTTTCGGGTCGCCCTTGAGGTGCTTGATGACTTCGAAACCGTTCATGCCCGGCATATTGATGTCGAGGAGGATCAGGTTGATATTGCCGCTTTTGACTTTTTCAAGCGCCTCCTGTCCGTTATAGGCCTTTTCGGGGCTGAGGTTGTTGTCTTTGAGGCAGATAGCGATAATATCGACAATGTCGGGATCATCATCGACGACAAGGATCGTCTTTTTCTGGCCTTTGCCGTTGACTTTGGAAAAAATGCGTCTGACGGTAGCCACGAGCTCCTCCTGGCGAAATGGTTTAGAAATATAATCCAGGATACCCTGGCGGTATTGGGAGTCCTGGGCTAAAACGGACAGGATGATGACAGGGATGTCCTGGGTATTGGGGTCGTCTTTGAGGTGTTTGGCGACTTCGAAGCCGTTGATTCCCGGAAGCATGATATCAAGCACGATCAGGTCCGGTTTTTCGCTCTGGGCCTTGAGGATGCCTTCCTGGCCGTTGGAAGCCTCGAGGACTTCGCAGCCTTCCTCTTCAAGATAGATGCGGACGATCTCTCTGATGTCCGCCTCATCGTCGATCACAAGGATCTTTTTCTTTGTATTCATGGATGCTCCTCAAAGGGCCGCTTTTCCTTATGCGGCATAGCGATGGGAATAATGATTAATCATAGCATATTTTTCCATCTTTGGCATCTTTCTGTTGTGCTCCTCTATTGACTCTGCGGCAGCGTAAAGGAGAACGTGCTGCCGTGATTGAGCTGGCTTGAGATGGAGAAGACCCCCTTGTGGGCTTCAATGATGCGCTTGACCAGGGAGAGCCCCAGACCCGTGCCTTTGACTTTTGCGTTGACGTCATTGTCGACACGGAAAAATTCTTCGCCGAGTTTTTTGAGGTCGTGTTCGCTGATGCCGATACCCGTGTCGCTGACCCCGACCTGGACCATGGCGTTTTCCGCCGGCCTGGCCGATACCGTGATCCGGCCTCCCGGAGGCGTGAATTTAATGGCGTTGCCGATGAGGTTGATAAAGACGCGCTCCAGCTGTCCCTTGTCGGCCTTGACCTGCGGCAGGCCTTCGGGCATATTGATGACAAATTCAACATTCTTGTCTTTCATGGGCGGTGCCAGCATATCGGCGAGCGACTGCGCCATGGCCAGGATATCCAGGGGTTCCATCTTCATCTCCACGCGGCCGGATTCGATGCGTGAGATATCCAGGAGGCCGTTGATGAGATCAGAGAGGTTGTCGGAGTGTTTATTGATCTTTTCGACCCTTTCTTTGGCCGCGGGAGGCAGTTCGCCCAGCTTGCCGGCGGCGAGGATCGAGGCGTAGCCTTTGATGGACGTCAAGGGGGTGCGCAGTTCGTGGGAGACCGCATTGATGAAATCAGATTTTCTTTTACTGATGACCTTGATCTCTTCTAATGCCGCCGACAATTCCCTTGTCCTGATCTGGATTTTGTTTTCCAGTTCTTGCTGGGCGCGCCAGGTTCCTTCGAAGAGCTTGGCATTTTCCAGGGTTTGCCCGATCTGCGTGGCCAGGATGTAGACGATATCTTTGTCGCCTTCCGTCATCCGCGTATAAGGAGATTCGCTTCCCAAAAGGAGCAGGCCGATAGCGCCTTCCTTTTGCATCATGGGCGCACAGACGAAAGAAGAAAGGCCCAGCATCGAAAGCAGGTGCGGCGTTTCTTTGGCGGCACGGTCCATATCCATGGAGGAAACGATCTTGTGTTGTTTCATGACGATATCCATGAGGAGCGGCATACCGGTCATGAGTTTCATGATGCGTTCAGCCTCCTCTCCGGAATAGCCGACAGCAGCTTTGCATTGGTAATTTTTCGCCTCATCGTGGCAAAAGACGAGGGCGCGGTCAAATCCCAGTTCAGTGATGTGTTTTTCGTCGAGTTTTTTGAAGATTTCTTCTTCGTCGAGCGTGGTGGAGATCAGGCGGCTGAGTTTTTGGAGCGTAACGAGGCCGGAGATTTTTTTGTCCAGCTCTTCCTGAGTTTTGTGGAGCTCGACGTCTGTCTGGACGATCAGCTTGGCCTGTCCGTCGAGTTCTTCGAAGGCCCGTTTGAGTTTGTTGCGTTCGGCCTGCAGTTCCCGTATCCTCTCCATTTTGAAGACAAGGATGATGACCAGGACGATTACGGCGACCATGCCGACCATGCCGATATAACTGATAAAGACTTCCAGGCCTGTCGGCGCGCTAAATGTGCTTGTCGGAGGCATGCGGTTCTCCAATGGCCAGGATGGCCAGCGTTTCGTTGTGGAAATACGTTTCGCCGTAATGTTCCAGGGATTTCAGGGGCGCCTGTTCGCCGTAACTGCAGATCCCCAGGATCGGGACATTGCCCAATACCTTTTTTATACGCGATAACTCCTTTTCTGTCAACCGTCCCAGGAGCTTATGGCGCGAGATGGATTCAAAGACGAGGGCCCCTTTGATTTCCCGGTCCTTCAGAGAGTCTTTGGCTTCCTGAGCCGCCTGCGTCGCGGCATTGAGGGCCCATTCTTTCGTCCCCATCATAAGACGCACGTCGCTTCCGGCGGCCGCGTCGCCCTGGCAGACGAGCCCGCCGTCTTCGTCGATCCTCAAGACGTTTCTCAGGAGATATTCGGATTCCCCGGGAACGTAAAGCCCTAAAGGGAAGTAGATGCTCATTTCGATCAGTGTTTTTTCAATCTCCTGGCGGCTTTTTCCGAAGTATTCTTCATAGATAGCGACCGCGGGTTTATCTTCGATCGTTTTGATCACATTGCCTTTGACGCTGGTGATGGTATGGGGTCGGCCCAGCGGCTTCCAGCCGTGCCGCAATCCCATTCCGAAGATATTTTCCCCGGCGAAAACAAGCCCTACGATGCTGTCGGTGAGGATCCTTTTTTCGAAGTACTGGTATGTTTTGTGAAAGCAGAAATTGTCTGCCGCGGCGGCACCGAAAATAGGGAAGCTCAAGCCCAGAGCGTCCTTGATGCCCTTGAGGAGATCGGAGCCGTTTTCAACGAGCCCGTCGCAGAAGATGAGCGCCAGGTCTCTTTGGGGCGTGCCGAGGTTTTTTAACGCCTGCCGCGCGAAGTCTTCGCCTGCCTGACGCGCCCCCCGGATTTTGATGTTTTCCCCTGCGGCCTCGCCGAATGTGACGCGGTCCATGCTGATGAGCATCAATCCGACGCCGTATTTGCTGATTGTTTCGGGCCAGATGACGCTCGATCCCGAACATCCGAGGAGTTTGACGTTGCCTAAGGCGTAATGGATTCCGTCGAGAAGCCGCTGATGGGCGAAGTGAATGGTGGAGAAAAGAAGGGCCAGCGCAATGGGGCGATGGTGGATTTGATAAAGCGCTGTTTTAGCGGCCTCTGTGGCGGCCAGGAAAGGGTCTTCTTTTTCGCTGAATCCCACCCCGATAATCATGCTCATGCTATAAAAATATCAGAAAAATCTTTGAGGCGCAACATAAATAGACAGAAGCCAGAAAACAGAAGGCAGGCGGCCAGAAGAGCAGGATTAAAGAAAAGAAGGCGGACGTCATGTGACAAGGCGTCCGTGAGATGGGAGAGGCCTTGGCCGGCAGGCATTCCATGTTTGTCTGCTTGACGCCTTCTCGCCCTGACGGTTCGAAGTTAAATATTTGATTTTTTGTAAAGATATCAAATATTTAACTCGCGAGAACCTCAAAAAAAGCGTCCCCAACCGGATTTGAACCGGTGTCGCAAGCTTGAAAAGCTCGTGTCCTAGACCAGGCTAGACGATGGGGACGGAAGAAAATCCTGTTTCTTGCTTCGGAACCACCCAGATCGAGGGTGCGAAAAATTCTACATACGAAAGCGCCCTGTGTCAAGGGAATTTGGATATATTTTATCAAAAAATAGGGGGAAAATTGTTGACTGGCTACTATGAACAATTTATTATATAATAAGACTTTATGAAGAATGGAGCCTTTCTTTGGAGGGGTTCCTTTGCTGGATACTTGAGCCGCCAAATTCATTTGTAGACCACAAGCCGCGGTTTTTAGCCGCGGAAGCATAAAAAGCGAGGGGATGATGCAGCAAAGCGTTGAAATCCTTCTGATCGAAGATGAGAAAGAGGCTTGTGAGAAGCTGGGGGCCGTTTTGTACGCGGCCGGGCATAATGTCAACGTGGCCACATCTGCCAAAGAGGGGTTAAAGCTTTTGCGCGACCTCAAGTGCCATGTCGTGATCACGGAATTGCGCCTTCCGGACATGGGCGGGGTAGAGCTGATCCGCGCGATCAAGAATATTGACGCCAAGATCAGCGTGATCGTCATTACGCCGTATCTTTTCATCAATTCAGCCATTGAGGCAATGGAGAACGGTGCCTTTGGCTACATCACTAAACCTTTCAATCCCAGCGAGATCAGGATTGTTGTGCAGCATGCCGTGGAACGCTATTTCCTCATGGATGAAGCCAACAAGAAGTCTTACTACTACGATCTTTCGATCTTAGACGGTTTGACAGGGGTATATAACCATCGCTACCTGCACGAAGTCCTCGACCGGGAACTGGCCCGTGCCCGGCGGTATCCCCAGAATCTCTCCCTGGTCATGATCGATGTCGACAACTTTAAAAAATACAACGATACCAACGGCCATATGGCCGGCGATGAACTGCTCAAGGGGCTGACGAATTTATTGGTGCGGTCGCTCAGGAATTTGGATATGGTTTTTCGTTACGGCGGCGAAGAATTCTGTATCCTTTTGATCGAAACGAACAAAGAGGGGGCCCGGCTGGCCGCCGAAAGGTTGTTAAATCTTATCCGCCTGAGTCTTCCGACGACAATCAGCATGGGGATTGCGGAATTTCCGACTGATTCCAGGGAAAAAGATATGCTGATCGATAAGGCGGATAAGGCCCTGTATGAGGCCAAGACGTCAGGGAAGAACAAGGCCGTTCTGGCGCACGCATGAAGATCCAGGTTCTGAATGCGACAGGTATTATTTTTGAGGGGGCCGTGTCCCAGGTGATCCTCCCCGGTGTCGACGGCGAATTGAGCATGATGGATGACCATGAACCGATCTTCGTGGCGCTTAAACGGGGTTTCGTTTTTCTGACACCCCTGGCAAAAAAGTTCGGTTTTGGGGTGACGCGCGCAACGGGGCCGCAAGCCCATATCCAGGATTTGCGGCCTATCAAGATCCAGAGGGGTGTTGCCCACATGAAGAGGAACAACGAACTGATCATCCTGGTGGAGTAGGAAGACATGCAAAATCTCACTATCGCGATCATGATGTTCATCAGCACGCTGGGGCCTTCGTTGATCATCGCTTTCGTGGGATACGCGGCCATACGCGCCCTGGGCCGTAATCCGTCGGCCGCGGCCAAGATCATGGTCGCCATGATGTTCGCTTTCATGTTTGCCGAAGGCATCGCCGTGATCGCCCTGATCCTGATATTCAATCTTTTTAAATGAAACGGGCTGGCGTCGTCGGACAACGTTGATACTTTTGCGGCCGCCCGGCGTATTCCGCTGGCGGCGGAATACCGGACTTAAAGTCCGGGCATGTGTTTCATTTTTCGTCGTTCGTTTTAAAGGGGTTTTCGTTTTCCTGCAGGAGGTTTGAGTGGAAATTCTGCAACTCGTGTTGATCCAGGTCGCGACATTCGTCGTCATCGTCATCGTCCTTCATCTTCTTTTCGGTAGCCAGCTTCGAAACGCCCTGGGGCGTCTCCAGGTCCTTCATCAGGAAAGCCTCGAAAAAGAAGAAATCCTCAATAAAGAGATTGAGAAGGCGCGCATCCAGGCCAAGAACGAAATCGACCGCAGCCAGGAAGAGGCGCGGGCCATCATCGAGAACGCCAAGAAGGCCGCCGAAGAGGCGGGGGCGGAGGCGGCGCTGCAGGCCCAGGCCCAGACCCAGAAACTCCTCCAGGAGGCCGTCGAAAAGTCCAAGCGGATGGAACAGGAAGTCTTGGCGACGGTGGAGAAGCGCGCGGTAGAACTTTCGGCGGAGCTGATCCAGTACACGTTTACGGCCAAAGGCCAGGAGATCCTGCACCGGCAGTTGATCGATGAATTGATCGAAGAATTGTCCAAGGTGGATCGCGACCGTCTGGCCGTCAAGGTCGACCGTGCCGAAGTCGTGACGTCGGCGGAACTCTCGGCGCAGGAAAAAGAACAGCTCAAAAAAATCCTTTCCTCCAAGCTCGGTTACGATGTTCCGCTCCAAGAGAGCGTTGATCCTTCCTTGATCGTCGGCATGATGATCAAGCTGGGCGGACTTGTTGCGGATGGCAGTCTTAAGAATAAACTGGCCCGTGCCATGGCATGCCTGCGTTCCAAAAACGGGAAAAAATGACCCCGATGCAAAAACCGGCCCTTAACCTGGAGGCTTTCGAGATTAAAGAGGTTGGCGTTGTCCGTGAGATACGCCGCGGCATCGTCAAGATCCATGGTTTGCCGAATTGCATCTACGGCCAGTTGATTGAATTCAGCGGGATCAACCGCAAGGGCCTCGTCATCGATTTTAACGATAAAGAAGTCATGGCGTTTGTCCTGGGGGACGAGAAAGATATCGTCCTTGGCAGCATGGTGGTTGCCCGCAACGAAGTTTTTTCCCTTTCCGTCGGTGAAAGCTTTCTTGGCCGCGTCATCAGCGCGATCGGCGAACCGCTTGATAACCTGCAGAAGCCTTTGGAGGGCGATACGTTGTGTCCTGTGTTCCGGCGCGCGCCCGGCATGCTCGATCGCGTTCCCATCTTCGAACAGTTCTATACGGGCTTGAAGATCCTTGATATGACGATTCCCATCGGCAAGGGGCAGCGCGAACTGATCATCGGGGACAGGCAAAGCGGAAAGAGTACGATCGCCCTCGATGCGATCATTAATCAGAAAGGCAAGGGTGTCATCTGCGTGTATTGCTGGTGCGGCGGCCCTTACGCGTCGCTCCTGAAGGTCATCCGTATCCTCCAGGAGGCCGGGGCCATGGATTATACGATCGTCGTGGCCGCATCGGCTTCCGCCTCGGCCGGGGAGCAATATCTGGCCCCGTATGTCGCCTCTTCCGTCGGAGAATACTTCATGTATTCGGGCCGGCACTCCCTCGTCGTGATGGACGATCTGACGAAGCACGCCTGGATGTATCGCGAGTTGTCGCTGCTTTTGGAGCGTTCGCCGGGCCGCGAAGCCTATCCCGGCGATATTTTTTATCTCCACTCGCAGCTCATGGAGCGCGCCGGCCTCCTGAATGAAGAGAACGGCGGCGGTTCTATGACATTCCTGCCGATCGTCGAGACTCTCCAGGGCGATATCACCGGCTACGTGCAGAGCAACCTCGTTTCCATGACGGACGGCCAGATATATATCAGCACGAACCTGTTCCACGAAGGCTTCAAGCCCGCCGTGGATCTCGGTCTTTCTGTTTCGCGCATCGGTTCAAAAGTCCAGAGCAAGGCCTTGCGGGAAGTCGCGGCGACCCTGCGGCTGGATTATGCGCAGTACAAGGAATTATTGCGCCTGATGCGCGTGCGTACGAAGCTTTCGACGGAGATCGCCGAAAAGATGCGCCGCGGCGAGGCGTTGACGCGCCTCTTCGTTCAGGACGCGCATAAGCCGGTCGGTGAGCTGACGATGATTGCATATTTTTACGCCTTCCAAAGGAACATCCTGGAGATCCTTTCCGCCGAAGGCCTCAATACGTTTTGCGAGGAGATCATGCCCTATTTGCAGAAGTCGCGGGCGGATGTGATGAGTGATTTAGCGGAAAAAAAGGAGCTGACGACGGAAATCAGGGAAGGCCTAGACAGGGCGTTTGTTGATTTCTTCAGGGAGAAGAAGATTGTTTGAAGGTGAAAGAGTGTGTCTTTGGCTACGGGTTGTTGGTCTCTGGTTTAAAACCGGAGCCAGAAGCCGGCAGCCAGAAGCCGGCAGCCAGATATGATTCCACTCATTAAATTACGCGAAGACCTGAGGTTTGCGCGCGAGCTCTTGGAGATGATCGACGTCTTGAAGAACGCCACGTCCAGTCAATTCCGCACGTTTCAGTATAAACGTAAAGGCTTCGATGATTTTAAATTCAAGCTTGAGGATTTCCTTTCGGCCCTGGGTACGAGAAAGATAGAGCATCCGTTTTTAAAAGAGGACAAAGACTTGCCGAAGGCCGTCCTGATGATCACGTCGGACGAAGGG
>JAQUOM010000005.1 GCA_028717105.1 Candidatus Omnitrophota bacterium
CTCATTACATGTCATGTTGCTTTCCCCTGTCGACGTCGAAACCACCGTGTAATCGTCCTGGATCCCCAGGTCCGGATCTTTCCTGATGCGCACTGTATCCCGCTGCCTTGTGCCCATCGTCGATGTCATGTTCTGATGGGCGCCGCTCGCCAGGATCGGAACGCTGTCGTTCTGCCAGCCGATCTCGTGGTCCGTCAGATCTTTGATCGTCGACTGGATCCCGCGCTTGGTGTAAACATACATCATCAAAAGCGCCGAGGAGATCGCCGCGAGGACCAGGGCATATTCCCCGATCTGCTGGCCCCGGCGGGACAACCTCAGAGAAAAAAGAGGACGCGCTCCGTTAGAAACAGGGTCCTTTAACGCCCTGCCTCTAACGGAGCCGTCTGTGTCTATCACGGGGCAGGCCGAACGGGGCCTTTCGCATTCCGGGAGGGTGCGTCCTTCGGAAAGCCGCCGCTCGTTTCTGAAACCGCTTTTTTCGTTCAATGATCTCGCGTTCATCGTATCCTGCCCCTTTGGAGGGCCTGTCCCGTCAGAGAACCCGTTCTCCAACGGGACGCCCATCCCTTTGGATCCTCTTACACGCCCCAGTATTCCTGTTCGGCGTTCATAACGTTCTCCCAGCCCGTCCTGTTCTGCCACTGGTTGTAGATTTCCGTCGTTGTCGACCAGCCAGTGTTTTCTTCGCGGCTGTTGGAGTGTGTATAAGTGGTTCTGTTGGACACCGTGTAACCCGGCGAGAACTGTTCGCCGATCTGGTCGGTAGACTCCCTCATTCGACCTTGGATGCCGCGTTTCAGATAAACCTGCATCGCGATCAGGGCAGCAATTATGACCACTATTAAAACCGCGTACTCGAGAGTGCTCTGACCGTTCTTTTTTAACCACTTGCGCATGTTATGTCACCTCCTTATTGCGCTCAAAACACGAAAACCTTATACGTTTCCTTCCATGTAGTTGCCGTAGATCTGGTTTCCGGTCCTCTGAGTCGTGTCGCTAATCGAATCTCTGATCACGCCGCCGCCTTCCTGGATCTGTTCAGACACCTGGCCCGACTGCGACGTTTCAAAGTTCGTCTGGTAATAATACGGCTCATACTGGCCCAAGTTGCCGAAGAACGCATTGCCGGCATCGTCATCCGCCGTCCTCGTAAAATCGACGGCGTCCTTGATCCTGGCCTGCATCCCGCGACGGATATAGATCTGCATCGCGATGGCAGCCGCCACGATGACGCCGATCAAGATCGCGTATTCAGCCGTATTCTGACCTCTCTTCGAATTCAACCATCTAAACATCCCTTGTCACCTCCTTCAAGCGCTTCGTGTTTTTTGGCGCTGCTAAACGGCGACCGCTGTTGCGCCTCCGCTCGTGCCGCCTGTCGTGCCGCCTGTCGTGCCGCTCAACCCGCTCAGGCTCATCCCGACCTTGTTGGCGAAAATGGTCCCTGTATCATTCAACTTCTGACCCGTTTCGTCATAGATCCGGTTGACGCCCGGCTTGATGAACTGTGTTGCCGCAAAAAGAATCGCGGCCACGATCGCTGTTAAGACGATTACATATTCCAACGTGCTCTGACCTGCCTTACTCAACACCTTTCTCATGTCTGTTTCACCTCCTCCCCCCTCCGGATTGATTAACTAAACCTGTTCTCGATCTCTTCGACCGACTTGTTGATGATAAGCGATGTGCTGTTGAAAAATCTGTTCATCGACGGCTGGATGAAATTCGTCGCCGCGTAGATGATGACCGCGACAATGGCCACGAACATCACGGCATACTCGATGGTCATCTGCCCTCTCCGCCGTTCTCTTGCTCTTGTGCGCATTTCCATTGGCATCCTCATTTTGCCTGTTAAATAGGGATCACCCAGGACGAAGACCCCTTGTTCGATTTAGCCGTCACGGAATCCTCCATGCGGTAGATCCTTCCCTGCACGGCCTGCCGGACATACATGGCCATGGCCACGAACGCCGCCGCAACGACCGCGATCAGGATAGAATACTCCAGCAGGCTCTGCGCCTTGCGTTCCACCATGATCTCTCTCAACAGACGGCCCATGACAAGCTCCTATTGATCCGCCTCATTCAGACGGTCCTGGGTAATCAGCAGTCTCGCCCTGACGGCGTTTTTCGTATAGACGAACATCGTCATAAAGACGGCGCAGATCACCGAGATCAGGATCGCGTATTCCAGAATCGATTGTCCGCGGCGCATGCACATCGTCTTGGCCTCTCAAATGGTCGTGTTCGTCCAGCCGCCGGGGGTCACGCCACCCAGCGAAAACGTAGCAAGATTGTCCTGTTTCATTTGACCGACAGAATAATTTAAAACATGCCCCGATGAACGTTGCATTTTGGCAAAAAACGTGGAACTTCCAACAATCGTCAAGACCGCCAAAGCTACGAGAAGAATGAAATACTCAACCGTTGACTGGCCGCGCATTGTCCAGGAGTTTCTTTTTAAAAACTTTTTTAAACTCATTACGAACCCCAGAAAAAAAGTGCCGAACCGCTCATGTTTTTTTCTCAAAAAATCAACATTAAGCGATTCGGCTACGTAGAAAAGTTGCCGAAAACCCCAATAGGGACAAAAAATCCCAAAATAAATTTTGGTTCCCGTGGCGTTTTTCATTTTGGCACCGATTCGATACCGAACTGACACCAAAACTATATCATATAATTAATAATCATGTCAACAAGTTTTTAGCTTTACAAGAAAGCGTTTTCTGGCGTAACTGAATTTTTTCCATAGGGTAACAAAAAATTGCCGGAGAGAAAGCAAGCCAATGTTCACCCCCCTGCCAAAGAGATCCAAATCTTGCGGCCGGAGATTTCGGATGCCGATAGAGCATTAAACAGGAGATGGGCATCTTCCAATACTCTATTTTGCTCTAAATCCTTCATTTTGAATATGTTAAACAAAACATCAAGCGCCATATCCCTTTGGACAGCGCCGGGGCGCTTATAAATCAGCTCCCGGGTCTTAAGCAAGCTCCACCGGCTGCACGCCGCAGGAAAAATGGTCATTTTGGCGAACATATCGCAAATATCGACGAGAACGGAAAAAAACTGATCCAGGTTGACGGCCTCTTTGAGTCTTAACGCATAGACCAGAAAACGGCCCGATGTTACAAAATCGTCGAGGTAGCCCGGATTTTTAATCCACCCCGAAGACTGCCGCATGTATTCATGAAAATTCCCGAAGTGGCGCAAATAGGCTTCGGCAATCTCGACCGCGTTCCAGTCTTTCGGATCAAGATTGCTCAAAAGGACTGTCTTTTGTGTCTTGTCAGCAGACCTAAGATACACTCTTCTAGCCATAACCTCTTTATTTCCAACATTTTGCGTTATATTTATTCGCTCTTCGGCTACGAAGAAGAGCTTTTCCAGGGGCTCAAAGAGAAGGCTCGATTCCTGCAACGGCTGATGCCCCGAAACTTCCTTCCAGGCCCCTGGCCCGCAACCAATCACATAGCGTCGCCTGACAGGAAGGACAAACGGCACTTCGGAAATCGGGCGGCCATCGTGGCCTAAAAGATCCACCCTGCGGATCCTTTTGCCGGAAACAGATCCGTCAAGGCTCGTTATAAAATCCGCCACTTCCGGCTTCTGCGCCGCCCCCTCCGGATTCGCGCAGAGGACAAAAAATGGATGCTTGCCTTCGATGGCTGAATTTATGTATCTATTTACAAATAAAAGATTTGTATAAAAATTAACCGGGATTTTAGCATCCGGCCAGAGATGGCAGGACTTTGCGTCTAGATAAAAGGCACTCCCGTCAGCGATCGTAAACTTGATTCCATGGACATCTTTAACGGAGCTTGTAATATATGTAAATACTTTATTTGCAATATCTTGCGAGAATTCAAACTTCATGAGAAATTCTTCAAAATGGGCCCTGGATATCTTATAGCCGATAATATCCCAGAGTTCTTTTTTTGAATATCCAGATATTTTCTCAAGTGGTACGTTGTAAATAGCCTTTGCAATCAGCCAGGCATCGAACAACGAGGGGATGCTCTCTGGCCTGATCCCCTTGCACAAACCCATTTCCCGCACAATCTCTGAGAGTTTATTGTTCAAGCCGAGCAATCGTGCTGCCCCCAAAAAAAATGCGTATCCGGCACCGTAGAGTTCACCGGAAAACCTATGGGATTTCAACACACTCCGCCCCACAGGCCTGCTCAAGCGGGCACTCTTTACAATATTATTGACAGTGGACTTGCTGATTTTGATCCCAAATTTATCAAAAACAAGCCCTGCTAACTGTCTGACCCCATAATCCTTGTTGCGCTTTCGTGTATCGATCAAGAATCGGCGTATTTTTGATTCAAAAACAGGTTTCTTGGACATTTTTTTTAATTAATACATTGAAAATTAATGATTTATGATTTATTAGATTTGATACTGGACATTATATTTTCACCATTTTTATGCGTTTTTTGATTAACGCAGCATCATCAGGCAATACTCCCTGCGCAAGTTCTAATACCACATGACAACCAAACCAGCAGCCACACAATCTCCACGGCCTTAATCTATGGGCAGCCTTGATAACCATCCCATCCTTGGCCAGGAAAAGGACATCTATGGGGAATTTCATGAAAAAAGTGTGGATAGAGCCACACGAGGTGATCAACAAGCCTTCTCCTGCCTGAAGGCCGCTTTTTCCAAGAAGACCTTTTGCCCGGCTCGCAGGCGTATCTGCAATGGTAACCCGCTCAGCCAAAACCTTGCCTGAATCCTCAAAAACGGCCTTATATATGCCCCCCTGATCCATCTGTCCCCCGTGGTTTTGGAGCCTTTGTCCATGTGATGGGGCCGCTCCGCCAGAGCCCCCATGGCTTTGCTTTTGACCTCCATTGGTCTCAAGGCCAAGAACAAAAAAAGGTTCCCGGCTCTGAGACCAACAAGGGTTTTCTGATGTTATAGGTGCGGACCGGCCCATGCCTTGATTCAGAAAAACAAAGCTGTCCAATTTCTATCCTGGATGGGCACACAAGAAGGCCGACCGGAGCATTATATCAAACAACGGACTGATGACGCAAGCCCGCGCCTGTGATGAGACGGTTTACAACTCCTTGTTCGCTTGTTTCCTGCGGCCGGCAGGAACAGGAAAAAATAGAGGAGGTTAATATCTCAATGGGGGTGGTCTGGAAAACCGGAGGGCTTTCCTGCATCAGTCCAGCACAGCGGTGCTGCAGGATCTCGTTGGGAACCGAGAAAAAGAAGCCGCAGGCGCATCTGCTCGTTTGTCTTCGACAGGCAGGCAGGCGTACCGGCGGAGCTTCACTTTTGCGTTGGCTTGACCTGGAAGATTTCCGCGGCCAAATGGATACCGCGGGTGATGAGTTCGTCGTAAAAACTGGGGGCGTGCCCTGTTGAGACGAATTCACCGATCACCTTGCCCGTATCTTTCTCAATCGACTTCTGTTTGAATTGAAAGATGTCGGCGAACTTGATATGCAGTTCGTCGTCCATGCCGGCAACCTCGGTGACCTGGGTGACCTTTCTTGTCCCGTCGGACAACCGGGCCGTCTGGATGACGACATCGATGGCGGAGGCGGTCATTTCGCGGATGGCGCGGATGGGGAGCTCAACCCCGCTCATGAGGATCATGGAATCCAGACGCGTCAAAACATCGCGTGTGGAATTGGCGTGGATGGTGGTCAAAGAACCGTCGTGGCCCGTGTTCATGGCCTGGAGCATGTCCAGCGCTTCGCCGCCGCGGCACTCGCCGATGACGATACGGTCGGGGCGCATACGCAGGCAGTTGCGGAAAAGGTCGCGGATCGAAATGGCGCCTTTGCCTTCGATGTTGGGCGGCCTGGATTCCAGGCGCACCCAATGCTCCTGATTCAGCTTCAATTCCGCGGCATCTTCGATGGTAACGATGCGTTCGTTCGAGGGAATAAAATCGGAAAGGATGTTTAAAAACGTCGTCTTGCCGGACCCGGTGCCGCCGGAAACAATAATGTTCTTGCGCGCCAAAACGCAGGCCGCCAGGAAATCCGCTATGTTGCGGTCCAGGCTGTCGAATCTCGCTATCAAGTCCTCGATCGTATAATGCTCGCGCGCGAATTTTCTGATCGTCAGGGTCGGGCCGGTCAAAGACAAGGGCGGAATGATCGCGTTGACACGCGAGCCGTCGGGAAGACGCGCATCCACCATCGGCACGGATTCGTCGATACGCCGGCCCAAAGGCGCGATGATCCTCTCGATGACGACCTTGACCTGGTCGTCGGAAATAAACTTTTTACTCGTCATTTCCACGCGGCCGTGCTTTTCGATATAAACCTGGTCTTTATTATTGACCATGATGTCGGAGATGTCCGGATCCCGCAGGAGTTCTTCTAAGGGGCCCAGGCCGAGGGCTTCGTCGGCGATCTCTTTGACAAGTTTTTCCCTGACCTCAAGGCTCGAAAGGAAGGCGCCCGTCTCGTCGGCCAAAAGGTTGGAGATGATCTTTTCGGCCTTCTCCCTCAATTCCTTCGCCTTCTTGGGGTTGTTGATCAGCTCCATGTCCAGGCGCTTCAAGTCGAGTTCTTCGATCAGGCGCGCATGGATACGCCGTTTGAGGCGCAGGATCTCATCCTCCTGCTCGATGGGCTTGATCCACTTGACCTTGTCCGAGAGCCCCATCATGTCCCAGAAGGTGCCGGCGGCCGGCACGTCTTCCTTTTTGATGGAGCGCAGGTCCGCCACTTCCTTATGGGCGATATAGAGGGATGGATTGGTGGTCAGTTCCTGGGCGAATTTTTTGATCCCGACGCTGACGCGGCTTGCCGGGCTGTCAATCACGACAGGGACGCCGCGATTTAAAGCCAATCCGACGACGCGTCCGTCTGAAGGGATGCTGGAGATGATCTCGCAGGGAAGCGCAAGCTTGACTTCCTGCCACGAGAGGCCGGATTTGCTCTCCGCGCGGTTCAAAAGAAGCTTGATCATCTTGAGCGGAAAATGCAAGGACTGCAGCACGTCCAGGCCCCAGCGCGTCTCATAGACCGAAAGGATGTCGGGGGTAACGATAAAAAGAATGAGGTTGGAACGGTTAAAAATGCTGATCAGACTGTCGGTGAAGGCCCTTCCTCCGTCGACAATGATAAAATCATAGTACGGCGCCAGCATCGCCGCGATCTTGCCGATGCGATCGCCGGTGATATGGGGCGACTGCTTGGGCCGCGTGATCGCCGGGAGAAAATCGATGCCGGCGGTCGAAACAAGGGTCATGTAGTTCTTGATGTTGCCGGTCTGCTCGATCTTGTCAAGGATGGAGATGATATCGAAAATGGAATACTGGGGGGTCGCATCGATCATGCGCGCCATGTCCTGGATCGCCTGAAGGTCCATATCCAGGAGCGCTACGCGCTTGCCTTCCTGCGCGAGGGCGATCGCGAGATTGACGGCCAGCAAGGTCTTGCCGACGCCGCCCTTGGTGCTGAAGATCGTGATGATGTTCCCCGGCGTAGGCGAGGGAACAGCCGGAACGGCCGACGGAGCAGATGGGGTATTTTCAGGCATGGCTTTTTATTTAAAAAACGCTACGGGCACCGGAAAATCTTCGTATCGACGCATCTCATTTTCCCCTGATGCCTTGACCCTGTCTTTTTAGTTCGCCTGGTACGCAATAGGCACTTCAACCCAGATTTCTTTCAACAAGAGGCCTTTCGGAAATACCGGATAAGGCGCCAACCGCTTGACCGTATAAACAGCGGCACGGTCGAGGAGCTTGTGGCCGGACGACTGGTTGACCACAACACCGACGAGCTGGCCGTTGGACAAAAGATGCAGGCTCATGACGACTTCGCCGGACAAATTCGCCCTCTGCGCCTCGACCGGATAAGCGACATTCTTGTAGATGATGTCCTGGATGGAGCGCACATAGGCGTCGGCCGGCTCCTCATCCGGGCTCATCTTGCCCCGGTTGGACTCTTCGACATCCTGCAGCATATCGCCGTAACGGACGACTTTGGGCGTCAGGGAAACCACGAGTTCCGTGTTCCCTACCTGGAAATTTTTAGACCGGAAGAGCGCCCCGAAGATCGGCAAGTTGCCCAGCCCCGGGACCTGCTGAAGATTATTGGTCTGCTCGTTATCGATAAGGCCGGCCAAAAAGATCGTCTCGTTGTTCTTCAGATAGAGCTCGGAAGAGACGTTGCGCGTTTTAAAACCGGGGGTGGTCGTCGAAATACTGGTGCCTGTCTGCACGGTAAGCTGCGTGGAAGAATCGATCGTTTTGATCTCGATCTCCAAGCTGCACTGGATGTCGCCGGTCTCTTTGACTTCCGGCTTGATATTCAGTTTGATGCCGTACTCGACGTAATCGACGGCCGTGGTCGTCGTGCCGCTGGAAACGCTGACGCTCGACAAGATGGGGACTTCGCCTCCAACGAGGATCTTGGCCTCCTTGCCGCTTAAAGCGACAAGTTTGGGGCGCGCCAGGGTCCGCGCCAGGTTGTCCTGCTCGAGAATATTCAGGGTCGCGGTCAGGGCCGTCCTGTCAAACTGGGACTGCCCGACCGCCTTGATAACATCGGCCGCCTGGCGGATCAGCGTGTGGGCGGCCGGCGTCGGAACTTCATTAAACACAAGGGACTGCGACCAGTTGATGCCCAACCTGTCGATGACTGTCTTGGCGATCTCGATCACCTGCACATCGATCTCCACCAACGGGTTGTCTTCTTTGAAAGTCACCAGGTCGATGGTCCTGGCGCGAAAATTCTCCAGGAGCTGCACGACAATGTCTTTCTTGCGCAACGGGACTTCGCCTAAAACAAAGACCTTTCTCTCCTGTTCTCCGACCTGGAAATACACGCCGCGCAGCCCCGCTGTCGCAAACAGGTCTTCAAGCCGTTTCTTGAGCTTCTTTAAATCCTCCTCGAAGACCCGGACCATCACTTCGCGCTGACCGTAATCATCCCATATCTGAAGGTTCGTCTCTCCCGCTTCTTTGGCCGAAACCAGGATTTCCGTCCGGCTGGCTCCGACGACATCGGCGATCTTCGGGTCGCCGATTGCGATCCGCTTGGGGTTGGCGACTTCCACGACCTTGGATTCCCCGACGACGACATCGAGCTGCCTGCCCAGATCGTAATCGGAAAAGAAAAATTCAGGATAGACCCGGGAAGGGGCGAACCACGCCCCCGCCGCCAGCATCACCATCGTCAACAATAGCCTTGCGAATGTTTTGGCTTTTTTCATAAGGTCTATTTATTCATGATCATATTTGACTTTTCCGTCCCGCGGTAAATTTCGACGGTCGGCGGAGCCGGGGGTTCCTGCTTTTTCTCCTGGGGCTTCATCGTCGGCTGCTCCTCTTTCGTCGCCATGAACTCCTGGCCGAGATTGCTGAAGACGTATTGCCACAGGGCGTTAACCTCGACGGGAGGAACGGGTTCTATCGATGTCTCCAGGGGCGGCCGCAGGACCAGCCTTAGAGAGGCCCTCTGCTCAAGGGCAAAAGACAAAAGCGCCGTTTCACGCGGCGACAGGGCCAGCATAATGATGAGGTCTGTCGGTGCCGTGGCGGGCTGCCCTCGCTGCGCCGGGATGTTCATGCCGCCTTCCACCCCCAAGACCAAAACATTCTGGAATAATGTAACGCTCACCATTTCTGTCACGGTCCGGCCGTCCACCTGGGCATTGTAAGGAAATGTGCCGATCAGGTCCACATAGTCGCTTGCCCGGATCTTGCCGCCGACCGCCGCCAGGAACGGAACGGTGATCGTGATGGCGCGCTTGCCTTGGGGCGTGCGCATGGCCAGGCTCGTGTCTTTCACGGCCAGGGTCAATTTCGTCGTCATGATCTGCTCACCGGGCGCGATCGCCGCCGCGGCGCGCCGTCCGGCAGCAAGGCTGGGCGAGTTGACGGCATTAGGCTGGACGTATTTTTCCGGGATCGCCTCCATCTTCATCATGGATTCGTCGATCGTCGCGCCCGCGGCGATGGGTTGAGTGGCGACCAGCACATAGGCCTTCTTTTCTTCCCTGATGTACTTCTTTTCCGTCTGGGAGATGTAATTCCTCACCATCACCACAGCCACAAGCGCCAGCACAACCGCCAGAATAATACTGAGTTTTCTTTTATCCACTTCGATGTCTCCTTTGGCAGGCGAGACGTTGTTCTTGCCGTCCTTCTCTTACTGTAAAAGCTCGTTTTTGATCTCGATCTTGGCTTCGCGCCTCAGCCTGTCCGTCAAATCCTGGATACGCTGGGCCTGCTTTTGCTGCAGGAGCCCGTTCTTGATCTGATCGTAAACCGTCATGTTCGTCTCGGCCATCATATCGGTCAACTGCGGGACCTGGCCGCCGGTCACTTCATCGACCTTCACGATATAATAGCCTTTCGGCCCCTTGAAGATCGGGCTGACCTCTCCGGCATCCAGCGTTGCGGTCACCTCGTTGAATTTATCAAACTGTTCGGCCGCATTGATCGCCCCCATATCTCCGCCCTTGGAGGCCGTGGCGTCGATCGAACGCTCTTTGGCGAGCGCCGCGAAATCTCCGCCCTGGAGCAGCTGGATCAGGATGTCCTTCGCTGCCTGCTCCGAAGAAACGACGATCTGACGGGCATGGACCTGACGGGGTGCGGCAAACGCCTGCTTATACTGGCCGTAAAAAGCTTCTATTTCCGTCGGCTCGACGGCAATGCCCTTGGTTTCGTCGACGATCAGCTGGCGCGCCATGACGCCCTTCCGGAATTCTTCCATGGCCTCTTTGACATCTTTTTGTTTTTCGATGCCGCGGGACCTGGCCTCCTGATAAATCAACTCCTGCGTGATCAAATCATTGAGGTAATTTTTCTTGGCTTCCGGGGTATTGATCTTGATCTCCGGAGAAAGGGCTTCGAGGTTCTTGATCTTTTCGTCAAAACTCTCAAGGGTGATCGTCTCGCCGTTCACCTTGGCCAGGACCGTGCCATAAACAGGCTGGGAACCCGGTTGGGCGACAGCCGAAGACGTTGCGGTCTTCGACCCCAGGGAGGTTTGGAACATCCCTTTTATCTGGTCGCAGCCGGCAAACAAAACAACGGCCGCCAAGAGCGTCAGAAGAATCCCTGATTTTCTCAACATAGCTTTCTCCTTTTTTTGACCCCTAAAGCTTGTCTTTTAGTTTTTAAAACATCTTTATTGATAAGAAGTTATAAAATACCTATATTAGATATTTTATAACACAAGTCTTTCTGCAAATCAACACAAATCCAAAAGGAAACGAAACGTCCGGGAGAGAAAAAAATGACGGTCTGTATTTTTTGAGCATGAAGTTTCGTCCAGGCTCCGCCTTTGCGGCAATGGAAAACCGTCTTGCTGTAGAACTGTCCTGATGAACAATAGGAAACCGAAATGAGACCGCAATTGGACTTTGGCTTCTGCTCGATTTTCGATTGCTCAATTGCTCTATGAATTTTCGCTTTGCGAAAATTCATTAGCCCCAATCGGATTCCCATGAGGCCACGACTTGTGGAGCCGCGGGCGACGCAAGCCGTCCGGCCGAATGGGCCCCGAACCGACCGCGAAATGCTTTTTGTGAAGCGCTTGGTCTGGTTCGGAGGAATCGGCGCTAAAACTGGTAGCCCCAACCGGATTTGAACCGGTGTCTTATGGCTGAGAACCACACGTCCTGGACCAGGCTAGACGATGGGGCCAAATCTGCGGAGCAAATACGGCTCTGAGGCGGCGTTTAAAAGTCCGACGAACAAAAGAACTTTAGCCGCCGAAGAGCCTTTCTATGCAATGCCGAATTGTCAAAAATTACAGAAAAACCGGTTCGCGAGTTCAACGGGCTGCCGAGTTAAGCGTCCTTTTCAACCCTTCGCTCGTCCACCCGTTAGAGAAAGTCGCCGCCGACGCAAGCCGTCAGAAGACTGTCCTTCTCTGACAAGGCCTGCCCGCAACCCGTTAACCGGGCTATTCCTCATCCTTCGCCACAATTTTCGCGACTGAAGTGACGGCGTCGCCTTTTTCCAAAGACATGAGCCGTACGCCCTGGGCATTGCGCCCGGTCTCGCGGATGTCTTTGACGGGACAACGCACCATCATCCCTTTTTGCGTGATCGTCATCAATTCGTCGTCGGGAAAAACACAATTCAGGCCGATCGCGTCGCCGTTTTTGTCTGTCACCTTCACGTTGATGATCCCCTTGCCGCCGCGCGACTGGATCCTGTATTCGTCGATGGATGTCCTCTTGGCAAATCCGCCGGAGGTCACCGTCAGGATCGTGGCCCCCGTCTTGGTCAGGTCGGCGGAAATATTCTCCATACCGACGACCTCGTCTTTCTTATCAAGCCGGATCCCCCGCACGCCCTTGGCCTGACGCCCCATCTCGCGCAATTGCTTCTCCTGAAAACGGACAGCCTTGCCCTGGCGGGTCGCAAGCAAAACGTCGAGGCTGCCGTCCGTCAATTTGGCATCCATGACGACGTCGTCTTTGTCGAGCCCCATGGCAAGTATCCCGCCCTTGCGCGGATTGGCAAAAACCGAAAGCGCCGTCTTTTTGATGACGCCGCCCTTGGTGCAGAGAATGATGAATTTGTTATCGGAAAATTCCTTCACGGGAAGCACGGCAGCCACCTTCTCCTTGGCGGATACCTGGAGAAGATTGATGATCGCCTTGCCCTTGGACTGGCGCGAGGCCTGCGGGATCTCATAAACCTTGATCCAGTAAAGCCGCCCCTGGTCCGTGAATACCAGCAGATAATCCTTGGTGGAAGCGATGAAGAGGCGTTCCACAAAATCTTCGTCGCGCGTTTCCATGGCCGTCACGCCTTTGCCGCCGCGCTTCTGCTTGCGGTAGGCGCTGATGGCCAGGCGCTTGATATAACCGGCGTGGGAAATCGTGATGACCATGTCCTCTTCGGCGATCAGGTCTTCGAGCTCGATGTCTTCGACCTCGCCGATGATCTCCGTGCGGCGCTCGTCGCCAAATTTCTTCTTTAACGCCGCCAGCTCTTCCTTGATAATCTCCTCGACGAGCTTTTCCGAAGCGAGGATGGCCCTGTAGTGCTCGATCTGCTTCAAGAGCTCCAGGTATTCTTTCTCGATCTTTTCCCGCTCCAGCTGCGTCAGGCGCTGGAGCTGCATCTCCAGGATCGCCTGGGCCTGAATGTCGGAGAGGTCGAAATTTTTCATCAGGGCCTTTTTGGCCTCGGGCGTGCTCTTGGATTCACGGATCGTCTTGATGATGCGGTCTAAGTATTTCAGCGCGATCTTCAGGCCTTCCAGGATGTGCGCCCGGCGCAACGCCCGGTCCAGTTCAAACTGCGTCCTGCGCCGGATGATCACCTTGCGATGATCGACATAACAGCGCATGATCTGCTTCAAGTTCAGGACCCGCGGCCTTCCGTCGACAAGCGCGAGCGCGATGATGCCGAAGGTCGTCTCCAGCTGTGTGTGCTTATAGAGGTGGTTGAGGACGATCTGCGGTTCGGTGTCGCGCTTGAGTTCGATGACCACGCGCATGCCGTCTTTGTCGGATTCGTCGCGAATATCGCTGATGCCCTCGATCTTTTTGTCCTGCACAAGCTCGGCGATCGCTTCGATCAGAGATGTCTTGTTGACCTGGTAGGGAATCTCGGTGATCAGGATGTTGTCCTTGCCGTTCTTCTGGCGCTCGATGGAAACGCGCGCCCGCAGGGTGACTTTGCCGCGTCCCGAAGTATAAGCATCTTTGATCCCGTCGCGGCCGCAGATGATCCCTCCCGTCGGAAAATCCGGCCCCTTGACGAACTTCATGAGCTCTTTGACCTCGGCCTCGGGATGGTCGATGAGATAGGCCACGCCGTCCACTACCTCCGTCAGATTATGCGGCGGGATATTTGTCGCCATGCCGACGGCGATCCCGCTGGAACCGTTGACGAGAAGGTTCGGCAGGGCCGAGGGCAATAACAGGGGTTCTTTCAGGGACGCGTCAAAATTCGGGACATAATCCACCGTCTCCCGATCGATATCTCCGAGCATTTCGTCGGCGATAGAAGCCAGCCTTGCCTCCGTGTAGCGCATCGCCGCGGCCGCGTCCCCGTCAACAGACCCGAAGTTCCCCTGGCCGTCCACCAAAGGATAACGCAGGGAAAAATCCTGGACCATGCGCACGAGCGTATCATAAACCGCCGCATCGCCGTGGGGATGATATTTACCCAGGACTTCACCGACGATACGCGCGCTTTTCTTGTAAGGCTTGGTATGGTCCAGATTGAGCTCGTGCATGGCGTAAAGAATGCGCCGATGCACGGGCTTGAGGCCGTCCTTGACGTCAGGCAGGGCGCGCCCCACAATGACGCTCATCGCGTAGGAAAGATACGACCCCTTCATCTCTTCTTCAATGTATATCGGGACGACTTTTTCGTTTTGTGCGTACATTATTTTTCCCTCTGCATCTTTTGTGTGAAAATCACTCCAGGGCCTGCGAAGAAAATTTTCGAGCGCCCAGACGGGGCGCCGCGCTTCCTTCCTTCATTTTGCCCCCGCAGCCTTTTCCTTAAGCCAATTACCCCGAACCCCCGGCTTCAGGATTTGGCCGCTGCCGCTTTGACGTGAGTCAGCTGTTCATATGAAACCAGCCACAGCGCCAGCCACAGCGGTCCAAAAAGGGCCCCCATGGCAGGATCGATCGCGTAGAAAAAACGCGGTTCCGCGCCTGCCAGGCGCAGAACAAAATATGCCGCCAGGCCGATGACCAAATACAAAACAAGGAAACCGATAAACGCAGAGCCGTACCGCAGGGCATTTTTCCTGATCCGCGAGCGGCTTTCCCTGAAGGCCTGCCAGGCGTGTTTATTCTCAAAACCGGCGATCAACGGGGCCAGGGTGAAATAAAAACCGTACCAGGCCACGGCGATCACAAGGGCGACCGAAACGGCGCTGGTGACCAACAACAGGGCCAGGGCGGCCGGCGTTCCCGGATGCATCGAATACATAAAGTGGCCGCCGAAAAGAAAGGCCCACGCCGCCAGGATCCCGACGACAAAAAATCCCAAAAGCAGGAATACGCTCGCCATGTAAGAACCGAACTGCCGGCGCGCCAAGGCAAAGACCTTTGCGAATTTAGGCCGCTCCGTCTGGCTGCCCTTGAGAAAATTGACGACCAAAAGCGAAATGAACGCACCCAGCATCAAGACGCCCAGCGCCTCCACCCCCAAAGAAAGGGCCAGGGCCCTTCCGGCGCGGCCGGCCGGCACGGGGCTGGCACACCGCACCGACAACTGAAAAATGCGCAAGGCGAAAACATTCACGCTGTGGATGGCAACAACAGGAATAAAATTCCTGCCCCAGAGCCCGACCGATGCAAGAAACACACGCACCGGATGATACACCGCTAAAACGTTTTGGGTCATAGCGCGCTCCTTGATTTGTCCAAAAGGGTCTTTTCCTAAATATCGAGGTTGCGCACGAGATGGGCGTTCTTCTCGATGAAATCCCTCCGGGGATCGACCTGATCCCCCATCAGGATCGTAAAAATCTCGTCGGCTTCGATCGCGTCTTCCAAAAGGACCTTCAGGATGGTCCGGCGCTCCGGATCCATGGTCGTCTCCCAGAGTTGCTGCGGATTCATCTCGCCCAGGCCTTTATATCTCTGGATCGACATGCCCTTCCTGGCCAGGTCTTTGACGTGATCCAGGACATCCTTCAGGGCGAAAAATTCCACATCCACATCGTTAGAGAGCCGGAAAGCCGGCTTGGCCTTCCTGGAGCCCTCGGCCCCCTTCGCGCTTCGGCCGCCGCCATCCTTTTGTTTCGGTTGCGCAAAATAGCTCGCCGCCGGAATCCCGAGTTTCTCGATCTTGGCAAGTATCTTTTCTATATCCTCGGCATCGTAGATTTCCGCATAGTCGAACTCTTCCTTGTCTCCTTTGGCAGACTCGGAGAGTTTGGCAAGCTCAGCGTCAGAGAACAAATAATGGGAATCTTGCTCCACTTTTGCCACATAAATAGGGATTTTTTTGGAATTCTTGTGCCTATTTGCCACTAATTTTGATAAATCCACTCCATCTTTCTCTAAATGGATGTTAAATCTCTCGAACTGGACAAGGCATTCCAGCAATTCCTTGAACTGCGGATCATTCAATGTCTTTTTTTCAGAGAGGATTGTGAGCTTAAGTCCTTCTCTCCCAATATCTAACATTAATTGATTCATCTGCTCTTCTGTCTGGATGTACTCCTCTCTGTTTCCCCGTTTGATCTTGTAGAGCGGCGGTTGGGCGATATAGATGTGGCCGTTCTCGATCAGCTTGGGCAACTGCCTCAAAAACAACGTTAAGAGGAGAGTGCGGATGTGCGATCCGTCCACGTCCGCGTCGCACATGATAACGATTTTGTGATAACGCAGTTTTTCGATGGAAAATTCTTCGCCGACGCTCGTGCCGAGGGCCGTCAGGATCGTACGGATCTCATCGTTATTAAGGATTTTGTCGAGCCTGGATTTTTCGACATTCAAAATTTTTCCTTTTAAAGGAAGGATGGCTTGGAAGCGCCGATCGCGCCCTTGCTTGGCCGAGCCGCCGGCGCTATCACCCTCGACCAAGAACAACTCCGACATGGAAGCGTCTGTCTCGGAGCAATCCGCAAGCTTTCCGGGCAAAGAGAGCCCTTCGAGGGCGCCTTTGCGGCGGGTCAGCTCGCGCGCCTTCCTGGCCGCCTCCCTGGCGCGCGCCGCCAGGACCGCCTTTTCAACAATCTTGTTGGCCACGGAGGGGTGTTCTTCAAAAACAGTGGACAAAAACTCGAAAACCTGGGAGGCGACGAACCCTTCGGCCTCGGAATTCCCCAATTTGGTCTTTGTCTGCCCTTCAAACTGCGGATTGGGGACCTTGAGGCTGACGACCGCCGTCAGGCCTTCCCGGACATCGTCCCCGGAAATCGTGGCGCTGGAGTCTTTCAGAAGATTCTTGGTCTTGACATACTGATTGATGGCCCGCGTGAGCGCCGATTTAAAACCGCTCAAGTGGGTCCCGCCTTCGACGGTGTTGATGTTATTGGCGTAAGTAAAGATGTTTTCGGCATAGCTGTCGTTGTATTGCATGCCCAGCTCCAGGACCATATTCTCGGCTTCTTTTTCGACGTAGAGCACCTTGCCGTGAAGCGGGTTTTTATTCTTGTTCAAATGCTCGACGAAGGAGACGATCCCGCCGTTAAAACAAAATTCCGCCTCTTTGTCCGTCCGTTCATCCGCGAGCTTGATGGACAACCCCTTGTTCAAAAAGGCCAGCTCGCGCAGCCGGTTGGCCAGGATGTCGTACGACATGTCGATGGCCTTGAAGATCTGCTTGTCCGGTTTGAAGGTGACCTTTGTTCCGGTCGCTTTGGCCTTGCCAATCACCGTCAACTTGGAAACGGTCTTGCCCCGCTCGTAGCGCTGATGATACACCTTGTCTTCGCGCCGGATTTCGACCTCCAGCCACTCCGAGAGCGCATTGACGACGCTCACCCCCACGCCATGAAGCCCGCCGGAAACCTTATAGGCCCTGTGGTCGAATTTCCCGCCGGCATGGAGAGTCGTCAAGGCGACCTCGACGGCCGGCTTTTTTTCCTTGGCATGGATGTCGACGGGGATGCCGCGGCCGTCGTCGACGACGCTCACGCTTTGATTCTGGTGCACGACAACGCTGATATGCTTGCAATATCCTGCCAGCGCCTCATCAACCGAATTGTCGACGACCTCAAAAACAAGATGATGCAGGCCGCGGCTCGTCGTATCGCCGATATACATCGCAGGCCGCATGCGGACGGCTTCCATGCCTTCCAGGACCTGGATGGCTGCTGCATCATATTTTTTATTTGTCTCTGCCATGCTATTTGACCCCTTTACACATCCCCGCAGGTTTTAATAGATATGCATCAAATGTCTAAGTTTTAATAACAAATCAAAATACAAAAGAACAATGCCTAAAACGAACTTAAAAAACCAGGAATGCCGGGGAAAAGCTAGGCTCGTTTCAGCCATTGAGACTTCAGACATTGATTAGGCATTTGGGCTTAGGAATTCGACATTAAAAACAAGGCTATCATTTTTCTTGATGAGATGCCTTGATATCCCCTAACCGCAATTTTACGTCCTTGATCTTCAGGGCCTTGTATACTTCTTTCCCGATCTCGGATTTCTTAAGGTTCAACTGATAGAGCCACGCCGAGCTATTTACATTAACCCGAATTTTGTCCTTTGTCAAATAAACGATTTGGCTGTGCGCCGCGGCGGCCTCCCCAACGATCCGCTTCCAGGCCGCCCTGGCTCCGTCGATATCGCGCCCTTTCCCCTGTTTCATCAGATCTTTCAGGACGGACTTCAGGACGGACTTGATCTCTTCCACTTAATTCAGCCTCATGGGTTGCACGATGTAGGCGTATTCGGCCGAACGCACCACCCCGGGTTTTTCGGCGTCAAAAAATTCCAGGACGAAATCCGCTTCCCTCCAGTAACGCAGCATATCGAGAAAATAATTCGGGTTGAAGCCGATGACGAGCTCCTTGCCGCCGTATTCGATGGGAATCTCTTCCTTAAACTCTCCGACATCGGGGGTGGATTTGGACACAACCAGCTTGTTCTTGAACAATTCGAATTTGACGGCCTGAAAATCCGGCGTTGTCAACAGATTGGCGCGGCGCAAGACCAGGATAAAATCTTCTTTGTTGAGCCGCACCTTCGAGGCCGACGGCTGGGGAATAACGCGCTGGTAATCAGGAAAATCCCCTTCAATGAGCCGTGAAATGATCACCGCCCCGTCCATCTCGAAAAAAACCTGATTGGGAGAGATCACCACAGACACATCCCCCTCGTCTTTCAGGTTTCTCAGCAGCTCCTGGACCGTCTTATAAGGAATAATGACCTTATTGTCTTTGTGTATCTTTAAAGGCATCTTTTTGTCGACGACAGCCAGCCGCCTGCCGTCCGTGCCCACAAAACGCACCAGGGTTTCCGTTTCTGCCGATCCTTTTTTGATCTCCAACAAGAGGCCATTGAGGACATAACGCGTCTCTTCGTGAGAAACGGCAAAAGATGTCAGCTGCAGCATGTTTTTGAACACCTCTTGTGTAAAAACAAGGTTTTCTTTTTCTTTGATCTCCGGCAGTTTTGGAAATTCTTCCTTGGGAAGGCCCATCAACTTGAATTCACAGTTTTCCAACTGGATATCCACAACATTATTTTTCCTTGTGTTGATCACAACGGCTCCCGATGGAAGTTCCTTTATGATATCGCCCAGGCGTTTGGTGGGAATAGTGATGGCTCCGGGTTCAACGACCTCCGCATCCAAAACGATCGAAACCCCCATATCCAAATCCGTTGTTGTCAGCTTTACTTTGTTCTTTTGCGTTTCAAAAAGAATATTGGAAAGGATCGGCAAAACATTCTTGGGCGTAATAACATTGCCGACAGCCTGCACACCTCTTTGCAGATCTGTTTTATCAACACGAATCTTCATTCTCTCCTCCTAATACAGTATATTTTATATAAAAGTAGTATTTGTAAGGCCTTTGGATTCTGTTAAAAACTCCATAACCTCAAAGAAAACAGACGTTAAACAGATAAAAAGCTTTGGAAAACCGCAGGGATAAAAGTGGACAAACGTTCATTTCTTTGCCCGCTGCCCTTGTCCCTATCGCTGAAAGTCGTTTTTCAATTGTTCGATGGCGCTTTTGATCCCGGGGTCCGTGACAGACTCCCTTAAAATCTTTTTAAATGCATGAAGAACAGTTGTATGGTCTTTTCCTCCAAAGGCGGCGCCGATTTCCGGCAGGGACATGCAGGTGAGTTCCCGGGACAGATACATGGCGACCTGGCGCGGCACGACGACGTTTTTGACGCGTTTTTTCGACCGGAGCTCTTCCTGGCTGATTTTGTAATAGTCCGCCACCGCCCTTTGGATGTCCTCGACGGAGATTTGGCGCGACGCTTCCTTCAAGAGGTCTTTCAGGACGTTTTTCGCCATATCCAGCGTGATGCGCTTCTCTTCCAGGAGCGAATAGGCGATGACTTTAACGAGGGCTCCTTCCAATTCCCTGATATTACTCTTGATGATCTCGGCGATCAGATGAATGACTTCATCAGGGATGTCGACGCTTTCGTTCTCGATCTTTTTCTTCAAGATCGCGATGCGGGTTTCAAGGTCGGGGGGCTGGATGTCCGTAACCAGGCCCCAGCTGAAGCGCGAGACAAGGCGCTCTTCTAATTTCTGGATTTCTTTCGGGGGCCTGTCGGAGGAAATGATGATTTGTTTGTGGTTGTCGTAGAGCGCGTTGAACGTGTGGAAAAATTCTTCCTGCGTGGCTTCTTTATTGGCGATGAAATGGATGTCGTCGATCAACAAGACGTCGACGGTGCGGAATTTTTCTCGAAAAGCCGCCGTCGAGCGGTGTTGAATGGCGCCGATCAGTTCCGTCGTGAATTTCTCGGACGTCGTGTAATAAAAACGCGTCGCGGGATTGTTGTGGCGGATCCGGTGGCAGATCGCCTGCATGAGGTGTGTTTTTCCCAGGCCCACCCTGCTGTAAATAAAGAGCGGGTTGTAGGCCTTGGCCGGGGAATCGGCAATGGCCAGGCAGGCGGCGTGGGCGAACCGGTTGGATGGCCCCACGATGAAATTATCAAAAGTATACTTGGGGTTCAGGAGGAACGGGGCGACGTTCCCCGCAGGACCGGCAGGGGGCGCCGCCGGAGGTTTGGGGGCGGGCCTCTCTTCTATCAGCGCCGGGTTGATGTGATAGCGCACGCCCAGGTCGCACCCGGCATTTTTAATGGCGTCGCGGATGACCAGGTCATAGTGCTGGACGAGCCACTCCCTGAAAAATTCATTGGGGACTTCGAGGCAGAGCATATGCTCGCCGGCATCCGCCCGGGGATGGATCGGCTTGATCCATGCCTCATAAGCGTTTTCTCCGACCTTGGATCGGACGGCCTGCGCGGCCTGAAACCAGATATTGCTGTCGGTCATGTGCGTTGGGTGTCCTCAATGGATACGTCCGGCTTTTCGGAGAGCCGTCGACGAGTTATTCACAGCGTCCACAGGGTTATCCACAGGGCGCCGCGGAATTTTGTGTTCCAGGCGGGGCACGTTTTGGCCGGCGGCGGGAGGGTTCTGTTGCCGGACCCGGCTTCCGCCCCGCTGAGTTTTTAATTATAATCGCGCCTCATCGACATTGCAAGAGAATATTTCTTGCGGTGTTTTTTCGCAAATAAAATCTTCTGCGTGCGCGGGTTACGTCTCTGCTGGAATATGCGCGTTTAAAATCGCCGCCATACCCGACGGGGGTTGAAAAAATCTTGACTTCGGTTTTGTGTGTGTTATAATTGCCGAACTATGAAATATCATTTAAAGACACCAACCAAGATCGTCGGAAAACGCAAGCACGGATTTCGTCGTCGGATGAAGACCCAAAAAGGCAGGCTGGTCTTAAAAGCCCGGCGGCAAAAGGGCAGACACAAGCTGACCGTTTAAACTATGGCACGCGTCCTTGTGGCCCTCGTGAAATGGTATCAACGCGTCTGTTCGCCTTTTGTTCCGCATTGTTGCCGCTTTGCACCTTCCTGCTCCCATTATTTTTTAGAGGCCCTGCAGAAGCATGGGTTTTTTCGCGGGGTTGGCATGGGGCTTTGGCGGCTAATGCGATGCCATCCTCTTTCACCCGGCGGGTATGACCCCGTTAATTAACTGACCATGGAAAAACGATTTTTCTTAGCTTTGGCTCTTTCCTTTTTGGTGCTGATGGCTTATTCTGCCCTCATGCCAAAGTCAAAAACTATTGCAATTAAAGAAGATATAGTAAATTTAACTTCGCCTTCCCCCTTAAGGGCGCAAGAGCCCAAAAAAGAGGCGGTCAAGGAACAGGCGCTTCAAATATTTGATAAATCTCTGGATGACAAAGATTTATATAAATTTGAAAACGGCGATCTTGTCTTCTTTTTTTCCAGGCGCGGCGGATATATCAAATCTGTGTTTGACAAAACTCTTGAGGTTGATCTGGATTTAGTCAATATTGGCCTTGTTCCAGAGTGGTCCACATACGATTTTTCTCTCAATGTACTCCCGAAAGGCGCTGAATTTATATACAGGACCGCCGAGGGCATGCAGATCAAGAAAAGTTATAGGATCAAGGATGACGAAACGATGGATTTGGCCATCGCTATAAGTGATGCATCTTCTTTAAAATCAACTAATTACACAATTATTGTTGGCGGTATCGCGGCATCGAAACAGTTGGATCAGATGAGCCGCAGGTATTTTGAGGGTTGTTATCAGATAAGGAACATCGTTTCGCGAAAACCTGTCTACGGGTTAAAGGCGTCTATCGATTTGAGCGGCAAGATTGATTGGGCGGGATTAAGAGATAAATATTTTTGCGTTGTATTTTCTCCACAATTTATTGTAAATAAAGGAGTTATATCATCTCAAGATAACAATTCTTATACGATACTCACTATTGACAATACCGAAGCGCCGGAGGGTTCTTCTGTTGAGAATTTGTTCAAAGTCTATGTGGGGCTTCAAGATGAGAAAAAACTGGTTGCGGTTGGCAACAGTGCTGAACGCGTCGTAAATTTCGGCTTTTTTGACATGATTGCCAAGGCCATTCTTTTCTTGCTCACACTCATCCACAGAGTTATCCACAACTGGGGCTGGTCGATTATCATAGTGACGACAGTCATCTATTTTGTGCTCTTCCCCCTTTCTTATAAAAGCATGGCATCCATGAAAAGGATGCAGGCTCTCCAGCCGAAGATTGAAGAACTGAAGCTGAAATTCAAAGACAATCCGCAAAAGATGCAGATGGCCACGATGGAATTGTATAAAGCGGAAAAGATCAATCCGCTCGGCGGATGCCTGCCCATGCTGCTGCAGATCCCGGTTTTTTTCTCCTTGTATCAGCTTTTAATGAGATTTCCTAATTTAAGAGGTGCCGAGTTTTTTTGGATCAAGGACCTGTCTTCCCCGGACAGACTGATTGTTTTACAAAAACCCTTGCCGATCATCGGAAACGAGATCAACATCCTGCCGCTGTTGATGGCCGGTGTTATGTATTTCCAGCAGAAAGTCTCTATGACCTCAAAAACGGCAACAGGGGCCATGGCTGATCAGCAGAAGATGATGGCGATCATGATGCCAGTGCTTTTCGGCTTCCTTTTCTACAAAATGCCTTCCGGTCTTGTTCTATACTGGCTGGTTAACAGCCTCCTCATGCTTGTATTCCAATGGAAAATATCACAAACGAAATAGAAGTCGAGGGCCGGACAGTCGAAGAGGCTGTCAAGAAAGCCGTCAGCATCCTGAAGGTTCCCAGAAAGAACCTGAAAATCAAGGTTGTTGCTGAGGAACAAAAAGGGCTTTTTGGTATGGGCGGGGCTAAGCCTGCCAAGATCCTCGCAGGCGTAGCCACGAAGAGCAGTAAGAAAAAAGCTTGATGTCTTAGGTGGTTTGTGTTAAATTGTTCTACGTGGAAACATTGTGCAGATTACAACAATGTTCCACGTGGAAACATGGGAACAGAGAATTTAACAAATAATTCATCAGTAAAGGGCTTCCAGACGCTTGACCCCTGGTTCGTTACCGGGTTTTGTGATGGCGAGGCTGCGTTTACCTTCAGCCGTTCAGGCGATAATGTCTTTGCTCTGTATTTTTCTGTTTGCCAGCGGGAAGACAACAGAGAGATCATTGAGAAAATGAAAGCATTTTTTGGAGGCATCGGGAAAATTTATATCAGAAAAGAACAATTGTCGACGGAGAAGAGTGGCCGATCAAAACCAAACGCCTATTTCAGGGTTTGCAAGCAAAACGAGCTGTTGAGGGTCATTGAGCACTTTGATAAATTTCCCTTGCAAAGCAAAAAACAAGAGGTTTATACTATTTGGCGGGACATGGCCATTGAAAAAACAAAAAGATTTCTAAATTGCAGAAGTGACGAGTTCAAAATATTTTCTGCAAAACTTGCGACCATGAACCAAAAGAGCAGAGCCCTTAAAAAGCATTCCACGTAATGCCAAAGATTATCGCCGTTTGTAATCAAAAAGGGGGGACGGGCAAGACAACAACGTCCATTAATTTGGCTGTTTATCTTGCCGTCGAGGGTTACCGGGTACTTTTGATAGACTCTGATCCCCAGGGAAACTCGACGAGCGGGTTAGGGGTCGACAAGAACTCCATTGAAAAATCCCTTTACCACGTTCTCATCAATCACGAAGAGATCAAGGGGGTCATTCTCGAGACAAAGATCGGAAACCTTTCTCTTGTTCCGTCGAACATTGATCTTATTGGAGCTGAGGTAGAACTTGTTGAGGAACAAGAGAGGGAGGTTCGGCTAAAGCAAGCCCTCCAAAAGATACTAGGCGATTTTGATCACATCATCATTGACTGCCCTCCATCCCTCGGTTTACTTACCCTAAACTCTTTAGTTGCAGCAACTTCCGTAATTATTCCTGTCCAGTGCGAGTACTACGCTCTTGAGGGATTGGGGCAGTTGACTAAGACCATCAACCTGATCAAAGAGAATTTGAATCCCGTTCTTGAGATTGAGGGTGTGCTTTTGACGATGGCTGATTTCAGGACGAACCTTACCACGGAAGTGATCAACGAGACGAGGAATTTTTTCGGTGACCGTGTCTTTGAGACGATCGTCCCACGCAGTATTCGCCTTTCGGAGGCGCCGGGATTCGGCAAGTCCATTTATGAATATGACAAAAATTCCATCGGGGCCCAGAAGTATGGCGCTTTGGCGAAGGAAGTTTTAGGCACAAAAGATCAGGGGATAGCGGAACCGGTGGACCGGGATGTGCCCCGAACCACAACATCTTTAAAGCAGGGCCCTGTTGAAGCGGAAGGGATCATGGAACCGGGAGATCCGGCGAGCCCTGTTTCCCAGTAACCGAATATCCTGATGATCTGATTTTGAGGCGTCCCGGCTTTTAAGACAGTCCAAAATGGAGAGAGCTATGGAAAAGAAAGCATTAGGCAGAGGATTGTCAGCCCTGATCTCTTCCGGGCGTTCCGTCGAGGATGTCCTGAAAAAAGAGATTCCACTCGAGCCGAAGACGGCCGCCAGAGACGAGAAAGGCGTGATCTTCGTCGAGACAAAGAAGTTGATACCGAATAGGTTTCAGCCGCGGGTTCAATTCGACGAGGAACAGCTTCGGGAGCTCGTGGCGTCGATCAAGGAAAAGGGCGTCTTGGCGCCGATCCTGGCGCGCCGGCACGGCGAGGGGTATGAGATCATCGCCGGCGAGCGCAGGTTCCGGGCTGCGGTCGAGTTGAAGCTGTCGCATGTCCCCGTCGTGATCCGCGACGCAAGCGACGAAGAGGCCCTGGTCCTTTCCATCGTTGAGAATATTCAGCGCGAAGAACTCAACCCCATGGAGGAGGCACACGCTTTCGACAGGCTCTCCAAAGAATTTTCCTTTACGCAGGAAAACATCGCCAAGGCCGTGAGCAAAGACCGTTCGACCGTTGCCAATATCCTGCGGCTGTTGAATTTGCCGCCGGAGGTTCAAAAAGCCATTTCCAGCGGAAAGCTTTCTTTCGGCCACGGCAAGGCCCTTTTAGGATTGGAGAACGTGGCCCAGCAGATCCGCCTGACCCAGCTTGTTTTATCTAACTCATTATCTGTCAGGGAGTTAGAGAATCATATCACAGCGATCAAGCCCGCATCCTCAAAGAAAAAGAAGGGGGCAAAGGAGAAAGATCCTTATATCGTTGACCTGGAGGGCCAGCTCCAGCGCATCCTGGGCACGAAGGTGAGGATATTTGCTTTCAAGAAACGCGGGCGCATCCAGATCGAATATTATTCCCAGGATGACCGGGAGAGGATATTAAAATTATTGAAAGGGAAATAGCAAGCAACCTGTTGTTGGAATCAATCAAGGAGACCAGATGGAGAGTCAGGCAACGCTGATTTTGATCAAGCCCGACGGGCTGAAGAAATCCCTAACGGGGAATATTCTCACGCGTCTCTCGGAGACAAAGCTTGAGATCGTGGCCGCCAAGATGGTGCGCGTCTCGCGCGAATTGGCCGCCGAGCACTACCAGCACCTGAAGGACAAACCTTTTTTCGAGGATGTCCTGCGTTATCTGATGGGAGAATTTCATGACCGCAGGAAGGTGATGGCGCTGGTCTATTGGGGGCCGGGAGCATGCGCCAAGTGCCGCGCGCTCGCCGGAGCGACCAACCCCGAAGAGGCCGATTCCGTTTCTATCCGGGGTTCTTACGGGAGGATCACGACCCGCGGCGTCTATGAAAATGTCATCCACGTGTCGGCGCATGCCGAGGACGCTGAACGGGAGATCAAGCTGTGGTTTGAGCCCGACGAGGTCATCGTCGATCTTTATCCGACGAAGAACGTCGTCGAGTCAAGAGAAAAGAGGGCGTGGCTATGATTGTCAGCATGACCGGATTCGGGCAGGCCCAGGCGGAAAGGAAGGGAGAGCGGTTTATCGTCACGATCAAGTCCCTGAACCATCGGTATTGCGAAACGCAGTTTCATCTCCCCGCCGCGCTGGAACACCTGGAAGGAGATTTCCGCACGCGCATCTTGAAGACCGTTAAGCGCGGGCGGTTGACGGTGTCGGTGACGCACATTAACGAAGCGGCCGAAGATATCGTGTTGAACGAAAAATTGATCGATAAGTATTACAAGGTTCTTGAAGCGTTGCGGCGCAGGCTCAAGCTCGTCGAGAATGTCAGCGTTTCGTCGCTGGTTTCTTTGCCCGGGGTCTTGAGCTACCGCAAAGAAGAGCTGCGTTTTCGGGACAAAGAGTTGTTGTTGAGAAAGGCGCTCCGCGAGGCGTTGGGACGTTTGGTGGAGATGAAGCGCCGCGAAGGCGCGGCCCTGCAGAAGGACCTGGAGCGGTGCGTCGCGACGATTGCGGGCAAGATGGCCCTCGTCAAGAAACGCGTGCGTGATGTGATCGAGGCCAATCGCAAGGTCATGGCGCCCGATGCCCTGGAGAGTTTCTTGAGGAGTACGGATGTCGGCGAGGAGATCACGCGCATAGATTTTCATGTAAACAGTTTTCACAAGCACGTCCGGATGGCGGGGCCCAAGGGTAAGATCCTGGATTTTATCGCCCAGGAACTTCAACGCGAGATCAACACGCTCGGCGCCAAGGTCCAGGAGAAACACATCGCCTACCAGGTCGTGATGATCAAGGACCAGATTGAAAAGATCCGCGAACAGGTTCAAAATGTCGAGTAGGACGGCACCGCGCGTCTGGATCGTCTCCGGTCCGTCGGGATCTGGCAAGACGACGTTGTGCGAGGCCTTGCTGCGGGACCCTTTTTGGGAAAAAAGGCTTTTGCGCTCTGTCTCCGTGACAACCAGGCCTCTGCGGCCCCGGGAAAAGCAGGGCAGGGATTATACCAGGATCCCGGAGGCGGCGTTCCTGGAGCTGCTCAAAAAAAAGGCCTTCCTGGAGCACGAAAAGATATTCGGCGCTTTTTATGCCACCCCGCGGTCGATCCTGGAGAAGGCGGGCCGTCAAAAAAAGGACGTTCTCCTCTGCATTGATGTGAAGGGGGCAGCGACCGTGCGTCGCGTCCTGGGGCGTTCGCGCGTAACCTCGATTTTTGTCGTCACTCCGGGGGCCCGCGCCCTGGTCCGGCGCCTGCGCCAGCGGTCCACAGAGAGCAAAAAAGACATAGAAAAACGCCTGCGCCGTGTTAAAATAGAGCTTTGTCATATGAAGAGATACGACTATATTGTTATCAATGATGTCTTTGATGAAGCCCTGGGGAAGATCAAGGCCATTTTAACGGCCAAATCGTGCGAGAGCCATTGAGGTCCCACCGCAAGGAGGAATATGTCTTACGTGCCACTGGAACGCCTTATTGATAAAAGCAACGGCAGCATGTTCAAGCTGGTGATCATGGTCTCGAAAAGAGCCCTCGAATTGGCCGAGGGTGCGCCGAAGCTGATGGATGCGCCGCCAGAGATAAAAGTGACGACTTTGGCCATGCAGGAGATCGCGAACAATCTGGTGGAGTTCGGAAAGTCCCGCCAAAAGGCGGAATAGAAATCCGCAAAGAAGATGAAACAGGCGAAGAATATTGTTCTGGGTGTGACGGGAAGTATCGCGGCTTTTAAGGCAGCCGAGATCGCGAGCTGTCTTGCGAAGGCGGGCGCGTGCGTCCATGTGGTCATGACCAGGGAAGCGGAGGCGTTTATCACGCCGTTGACCCTGCAGATACTTTCAAGCAATAAGGTGCATCGGGGGATGTTCGACATGCCCGAGAGCTGGGACGTCGAACATGTTGCTTTGGCCGATCTGGCGGACCTTGTCGTGGTCGCGCCGGCAACGGCGAACATTATCGGCAAGCTGGCCGCGGGGATATGTGATGATTTTTTGACCTGTATTGTGACGGCAACGCGCGCGCCGGTCTTGCTTGCTCCGGCGATGAATGAAGGAATGTACCGGCACGAGGTCGTGCAGGAAAACATCGCAAAACTCAAGAAGATCGGTTATGCGATGATTGGTCCTGAAAAAGGCCGGCTGGCCTGCGGTTCCGAAGGGCTGGGACGGATGAGCGCGCCGCAAAAGATCACGGCTGAAGTCCTGCGCCTCCTGAAATTAAAATAATGGCGCGATAGCCAAGCGGCTAAGGCGGGAGTCTGCAAAACTCCTATGCGTCGGTTCAATTCCGACTCGCGCCTCCATTTTTATAAAAATGCCCCCCAAGAGAAAAGGCTTAACAATTGAGGGGCCGGATCTTCGGCGTTTAGCTGAAGCGATTGCGAGCGGCGGTTGTTTGTCTTCCGACGGAAGGCGCATGGATATGACATCTGTCGGGAAGAAATTTTTATGTTTTTCTTTTATCGACAGGATGGATTGACGGAGATGATTCTATAGAAAGCCGGGGTGGCGAAATTGGCAAACGCACGGGACTTAAAATCCCGCGGCCGCAAGGTCTTGAGGGTCCGAGTCCCTCCCTCGGCATTTAGCGTAGATACAGAGCTAATGGCAAAAATGACCTCCAGGCTGTTATCCATAAGCCATTCGCTATCTGCAAATTTCGGGCGCGTAGCTTCCCGACGCTCACGTGTGTTCGGTCGGGATAATTGGGATTCCCAGCCGCGGCCGTCGCATATCTGGTCTGATGGTTTTTGATAACTCGATTTCGGGCGCGTAGCTCAGTTGGTTAGAGTACTTCCTTGACATGGAAGGGGTCACAGGTTCGAGTCCTGTCGCGCCCACGAGATTTTGCGGAGCAAAATCGAGTCCCGAGCGGCCGGCGAAAGGGCGCAGCTGCCGCGAGGGACGGATCATATCGCCACGGGGCCGAAGGCCCGCAGACACATAGTTTCTGGGTCGGGGAAAGAAAACCGCCTCTGGTGAAATGTGTCCCGGCCCGACGGCATCTTCATCTCAAAAAGGTAAAATAGCCGCCGGCACCGCTGCGGTTGCTGGGATAAAATCATGGATTTAGCAATCCTTCGACATAGCTGTTCGCACATCATGGCCCAGGCCGTCAAGTCCTTGTGGCCGGAGGCCAAGCTCGGCATCGGCCCGTCGATCGAAGACGGATTTTATTACGACTTCGACAAGACAGAGCCGTTTGCGCCGGAGGACTTAGAGAAGATCGAAGCCAAAATGAGAGAGCTCATTGCGGCTGATCTGCCTTTTATCCGCGAAGAATTAAGCAAGGGCGAGGCGCGGGAACTTTTCGGCAGGCTGGGCGAGGCCTATAAGCTGGAATTGATCGACGCCATTCCCGACGAGAAAGTTTCGATCTACCGGACAGGCAAGGACTTCATCGACCTTTGCCGCGGCCCGCATGTGGCGCGGACGTCGGAGGTCAAGGCCTTTAAGCTTTTGTCGATCGCCGGCGCGTATTGGCATGGGATCGAAACCAATCCCATGCTCCAGAGGAT
>JAQUOM010000006.1 GCA_028717105.1 Candidatus Omnitrophota bacterium
CTTTTGGAAGATCCTCTACGATCTCCTTAAGGAAAAAGTGACGATCTTCTGTTCGACCGCCTATCTCGATGAGGCCGAACGGTGCAAAAGGGTGGGGATGATCCATAAGGGTAAACTCCTGCGTTGTGAGGAACCGGAGAAGATCAAGAAAGAATGGAACGCCAGGACCTTGGAAGAGGCGTTTGTCGCCATTATCAAAGAGGCCGAGTCAACGGGATGAACAACGCGCCTGAGATTGCCGTCAGCGTCAGGGAATTGGAGAAGCGGTTCGGGGATTTCACCGCGGTCAACAAGGTGACATTCGACGTCCGCCAGGGGGAGATTTTCGGGTTTTTGGGGCCTAACGGCGCCGGCAAATCCACGACGATTCGCATGCTTTGCGGCATCTATGCCCCGACGTCGGGTTCGGGGACGGTCGGCGGTTTTGATATTATCCGCGAGCAGAACCTGATCAAGGAACACATCGGTTATATGTCCCAGAAATTCTCGCTTTACGACGACCTGACGGTTGAAGAGAACATCGATTTCTACTCGGGGATCTACAAGATCCCCGCGCAGGAGCGGCAGGCCAGAAAAGAAGAAGTCATCCGCCTGGCGAATCTTGAGGATTTCCGTCATCGCCCGACGAAGATCATCTCCGGCGGATGGAAACAGCGCCTGGCCTTGGGTTGTGCTCTCATCCATCATCCCCAGATGCTCTTTTTGGACGAACCAACCTCGGGGGTCGACCCGATCACGCGCGCCAACTTCTGGGCGATCATCAAAGACCTGGCCGGCAAGGGCGTTACTATTTTTGTGACGACACACTATATGGACGAGGCCGAGAATTGCAACCGGATGGTCCTGATTTATCACGGTACGATCATCGCTATGGGCACGCCGGAGGAGATGAAGACAAAGTTCATGAAAAGCGATGTTGTTGAGATCGTCTTGGCTGAGGCCCAGAACTGGATTGATGATTTGGGCCGGCTGGACGTGATCAAGGAGGCGGCGCTTTTCGGTTCCAACATCCACGCTGTCGTTTATGAAGCTGAGAAAGCCATCCCGGCGATCACGGCCTATCTCAGCGGCCGGGGCGCGGAGGTCGGAGAAATCCGCAAGATCATGCCGTCTCTCGAGGATGTTTTTGTTTCGGCTATCGAGAATTACGATAAAGCGCACGAGAAATCCTGAAAAAAGGGAAGAACGCCGTGAATTTAAAACGAATACGGGCCATCGCCTGGAAAGAGTTTATCCAGATCAAGCGCGATCCGAGGTCGTTGGCGTTGTCCCTGGGGATCCCCGTCTTTTTGCTTCTGATCTTTGGTTTCGGGTTGTCGCTCGACATCGATCGCGTGCGCACGATCGTCTGGAACCAGGATGCCTCCTCTAAAGTCACGCGCGACTTCCTTTTGAATTTCAAATATTCAAAATATTTTCATGTCGTCGCCTATACGGACAATTACGACGACATCCAGCATCGTATCGATTCGGGCCAGGCGATGCTGGCCCTCGTGATCCCGAAAGACTTCTCGCATTTCCTGGAGGCGGGCAAGGCCGCGCCCCTGCAATTGATTGTCGACGGCAGCGACGCCAATACCGCGACCATCGCGATGAACTACGTGCGGTCCGTGGTTTACGGCTATAACGTACAGCTTTTGTCCCGTATGCTTTTGTCGCGCGGCATCGCTCCCCGTGCGCAGGTGGAGGCCAGGCCCCGCATCTGGTACAACATGGGGCTGACGAGTACGTGGTTTATCGTGCCGGGTGTCATCGCGATGATCATCATGATTGTCTCTGCCCTGGTCACGTCTTTGTGTGTGGCGCGCGAATGGGAGCGCGGTACGATGGAGCAGCTGATCGCCACGCCCGTTAAGGCGCCGGAACTTGTCATCGGTAAATTCATCCCGTATTTCTGTATCGGTTTTTTCGATCTCATCGTCGGCGTCCTGATGGCTCGCTTTTTGTTCGGCGTGCCGTTCAGGGGCAATTACCTGACCTTGGCGCTCATGAGCAGCCTGTTTTTGACCGGCGCGCTCTCCCAGGGGATATATATTTCCGTGGTCGCCAGGACACAGCTGATGGCCAGCCAGCTGGCGAGCCTGACCACGCTCATCCCGACGCTCCTTTTGTCGGGATTTATCTATCCGATCTTCAATATGCCCAAGGCTGTCCAGGCGATCACGTATTTCGTGCCGGCGCGTTACTATATCATCATCCTGCGGGAGTTGTTTTTAAAGGCCGGCGGCCTCGCCGTCATGTGGGATGAGGCGCTTTTTTTATTCCTGTTTGCCGTTTTAATGTTTACGTTCGCCATCCGTCGTTTCAAGAAAAAGGTCGTCTGACTTCATATGTGGGAAAGAGCGAAGTCTATCCTTATTAAGGAATTCAAACAGATCTTCCGGGACCCCCGGATGAAGACGATCATTTTTATCTCCCCTTTGATCCAGATCATCCTCTTCGGATATGCGGCCAACAAGGACATTAATTACGTTCCCACCGCGATATTTGACCGCGACAACACCAAGGAGAGCCGTGACTTTTTGCGCGATTTTACGTATTCCAAGTATTTCGTGCCTAAATATTACATCACGGAGGAGAAGGAGCAGAACCACGTTTTGGACAAGGGTTTGGCGAGTATTGTCATCCGCATGGACCGCGGGTTCGGCCGCAACGTCAAGGCGGGCAAGGACGCGACCGTTCAGTTGGCCTATGACGGCACAGATTCCAATACGGCGATGGTCGTCATGGGCTACGCCAATACGATCGTGCAGAATTATCAGTATCGCCTTATGAAAGAGGAGGCCTGGGAGCGGGGCGGGATAGGAGATGCGCCTTACGTGGATTTGCGGGACCGCGCCTGGTTCAACGGCAACCTGATTTCGCGCAACTACTATCTGCCCGGCGTCATCGCGACCATCGTGACGATGATGTCGCTGTTGCTTTCAGCCATGGCGATCGTCAAGGAAAAAGAGATCGGCACCATGGAGCAGTTGATCGTCAGCCCATTGAAACCCCTGGAACTTATCTTGGGTAAATTGCTTCCGTTCGGCCTCATCGCCCTGGTCCAGATCGTCCTCGTTACCGTCCTGGGCGTCCTTTGGTTTCACGTACCCTTAAGGGGGAACCTGCTTCTTTTGTTGTTTGCCACCTGTATCTATCTTTTTACGACGCTAGGGATCGGCCTTTTTATCTCGACTGTCTCATCGACCCAGCAAGAGGCGATGATGTCGGTTTTCCTCGTTTATCTGCCGACGGTCCTTTTATCGGGCTTTGCTTATCCGATCGCCAATATGCCTGCGATCATCCAGAATTTCACCTACATCAATCCGTTGAGGTATTTTATGGTGATCATCCGCGGCATCTTTTTGAAAGGCGTCGGCATCGATATCCTTTGGCCGGAGATCCTGCCGCTTGCGTTGATCGGCCTCGTCGTTATCACGCTCAGTTCTTTGCAGTTCGGCAAGAAGATGGGGTAGCCGTTTTAGCGGTAAGGCATTGCCTGCTTTCGGTTAAGAGCGTATAATAATGAAAAATTGCATCACTCCCAAAGGAGGGACCATGAAAGGACAGCATTTCAAGATTGTCCTCAAGATCGTGCTCCACGCGTTGCTTTTCTGGATGTACACATCCCTGCTTGTGGACCTGTTGTTCCAGAATAAGTATCCCAATTATGTTTTTGCGATCTTTGTATTGGGATTGGGGCTGGGGTATTTTACGGCGAAGATCAAATTCGATCGAACCTGAATTTACTTTACACCCGGTTTGCAATCTGGTAATATTGACGCCTTTGGGCCGTTAGCTCAGCTGGTAGAGCAACTGACTCTTAATCAGTGGGTCGGAGGTTCGAATCCTCCACGGCTCACCAAAATTAAAAGGGCTGCATTTTTTGTTGCAGCTCTTTTATTTTTATAAGGGGAGGATTCGAACCGGAGGGCGCCAGCCGGACGAGTAAGTCCGGCTTCTTGGCGCGGCCGCGAGGTCGCTGTTGCGGCGAATAAGCCGCAACACGAATAGCGACGCCCGCCGAGATGTGAGGCGGGCCGAGGTCGAGCGCTTCCTTTGTTTTCTATTACAGATTAAGCGAGACTGGACAAGTAATAGCGGCTATGTAAGTTAGAGAGCGGGCGAGTATTTTTTCGCTCAACCGGTGCTCGCCGCGTTCTAGGACAAAATGGCGGGAGCCCTCCGGGATTCACTCGATTGTTTGCGGATGGTCAGTTCCCGTTCCCCCTTCCTTAGGGGTAGGGGGTAACAGGGAATCACCCCACCCGGATTCGCTCAAACCCGGGTGATCAGAATTTAGCTTTGATCGTGGTTTTACGCTTGAGAATCGTTGCGATGAGCGGGGTTTTGTGATAGGATAAGGGCGATTGAGAGGTGGCATGTTTTTAGAGAGAGAAACCTAAAATTTTTGAGTCAAACCTTCGCAAAAAGCGGAGGTTTTTTGTTTTTTAGGGGCCTCACGAGGCGGGAAGCAAATGATCCTGGTTAAGGCGAGGCCTCGGAATTTCGTAGACAAATAGGTAGCTATGGAAAATCAGATAGGGAATGCTTATTTAAGCAGCGCCATAGACGAATTGGTAAATACCCTGGGTATTAAAGAACAGGTGGAATATCAGGACTTAGTGCCATTGTTGAGAAAGGATATCAAGTTATGCGTCAAAAAAATTGCCTCAGTCTTGGGGCTGCCTATCGACATTAATGTCCAGTATATTTCTGCCCGCTACGATAAAGACAACAGCGTCAAATTTCAGACCAGCGATTTAGCCAGAACGGATTCTGCGGGTCGTGGCAGGGAAAGCATTACGGCCCAGGTTACCATCCCGACAAATTTACCGATGTTCGGGACCTCGTCCCTCGTTGATTTTCCCATTCATGTGCGGGTGAGTGAAAATTGCAGCTATTGGTCTCAGGCTTTTATGGCCGTTATGGCCCATGAGCTGTCGCATATTCTTTTGTATTCCTTGTGTCACCCGCAAAAAAATAACGAAATCTATACAGATCTGACCGCCATGATTCTTGGCTTCGGCAGTATTATGGAAAACGGCCGCAAACAGACCGAGTATGCCGCCTCTGGAAACGCGACGACCACGACGACTTACGGTTATTTAAACGATGCGCAGTTTGCTTTTGCTTCCGGCAGGGTCAAGGACATCTTGAACCAACGTAAGCGGCACAAGGATCGTCTTCTGACATTGATTGTTGAGGTAAAAAAACAACGTTCATCCTGCCGGAAGGGTCTTTGCTTGTTTAAAGAGTTTTTGGAACATCTGGACAAAAATCAAAACAGAAAGATCAAAAAGCAGGATATCCAAAAAATCGTTAATTTTCATTCTCCGGGCTATACTGCTGCCTGGGAATTAATATTAAGCGACAGCAGGCGTTGTCTCCAGGAGGCCGATGTTTTTGTCGGGGGAATTTTCCATTATACGGAAGCCACGGTCGAAACATTACAAAAACTGGCCAAAAAGCTTGAACCTTTTGACGATGGCTTCCGGCACGGATTGCCGCGGCTTAATGCGGATTTAAAAGTATTGAAGAAGAACGTCGGATTGATCGTTAGGATTAAAACCGCCCTGCGAAATAAACAGAAGGGGAAAAAATAGAACCGCCCCCGTTTCTTTACCCGGCACCCCATTCTCCGGTATGGTTTTCTTCGTTATGACCTGTCCGGTTGTCTCCCGCCTTACCGCCTGATATAATAGAAGCGTGCCTGAAAACATGACCCCCTCACGAGAACTTGTCCTTATCAATCCTTGCGCGTCGTATAGGCTGATCGACGTGATTCAGAACAGTTTTACCGGCAATCCTTTTCCGCACGCGCTGGTGGCGCTGGCGGCGTTGACGCCCGCCTCGTACCGCGTCACCTTCATCAATAAAAAGATATTCTGGCGCAAAAAAGATTTCAGCGCAGGCAAGCTTGTCGCGATGACGTGCCTGACGTCGGCGGCCCTGCACGCGTACCGTCTTGCCGATGCTTTCCGCCGCGCCGGCTCCAAAGTTGTTCTGGGAGGCCCGCATGCGAGCGCGATGCCCGAGGAGGCCCTGCAGCATGCCGACAGCGTGGTGATCGGAGAGGCGGAGCCTGTCTGGAAGAACGTTGTGGCTGACTTTGAGGCCGGAGACCTCAAGCCCCGGTATCAAGGCGAGCCTCTGGAAGATTTCTTTTCGCCCGTTTATGATTATTACCGGCGTATGGACCCGGGGTTTTTGAACCGTCTCGGCCTTCATATCGACCGCGGGTGCAAATACCGCTGCGATTTCTGTGCCAGGATTTCCGAGTGGTGCCGTCCGGTCAAGATGGAGCAGGTCTTAGAGCTGGTCAAAAGGATCAAGCAGGCGCCGCGCCCGCGTTTTGTCAAAAAGCCTTTTGTCGTCTTCCGCTGCGATAATATTTTTTCAAACCCTGCATACGCCAAAGGACTCTTCCGGAAGCTTTCGGATCTCGATGTCGACTGGGGGGCGAATTGCTCCCTCGATATGTGTTTTGATGAGGAGGCTTTGTTCCTGGCTGAGGAGAGCGGGTGCCGGGTCCTCTTGATCGGGTTCGAGACCATGCATCCCCAAAAATACCAGAAGACTGCCCTGGGGCAGGTGAGGACCAGTGAAGATTACCTGACGGCCCTCAGGAATCTCCGCAGGCACAGGATCGGAGTGGTCGGTTCTTTTATCGTGGGGGCCGACGAGGATGGGCCTGCGGATTACTTGAGGTTGTTGCGGCTCCTGGTCAGGGCGCGGCTGTGGCGGATTTATCTGACGATCCTCACGCCGTTCCCCGGTTCCAAGCTTTACGAGCGGCTCAAGGCAGAAGGCCGCATCTTTACTTTTAATTGGACGCGGTATAATTTTTTTAACTTCGTTTTTAAGCCGAAAGGCATGTCCATCTTCTGTCTTTATCTCTGGTTTTACGGGTTGTGCCTGGTCAGCCTGTTGTTTTCGCCGCAGTACCTCTTGATGTATCTGGTGGCTTTGTTCGTTTATCAGATCAGCTATCATGTCAGCTTTAACATTTCTTTCTGGCTTTCGCACTAGGAATATCCGTCGTGTCCGGCATTGCGGGAAAAGTTGAGTTTGATCGAAGCTTGGCTCCACACAGGGGGTCTCTTGCGAACGTGCACTCGCTAACTCTTTTGATTGACAATGGTTGCGTAACTGGGGTATGATGGGGCACAAATGGATAGCGACGTAAAAAAAGATGGAAGCGAACGGCGCAGGGCTAAACGTGTTTATGCGAGCTTTGTGGAATATTGCCGCGCGGAGGCCCTTTCTTCACAAAAGTACCAGGCGTTCGCGGAAAATATCAGCGCGACCGGCATCTGTATTTTTGTCAACGAGCTGATCGAGGCCGGTTCCCTCCTCTTGATCACGATCTATCTTCTGGACGGCAGCACTCCTATTGAGACAAAGGGCAGGGTCGCCTGGACACGGCCTTCAGTTTTCGTGACATCAAAAGACAAAAAACACTTCGATCTCGGTATCGAGTTCGTCGATATTTCCGAGGAAGACCGCGAGAGGCTCCTGCATTACACCGTCCGATACGCCCACGAAATACCGCCTTCGGAAAAGGCGGTTTAAAGCGCCTTTAAGAGACATGGAGAATACGTACGAGCTTATTTTCAAAAAGCTGGCGCGCTCCAAATTCCGCAGCAACTTCCACCTGAAGCCTGAAGAGACCGCCTACATCGGCCTCAAAGGCATGCAGGCGGTCCGTGAGCATGCCCGTCAGTTTGTCGCGGGGCGGCTGAGCGCGGCCTTCCCGGACAATGACGGCAAGCAAACCCCTTATAAAGGCCATCCTGTATTTATCGCTCAACACGCGACAGCCACTTGCTGCCGAGGATGCCTGGAAAAGTGGCACCAGATCCCCAAGGGGAAGCCTTTGGATGAGACCGAACAGGATTTTATCGTCGGCTTGATCATGGCGTGGATCGAACGCGAGGCAAAAGGGAAGAGAAGCTGACAAACAAACGAGCCGGTGCGTGCGCGTTGAATAAGGAATGCAGACATATGAAATCTAAAGTCTATTTTGCCCCGGTAGCGGAGGGCAGCCTGAAAGCCAGGCAGGCGGCCCTTGTGAGAGTGCTGGATGCCCTGCGGCCGGCAATGCAGTACAAGCAGGATGAATTTGTGCCGGTGAAATTGACGATCGGCGATGAGGCATGCGTGCATCATATGTCGCCTGATCTTGTGAAGCTTGTTGTGAGCGTGGCCAGGGCCCGGGGGGCCAGGCCATTTTTGTTTGATACGAGCGTGATCTATCACGGACAGCGGCAGAATGCCGTGGACCATTTGAATCTGGCGTTCGCCAAGGGGTTTCACGCGGCGGCTGTGGGCGCACCGTTTATCGTGGCCGACGGGCTCCTGGGCCAGGACGGCAGGGAATATGAGATCAACGCGGCGCATATCAAGACCATCCGGGTGCCTTCTTTCGTGGGGGTCCTGGAAAATCTCGTCGTGCTATCGCATGCGACGGGCCATATCTTCAGCGGGTATGCCGGGGCCATCAAGAATGTGGCCATGGGGATGAGTTGTCGGCCGACAAAGCAGGTCCAGCATTCATCGCTTAAGCCGTCGATCGCGGAAGAAAAATGCACGGCCTGCGGCGCTTGTATCCGCTCATGTCCCGCCGAGGCCATCGCCTTCAGTCGTAAACAGAGGGCCTCCATCGATCCCGGAAAGTGCATCGGTTGCGGGGAGTGCTTGTGCGCCTGCCGGTTTGAAGCGGTGCTTGTGAATTGGGATGAGGAGATGGATGTATTTTGTTCCAGGATGGTGGAAGCGGCGCACGGCATCCTGTCGCGTTTCAAAAAGAAAGTCTTTATTACGTTCGCCTACGAGATCACCAAGGATTGTGATTGCATTTCGACAAAAGATGACGTGCTCATAAGCCCGGACATCGGCATCCTGGCGTCGCAGGATCCTTTGGCCCTGGACCAGGCGACAGCGGACCTCATGAAGGACACAAGCGGCTTCTTGAAAGAGCACGGCGTGTATCGCGGGATGTTCCGTTATGCGCAAGAAGTGGGCTTGGGCAGCCTGGAATACGAGCTGGAGAAAATATAAAATTAATAAGCCCTGTTAGAGAACGAGTTCTTTAATGGGGCTTACCCGCTAACTTGTATATGATCACGATCAAGCTCGGCGATATAACCGAGGAAGACGTGGATGTGATCGTCAATGCCGCCAATACCGGTTTGCGCGGGGGCGGAGGCGTGGATGGGGCGATCCACAGGGCCGCGGGGCCGTCTGTCATGGAGGAGTGCCGCCGGATCGGTGGATGCCCGACAGGCGGTGCGGTCATCACGAACGCAGGAAAGCTTAAGGCCAGAAAGATCATTCATACGCCCGGTCCGGTCTGGCATGAAGGGAAGGAGGGCGAGCCGGGGCTCCTGCGTTGCTGCTACCGCAACAGTTTTCTTCTTGCAAAAAAGAACCTCTTGACGTCCATCGCGTTCCCGTCGATCAGTACGGGCGTTTACGGATACCCGATCGAAGAGGCGGCAAAAATTGCTTTGTCCGCCGGCCAGGAGTTCGAGGGAGATTTCAGCGAGATCCGCTATGTGTGTTTTTCGCAGAGGGATTTGGACGCCTACAGGAGGGTTTGGAGGGAGATTTCCACCATGTAGTTCGGTTACGGTTTTCGTCTTAAGACGTAACCCAATAACGTTACCCAAACGGGCTTCGTTACCGTAACCTTAACCGAGAAATTTAGAGATTTCTTCTGCCGCCCGGCGGCAGGCACCGGGGATGCCGAGGGTGTTCTTGAGGGCGTAAAGCTCTGCGTGGGTCTTTTCCATCTGTTTCTTGTCGCCGAGGATCGCAAGCGTCGTATCGGCGATCTTGCGCGGTATAGCGTCAAACTGCACCAATTCCGGAACGATCCTTTGTCCCGCCACCACATTCACAAGACCGATGTTCGGGATCTTTATGAAAAGTTTGGCCAGAAGCCATGTGGCCAGCGAAACCTTGTAGACGATGACCATGGGTTTGTTGAGGATAGCTGTCTCGAGGGTGGCGGTGCCGGAGGCGACGATGGCGAAGTCCGATGCCGCGACCCCGTTATAGGTTTCGTTTTCCAGGACCTTGTAGGGGAAATCGATCTGGGCCTGGTCGATCAGGTCTTTGACGACCTGGCGGGGGATGGTCGGGGCGCGGCAGATAAGGAATTGCGCCTGGGGGTCTTTTTTAAAAATCCGCTGGGCGCTTTTGAGCATGACGGGCAGGAGCTGGGTCACTTCTTTCATGCGGGAGCCCGGCAGGAGGGCGATGGTCCGGCCGGTCCGGCGCAAACCGATTTCATCCATCAGTTGCTGCGGTGCTTTTGTCGGTTTGATCGCGTCCAAAAGAGGATGTCCTACGAATTTGACGTTGAATCGTCCGTCGGCATAGAGGATTTCTTCGAATTTGAAGAGGACGAGCATGAGGTCGACGTGGGTGCGGATGAAATCGACGCGTTTTTTTCCCCAGGCCCAGACTTGCGGGCTGATGAAATAGATGACCTTGATGCCCCGTTTTTTGAGTTCTCCGGCCAGCCTCAGGTTAAAACCGGGATAGTCCACGAGGATGGCTGTTTCAGGCCGGACTTCGTCGGTTTTCTTCAAGAGGTCGAGAAAGATCCTGCGGAATGTCGCGTAGTTCTTGAAGATCTCGACGAATCCTACGACCGCCAGACGCGTGATGTCGGCCGTGATCTCTGCGCCGGCTTTTTGAAGTTTTTCGCCGCCCAGGCCGAAGGCGTAAAGGTCGGGGTGGATTTTTTTAAGTTCTTCGAGGAGATGGGCCGCGTGCTGGTCTCCCGAGGCTTCCCCGGCGACGATAAGGATTTTTTTAGGCATAGGTTTCTAAAAAGGGGTCAGGAAATCTTATGGTGGCGCGCCCGGCGGCGGATGGCCCGCGTGATCTTGGTGGCAAGCTTCAGGGCTTCGTAGGCTTCTACTCCTGAAACAACGGGCCTGCGGTGGTTGCGGACACAGACGGTGAAGGATTCGATTTCTTTTTTGATCGGTTCTTCTTTTTCGATGGGGATAGCGATCTTGATGATCGCGTTGCCTTCTTTTTTGTAGGCAGAGGCTTCCTGCGCCTGATAATCGAGTGAGATATACATGTCTTTGAGGAAGATGCGGATCTTGCGCATGACTTCGTCCGAGATGCGCGACGCCGTCAAGTTGGCGATGCATCCGTTTCTGAAATGAAGGCGCACGTTGGCGATATCTTCAAAAGGCGTCAGCACGCTGACGCCCACGGCGTCGATATGGGTGATTCGGGAAGGAATAAGGCCCAGGATGATGTCCAGATCGTGGATCATGAGGTCGAAGACCACGCCGATATCAAGCGAACGGTTGGGGAAGGGGCTCAGGCGGTGGCATTCGATAAAACGCGGATGTTGCGCGATTTTTTGTGTCGCGACAAAGGCGGAATTAAAGCGTTCTACGTGGCCGACCTGGAGGGTTACGTTGAATTTTCGGGCCAGGCGGATGAGCTGGCGCGCCTGCCGCAGGTCGTTGGTGATGGGTTTTTCGACCAGGACGTGTTTTCTGTTCATGATCGCGAATTTCGCGATCTCAAAATGCGTGTTTGTCGGCGTGGCCACGCTGACGATGTCTGCCTTGGGGATGAGCGCCTCGTAGTCGGTAAACGCCTGCGTGTGGTGCGTCTGCGCCAGTTGCTCGGCTTTGACGGCGTCCGTGTCGCAGATCCCCACAAGTTGAAGATGAGGGATTTCCGTGTAAACGCGGGTATGGATGGACCCGAGGCGTCCGCAACCGATAACAGCGGTTTTTAGCTCGTAGGGCATTAAATGAGCAAACGGCTTATGGAGTTGTCGCCTCGCCGCTTTAAGCGGAGAGCTCGCTACGACATGAGTCGCAGGCTTTAGCCGTCTGCGAATTAACCCGGCACAAATTTTATATAAAAATTGTGCCGGGTGATGTTCGGCCATTAACTTAGCTCGTCCGACCCGTTATGCCAGTTCGCTAAGTTAAGGCCTCTATGTTTAACCCGCCACAGAGCGCTGGCGGGTCATATTCGGCTAATAACTTACGCTCCTGTCGGTCGCGTAAGTTAAAGTCTCATAATGATAACAAATATCTTGTGGCCTGTCAATAAGTGTGATAATATGAAAAACCCTAAAAAATTGCCCATGTCGCAAAATGTCCGAATGGACATCCCCTAAGACAACGTCGGTAACTAGGGCCTCGTAACGGCTTACAACTAAAGGAGTTTTGTGTCTAAACAGAAGAAACGCTGGCTTCAAGACTATCGCGATCTGTTCGCTTTTTCCCGTCCCCAACTCGGTTTATTGAGCTGGGCCGTCCTCTGCATGGTGGTTTCGACTATTTTTGACGGTGTCTCCCTGAGCATGATCGTGCCGTTTTCCGATAAGATCCTTTCCAACAGCAAGATCGTTGTCCCCACGAAGCTGCCCGCCTTTGCCGAGCTTTTCATCGATAAGCTCAATGGCATGTCGCAACTCAATCTCTTGGTCGCCATGGCCGGCTTTTTGGTCGTGATGTTCTTTTTGAAGAACCTTTTTTCTTATTTTCAGGGGATGCTGATGTCTGATGTCGGCCAACGCGTCATGCGCGACATGCGGATCAAGCTCTATAAAAAGTATCAGTCTCTCGACCTTGAATATTTCAGCCGCAAGCGCTCCGGCGAGCTGATCTCCCGCATCACCAACGACGTGGGGATGGTAGAGAATGCCGTTTCGTACGGTTTCACGGACCTCGTGTACCAGACCTTGCAGATCATTCTTTTTTCCGCCATCGTTCTGTTCATTTATTGGCGCCTGGCTATCATTGCGATCCTGATGGTGCCGTTTATTTCCATTCCGATTGTCCTCGTCGGCAAAAAACTGCGCAAGATCAGTACCTCGACCCAGGAGAAAGTGGCGGACATCAATTCCCTGTTGATCGAGACGATCTCGGGGGTGAGGATTGTCAGGGCTTTTGGCGCTGAGGGCCATGAGGTCGATAAATATAGCCGGCAAAATCAGGATTATTACAAGTTGAACATGAAATCCATCAGGCGCACCCTGGCCCTGGGGCCGGCGACGGAGTTTATCGGCGTCCTGGGGGGTGTGGCTATCCTGTTGTATATCGGCCGTCAAGTCATTGACGGGGTCTTGTCTTTTGGAGTCTTCGGGCTGTTTTTGGGGTCGGTCATGATGATGATCAGGCCGTTTAAGAAGCTGAGCGGGGTCAATGCTATTATGCAGAAGGCCTTTGCCGCCTCAACGAGAATCTATGAGGTTTTAGAGATCGAACCGAGGATCAAGGTCGACCCCACGGCCTGGCAGGCCAAGGAGATCCGCGACCAGGTGGAGTTTCGTGGCGTCTGGTTCCGTTATGAAGACGCGGAAGTTTTAAAAGAGATCAATCTCAGATGCCGTAAGGGCGAGGTATTGGCCCTGGTCGGCCCCAGCGGCGCCGGTAAGAGCACGTTGGTGGACCTGGTCCCGCGTTTCTATGACCCCCAGAAGGGCGGTATTTATATCGACGGACGCGACATCCGTACCCTCAACGTCGTCTCCCTGCGCAGCCTGATCGGCATGGTGACGCAGGAGACCATCCTGTTTAACGATTCGGTTAAGGATAATATCGCTTATGGCAAGATGGGGGCCAGCTACGATGAGATCGTGGATGCTGCCAAGAAAGCCTTCGCCCATGAATTTATCATGAATCTGCCTAAGGGGTATGATACGTATATCGGCGACCGGGGCGTCAAGCTTTCGGGCGGCGAACGGCAACGCCTGGCCATCGCCCGCGCGATCCTGAAGAACCCGCCTATCCTGATCCTGGATGAGGCGACGTCACAGCTGGATTCAGAGAATGAACGGCTTGTTCAGGGGGCCTTGGATATGTTGATGAGCGGTCGGACCGTTTTCTGTATCGCCCACAGGCTCTCGACCGTTAAAAACGCGTCAAAAATCGTCGTTTTGCAGGAAGGGCGGATCATGGAAGAGGGGCGTCATGAGGAGCTTTTAGCGAATATGGGCTTGTATAAACGCCTCTATGACATACAATTTCAGGCCTAGAAGGCCTTTTGAAAATTTCATTTGAATTCAGGGGCTCTTGTGTTATATTATGTGGGTTTAAGTTAAAGGAAAATAGGGCTTGGATCGTATCGGAAAGACGCATATTAGGTAAGGAAAGGAGAAACAGACATTGACTACCACAGAACTCATCAAACAATTGCTTGAGGCGGGGGTCCATTTCGGACACCAGACCAGGCGCTGGAATCCGAAGATGAAGCATTATATCTTCGGTGAAAAGAGCGGTATTTACATCATCGACCTTCAGAAGACCGAGACTTTCCTGAACCAGGCCAGGGAATTTATTTCCGAAGTCAGCGCGCAGGGTAAGCCGATTCTCTTCGTAGGGACCAAGAAACAGGCCCAGGAGGTCGTTGAGGAAGAGGCGAAGCGGTGCGGCGCGTTTTACGTGAACCATCGCTGGCTGGGGGGTCTCTTGACGAACTTTCAGACGATCAAGAAGAGTATTCGTCGTTATAAAGAGATCGAGCAGATGGAGAAGGACGGCATCTTCGAGAACCTGACGAAGAAAGAGATCGCCTCCTTGTCCAAGGAACGCGAAAAGCTCATCAAGAACCTTTCGGGCGTTATCGAGATGGACCGGCTTCCCGGAGCTATCTTTGTCGTCGATTCCAAGAAGGAAGAGACGGCCGTCCTGGAAGCCAAGAGGCTGGGGATTCCGATCGTCGCCCTGATCGATACGAATTGTGACCCTGATCTCATCAGCTACCCGATTCCCGGTAATGATGATGCTATTAAATCGATACGGCTCGTAAGCGCGTTCATGGCCGACAGCGTCCTGGATGGGCGCAAGCGCTTTGACGAGGTCAAGGCAGCCATCAAGCTCAAAGAGGCCGGCGAAGAAGAGGCAGAGAGCGAGGACGTCGGGATTTCCAAAGTGGTCGAGGTGGAAGAAGAGGTCATCAAAAAACTGGCGATCGACCAGGAGGAATCTGCCAAGGAAAAGGCGTCCAAGGCGAAAAAGGGCAAAGAGAAGGATTAGGGAGGCCGCGACTTATGCCTGCCGGCAAGCAGGAATTTGTTCTCCCGCCGACTTTTTGAAAAATGTCATGATTTTTTGAGAAAAGTTTGGAGGAGGGGTGGATTGGATGTTTTTTAGTCGAGCCGGTTTTAAAAAAAGTTGGTGTAGGGTTGACTCGCTTCGCGTAAATTTTCCGCTCATTAAAGGAGTATGCAATGGCTGTTTCGATCGAGATCATTAAAGAATTAAGAGAATTGACGTCGGCATCCGTGTCCGATTGCAAGAAGGCCCTGGATGATGCCAAGGGAGATATCAAGAAGGCCTCGGAGTTGATCAGGCAGAGGGGGTTGGAGATTGCCACCAAGAAGGCATCGCGGGCCGCCAACCAGGGCCGCATCGAAGCCTATGTCCATACGGGCAGCAAGATTGGCGTCATGGTTGAGATCAATTGCGAAACGGATTTCGTGGCCCGCAACGAAGGATTTATCCGTTTCTGTAAAGACATCGCGATGCAGGTTGCGGCGACGGACCCGGAAGCTTTAAGACGCGAAGATATCCCGGCCGAAGAAATCAAAGATTTGAACGATGCTCAAAAAGAAGATTTTTTCAAGGTCCGCGTGCTCTTAGACCAGCCGTTTATCAAAGACCCGAAACAATCCATCAAGGATTATTTGACGGCGACGGTGGCCAAGATCGGCGAGAACATCGTGATCCGCCGATACAGCCGTTTTAAGCTGGGTGAAGATGAAAAATAAGGCCGTTTATAAGCGCGTCGTCCTCAAGCTCAGCGGCGAGGCCCTGCAGGGCGGCCAGGCCCATGGCATCGATGCCTCTATCCTGGATTCCCTGGCGGAGCAGATCGCCGAGATCCGGCAGATGGGCGTGGAGGTCGCCGTCGTCCTTGGAGGAGGAAATATCTTCCGCGGGCAGTCCGGCACGACGCGCTACAAGATCGAGCGGGCGGTCGGTGATTACATGGGGATGCTGGCGACCGTCATCAATGGCCTGGCTTTCCAGGACGCTTTAGAAAAGAAAGATGTGGCCACGCGCGTCATGACGGCGATCGAGATGCACCAGATCGCCGAGCCGTATATCCGCAGGAGGGCTATCCGGCATTTAGAGCAGGGGCGGGTCGTCATTTTTGTCGCCGGCACAGGGAACCCTTATTTTACGACCGATACGGCCGCGGCGCTCCGGGCCATGGAGATTGATGCCGATGCGATCCTGAAGGCGACGAAGGTGGATGGTGTTTATTCCGACGACCCGATGAAGAACAAAAACGCCAGGAAGTTCACGTCCCTGAAATATATGGACGTTTTGAACAAAGAACTCAAAGTGATGGATGCCACGGCTGTCAGTCTTTGTATGGATAATCATCTGCCGATAGTGGTTTTTGATCTGACCCGGCCCGGCAATATCAAGAAGATCATTTTAGGCGAGAAGATAGGCACGGTCGTCAATTAATAAACCCTCAACCCGAAACACGACTCAAAAACAATAGTTTTTTAGGTTTTAGGGTTTAGGATTTGCCCAGGGGGTGTCTATGAATACGCGTGAGATCATTAAGGACGTAGAAAGCAAGATGAAGAAGGCTTTGGAGGCCGCGCGTCGGAATTTTTCAGAGATCCGCACCGGACGGGCATCTCCGCATCTGGTCGAGGGCCTGCATGTGGATTATTACGGGACTCCGACAGTCCTGAAGTCTTTAGCGTCGATTACTGTTCCTGACGCACGCCTGATCATTATCCAGCCCTGGGATGCGTCGGTCATTCCGGAGATCGAAAAGGCCATCTCTAAGTCCAATCTGGGGATCAATCCTTTTAACGACGGCAAGATCGTTCGTTTGCAGATTCCCCAGCTGACGCAGGAACGCCGCGAAGAACTCAAAAAAGTCGTCAAGACGATGGCAGAGGAAGGACGTATTTCGTTGCGGACGATCCGCAGAGATGCCAACGACGCCGTCAAGAAGCTCGAGACGGACAAGGTGATCCCGGAAGACGAGCGGTTTCGTTCCCAGGAAGAGATACAGAAGATCACCGATAAGTCCATAGCCGAACTTGAAAGCGTCCTCAAAGATAAAGAAAAAGAATTGATGGAAGTGTAATTTACGAGTTACGTGTTGCGTATTTTGAGCTGGCGAGCCGGATTTTAAGGAATGTCCGCAACTCATTAACATGCTAACGCGTATACTGGAATTTTGGGCCGCTAGCTCATTTGGTAGAGCACCGCCCTTTTAAGGCGGGTGTGCCGCGTTCGAGCCGCGGGCGGCTCACCATTTAATTTTTGCAGGCCGCATGAGTTTTCTGCGGCGAGAACGCAAAGGGATGCGGGGGAAAAGTTCCCCCGCGTTTTCGGGGTAACAGGCGCGAATCCGCGAAAGCGGATGAGCGGCGTCATAGGGGCAGAGCCCCTTTGGGGAGCGACCGAGCTGACTGCCGCTTGTCTGTAGCAAGCAGTCACGCGAGGAGCGACGCGTTCCAGCCGCGGGCGGCTCACCAAATTTTCTTTGAAAATTTGTTCCCGAGCGGCTGTATTCGGTTTTGAGTCAGCCACGAGGGACAAACATTCGAGCCGTCCCTCGTTGCAGGGTCGTCACGCGACAGCAACTCGGGATTCTCGCCTTGAAGAAAATCAAGGCTCGACGGGCGGCACATAAATTTGGACCGTTGGTTTTTTCAGCGGCCCTGATTGAGGGCGGGTGGTGCAATTGGCAGACACGCGAGGCTTAGGACCTCGTGGCAGCAATGCCTTGGAGGTTCAAATCCTCTTCCGCCCATGAGAGAGATTCGAAGATTGAAGATAGAAGTTAGAAAATTTAAAACTTCATCATTTTCTAATTTCTATTTTCCATTTTCTGTTTTTCATGTTTTGATTAATTATGCGGGAGTGGCTCAGTTGGTAGAGCGCAACCTTGCCAAGGTTGATGTCGCGGGTTCAAATCCCGTCTCCCGCTCCAATTTGTGAACCGCCGTTTTGTTCGTGAGGCTCAAGCGTTGTCATCGAACCAAACGGGATTTGAAGCCGACGCGAGCGCCACTGGTTTGAGCGAGCGCGGCCGGTTCCGAAGAAGCCGAGCCAATGCGAGGCGGGTGAGGAAAAATCCCGACTCTCGGCCGAAGGAGTCGTTTCGACAGCACGATCTAACCGCGGCTTTTCCATCCGGGCAAGACAGGCCGCAAAAAACTAAAACTCTTCCGCAGGCTTACAATGGAAGGTTTCATTCCAGGCGACATCAGCCTTTCTTGATACGAAAACACAACTTACGTCTTTGGGATAAAAAGGAGGACAGTACCGAATGAAGATCATGGATTTTCTTTCTGAGGAGGCGATAACGACCGACCTCAAAAGTGTCAACAAGACCGATGCCATCAAGGAACTGGTGGACCTCCTGATCGCGAGCGGCGATGTTGACAAAAAGGATAAAAGCAAAGTCGTGGAATTGCTTCTGGCGCGCGAAGCCCTGGGTTCTACGGCGATCGGCCATAATGTCGGCATTCCCCATGCCAAGGCAGACTGTATTAAGAATCTCGTCGGTGCCTTCGGGTTGTCCCGCAAAGGCGTGGATTTCGATTCGCTTGACGGCGAGCCGGTCTACATCTTTTTCTTATTGCTGGCGCCCCAGGATTCTGCCGGTCCGCATCTGAAGGCCTTGGCGAGGATTTCGCGGTTGATCAAGGACAAATATTTCCGCGATACGCTCAAAGGTGCCAGGGAAAAAAAGGACGTGACCCGGATCATCGAGACGGAAGATGATAAGAAATTATAAGTTCAGGACGTTTTTCAAGTGGCTTTACCCCGGGATGCGCGTCAAGAGATGGGGGTTTCTGTCTCTTTTGGGCCTCATCCTGATGGTGGTCGGCGTCGGCGGCGTGATGGCCTATCGCGGAGGCCTGACAAAGCCTGTCATCTTCGTTTATTATGCCAATATCCTTCTGGGCATTACGCTTCTGGTCCTGGGTTTCAAAAATATGCTGGTTTCCGTTGTCTCCCTGATCCTGCCCCACAGGGACGGTAACCTGATCGACATCCTTTATCAGAAACGGTTCCTGGAACACGGGCCGAAGATCGTCGTGATCGGAGGAGGAACGGGGTTGTCGGTTTTGCTTCACGGCGTCAAGGAATATACGTCCAATATCACGGCGGTCGTGACCGTGGCCGACGACGGAGGGTCTTCCGGGCGCCTGCGTCAACAGTTTGACATCGTGGCCCCCGGAGATATCCGGAACTGCCTGGTGGCCCTGGCGAACGAAGAGACGATGATGAACCAGCTCTTCCAGTATCGCTTCAAGCAGGACACGGAGTTCAGCGGCCACAGTTTCGGCAATTTGTTTATCACCGCTATGACGCAAGTCACCGGCGATTTTGAAAAGGCTGTCAAGGAATCGAGCAAGGTGCTGTCGATTCGCGGCCGGGTTTTACCGTCGACGCTGGAGAAGGTCGTGCTGGCGGCCGAACACGCCGATGGCCGCCTGACAGAGGGGGAGGCCCAGATCCCCAAGGCGGGGTCTCCCATCAAGAAGATTTTTATCCGGCCGCATAACGCCTCGGCCGCGCCCGACGCCGTGCGCGCGATCCTGGAGGCGGAATTGATCATTTTAGGGCCGGGAAGCCTTTATACGAGCATTATTCCGAACCTTCTCATTAAAGATATCCGTGAGGCGGTTGTCGCGTCTCAGGTGTCGAAGATATATGTCTGCAATATCATGACGCAGCCGGGGGAAACCGACGGCTTCAGGGCCTCCGATCACATCAAGGAACTGGTGAGACATACGCACCCTCATATTTTAGACGCCTGCATCGTGAATGTCGGCGGCGTCCCGGTGAGCCTGCTGGGTAAGTACAAAAAGGAATCTTCTATTCCCGTCGAGGCCGATACACAGGCGATCAAAAGCCTTGGATACGGCGTGATCGAAGAGGACCTGGTCAGCGCGACGGACCACGTCAGGCACGATGCCGGCAAACTGGCCAAGATCATTGCAGACCTGTTGAATTTACAACGCGCAGGGAGACCGTAAACTTTTTTCATGATCAAAAGAGTGGAGCGAAAAGTCAGGGTCAATAATAAGCAGGGATTGCATGCGAGGCCTGCGGCGCTCTTCGTCCAGATCGCCAATAAATACGATTCAACCATCAAGGTGATCAAGGAAGACGAGGTTGTCAACGGAAAATCGATCATGGGGATCCTGATGCTCGCGGCTGAAAAAGACTGTGAAATCACGATTGTCGCGGAAGGCGCAGATGCCGATGCGGCCGTCAACGAACTGGAAGTTCTATTGAGGTCCGATGAGTGAGAATATATTAAAAGGGATACCGGCGGCTCCGGGGATTGTGGTCGGCCGTGCCTTCGTCTTCGGCAGGGAAGACTTGGACGTGGCGCCTGTCGCGATCACGGAAGAACAGGTCCCGCTGGAGATTTCCAGGTTTGAAGACGCCTTGATCCAGACGCGCCAGGAGATCATCGCGCTTCAGAAAAAGATCGCCCAGGATATGGGTTCGGAGCACGGCGAGGTGTTTGATGCGCACCTTCTGGTCTTAGAAGACCGCATGCTTATCGAAGAGGTCATCTCGCGCGTCAAAAAAGAAAAACTCAACATCGATTATATTTTTTCGCAGGTCTTGAAACGTTATGCCCAGGTTTTTTCGAAGATCGAGGACGAATATCTCAAGGAACGCATCAGCGATATCAATGATGTGGGCCGCAGGATCCTGCGTAATCTTCTAGGAAAGATGAGAAAGGGCCTGGCGGAACTTGAAGACGAGGTCATCGTCGTGGCTCATGACCTTTCTCCCTCTGATACCGCCTCGATGCATAAGAACCGCGTCAAGGGGTTCGTGACGGACATCGGCGGCAAGACGTCTCATACGGCCATCATGGCCAAGTCCCTGGAAATTCCGGCCGTCGTGGGCCTGGAGACCGCGACCGCGCAGATCAAGAACGGCGATGTGGTTATCGTCGACGGATCTTCCGGGACCGTGATTGTAGCGCCGGATGCCGAGACGCTTAAAAAATACCAGGTCCAGGAAGAAAAGCTCAAAGACCTGACACAGACGCTGGGAGCTCTCAAGAATCTGCCGGCGGCGACTTTAGACGGCCGGCCCGTCACGCTGGCGGCCAATATCGAGTTTCCGGATGAGATTCCGTCTGTCCTGGAGCACGGCGCCGACGGTGTCGGATTATACCGGACGGAATATTTTTATATGAATCGCAAGGACCTGCCTACGGAAGACGAGCAGTTCGAGGCCTACAGGAACCTGGCGACAAATTTTGCGGATAAGCCCGTCATCGTGCGCACCCTCGATCTGGGAGGCGACAAGTTCATCTCCCAGTTCAATCTTCCCAAAGAAATGTCGCCGTTCATGGGGTGGCGCGCGATCCGTTTTTGTCTTGGGCGGCCTGACGTTTTTAAGACCCAGTTGCGCGCCATCCTGCGCGCGTCGGCTTTTGGGAACCTCAAGATCATGTTCCCTATGATCTCGGGGATCGAGGAGCTCAGGCGCGCCAAGGAGATCGTCGAGGAAGCCAAGGAAGAGCTTAAAAAAAGACAGGTCGCTTATAATAGCAAGATCGAGATCGGCGCTATGATCGAGGTTCCTTCGGCGGCCCTGACGAGCGATCTTTTGGCCCGCGAGGTAGCTTTTTTTAGCATCGGGACCAATGACCTGATCCAATATGCCCTGGCCGTGGACCGCACGAATGAAAAGATCGCTTATCTTTATGAGCCGACGCACCCGGCCGTCCTGCGGCTCGTAAAAAATGTCATTGAGGCCGGCCACCGGGCCCACATCTGGGTAGGGATGTGTGGAGAAATGTCGAGCGAGCCGTCTCTGGCCATTTTGCTCTTGGGGCTGGGCCTGGATGAATTCAGCATGCCGTCGGCGAGCCTTCTTGAGATCAAGAACGTGATCCGTAGCGTCACCTATGAGACGGCGCGGGGTATTGCCGAGGAAGCCTTGTCTTTATCGACCGGTATCGAAGTCAACACCTTCTTGACGGGGCGGCTCAAAGAGATCCTTCCTCACATTTATGGCGATTGATACGAGACATACGGGCTCATCGGCGCCGGCGGCGACTTCTTGCGTCGAGGCTGTTATCCTGGCGGCGGGCTATGCCACGCGCCTGTACCCTTTGACGCTGGGGGTCCCTAAGCCGCTCTTGCGCATCGGGCGCGGCAAGACAGTGATCGACATGATCGTCGACGGGTTGTCTCCCTTAAGGAACGTCCGGCGTATCACCGTTGTCACAAATCACAAGTTCAGTGAAGACTTTAAGGCTTGGGCGAGCCGCCATCCGCGCCGCAAGATGATCTGTGTTGAGGACGATGGCACCCGGTCTAACGAAGACCGCCTGGGAGCCATCGGCGACATTTATCACGTCGTCAAAAAAAAGAGGATCACCGACGACGTCCTTGTCATCGGCGGCGACAATCTTTTCGGACGGACGTTCGAGGGCTTTGTCCGTTTTGCCAGGCGCCGGGCGCCTTTTGCCTCTCTGGGGCTTTTCGATATCAGGACCCGGTCGATCGCCAGCCGCTTTGGCGTCGTCAGCATCGACCGCAACGGCCGGGTCGTCCGCTTCGAAGAAAAGCCGGAGCATCCCGCCTCGACCCTGGTGGCAACGTGCCTGTATTATTTTCCGGCGCGGACGCTCAAAGACCTGGAGGCCTATGCCCTTGACAAGACGACATCCAACGACGCCTCGGGAAATTATATCCGCTGGCTTATCAAGAGAAGTAAGGTTTACGGTCTCGCCTTGAAACAGGGGCACTGGTTCGATATCGGGCACCTGGATTCTTATAAGCAGGTTATCGCCAGGTATAATGGGGTTATCACGTAGGTCAAATTCACGCCGCGACATAGAGTTATTCGACGGAAGCGGAAAATAAGGAAAGACTCCTTGCTTAAACGCTTGTCAATTTTGCTCACACGCGCCAGAGTCTGTTCGCAAAATTGGCTTACGCAAGCTGCGGAGTTGATTTCGCCGGAGGCGAAATTAAGGAGGACATTGAAATGACGAACAGGAAGTATTTTTTTGCATCGGAGTCCGTAGGTGAAGGCCATCCCGATAAAGTCTGCGATCAAATTTCGGATGCCGTTTTAGACGAAGTCTTAAAGAGAGACGACAAGGGGCGCGTGGCCTGCGAGACATATGTGACGATGGGGTTGATCATCGTGGGCGGCGAGATCACGACGAAGACGTCGATCGACGTGCACGAGATGACGCGCCGCGTCCTAGAAAACATCGGCTATACACATCCGAAATACGGATTTGATTTTCATACCTGCGCGATCTTGAACGCCATTAACAGGCAGTCTCCCGATATTTCCCAGGGCGTGGATGCCGGCGGCGCCGGAGACCAGGGGATCATGATCGGTTACGCCAACGACGAGACCGAAGAACTCATGCCTCTGCCGATCATGCTGGCCCACAGGCTGGTGCGTCGTTTTGCCCAGGTACGCAAAGAAGAGACATTAAAATATCTCGGCCCTGATTGTAAATCCCAGGTGACCGTGGAATACGAGAATGGAAAACCAAAAAGGGTCGATAATGTCGTTTTGGCCTGCCAGCATACCGAGGATATCCTGGATGCGTCAGGGCACAAGATTACCGCCAGGGCCCGGCAGGAGATCATTGATGTCGTTGCGGGGCCCATTTTGAAAGGCCTGGCGGACCAGAAGACGACGTATTTCGTCAATGAGACGGGGAAGTTTGTCATCGGGGGGCCGCAATCGGATACAGGGATGACCGGCCGCAAGATCGTCGTGGACACCTACGGCGGCGTCACGTCTCACGGCGGCGGCGCTTTTTCAGGAAAGGACCCAACCAAGGTCGACCGTTCTGCCACGTACATGGCCCGTTATATCGCCAAGAACATCGTGGCTGCCAAGCTCGCCAGCCGTTGTTTTATCCAGCTGGCTTATTGTATCGGGAAAGCAGAGCCCGTGAATCTCTTTATCGACACCTTCGGCACCGGGAAGGCCTCGGATGAGAAGCTGGAATTGGCCGTGCGCCGGGTCTTCGACCTGACCCCCCAGGGTATCATTAAACACCTGGATCTGCGCAAACCCAAATATCTCCAGACGGCCTGTTACGGGCACTTCGGCCGTAACGAAGAGGGCTTTACCTGGGAGAAGACGGACAGGGCGGAAGCGCTCAAGAAGGAAGTCAAATGATAGGGACCACAAGTTAAAAATAAATCCAAATACCCAATGACAAATGTCCAATTAAATCCCAACGTCAAAAGGAGCTTAAATAGGACATTGGATTTTTGACATTAATTTGTCATTTGGATTTTGTCATTGGTCATTTTATGTTGGTAAAGGAGTTCCATGAAATATGATGTCAAGGACTTGTCTTTAAGCAAAAAAGGAAGATTAAGGATCGAGTGGGCAGACGACAATATGCCCGTCTTAAACCTGATCCGCGCAAGGTTCGCCAAAGAAAAACCTTTGACCGGGACCAAGGTTGCCTGCTGTCTGCATGTGACGACAGAGACAGCCGTTCTTATGCTGACGCTTAAAGCCGGCGGAGCGGATATCGCTTTGTGCGCATCCAATCCGCTTTCGACACAGGATGATGTGGCCGCATCCCTGGCAAAAGACTACGGTATTCCGGTGTTTGCCATCAAGGGCGAAAATCACAAGACGTATTATGGACATATCGAGGCGGTCTTGGGCTATAGGCCGGATTTGACAATGGACGACGGCGCGGACCTCGTTTCCGTCATCCATAAAAAGAAAGGCCGTATTCCTTTGGGTGGGACGGAAGAGACGACAACCGGCGTGATCCGGCTGCGCGCAATGGAAAAAGAGAATAAACTCCTCTATCCGATCGTTGCCGTTAATGACGCCCAGACGAAATATCTTTTCGATAACCGTTATGGCACGGGCCAGTCGACGATCGACGGTATTATCCGTGCGACCAACAAACTCGTTGCCGGGACGAATTTCGTCATCTGCGGTTACGGATGGTGCGGTCGCGGAGCTGCCATGCGGGCCAAAGGCCTGGGAGCGAACGTCATCATCGTGGAGGTCGATCCGTTCAAGGCCCTTGAAGCGGTCATGGACGGTTTTCTGGTGATGCCCGTCGCCCGCGCGGCAAAGGTCGGCGATATTTTCGTGACGGTCACCGGAGATATTCATGTGCTCAGGCCTGAGCATTTCCGTATCATGAAAGACAAGGCGATCATCTGTAATTCAGGGCATTTTAACGTCGAGATTGATATTCCCGGTTTAGTCAAGTTGAGCCGGAAGCGCCGCCTGACGCGCGATTTCGTTGAGGAGTTCGTGTTGGCGGACGGCCGGCGGATTTATCTTTTGGGCGACGGCCGGCTCATCAACCTGGCCGCAGCCGAGGGCCATCCGGCGCAAGTCATGGATATGAGTTTTGCAAATCAGGCGTTATCCGCGGAATTCATGAAGAAGAATTATCGTCGATTAGAGAAAAAAGTTTACAAGGTCCCTGTGGATATCGACCGGCGCATCGCGGAGCTGAAGCTTGTTTCCATGGGCATTAAGATCGATCGTCTGACCCCGGAACAGAAAAAGTATCTGGCGAGCTGGGAGATGGGCACGTAGTGCCCGTCATCAGGGAACGCCCCTCGTCCAAAAAAGACTCGGGATTGATTCAGCTCTGGATTAAAGATTAAGGCCCCTCGTTTCTGAGATAGGCGCTGAAGGAAGCTCGGGGTCAATTTCGCACAAACTCATTCAGCGGGAAATTGAGAGGGATCCATGAAACGAGGGATGAAGCTTTTCTTTATCGTCGCGTTGTCGTTGGTTGCGGCGTATCCCGTTTTCGCCAAGGATATCGATTCGCATATCAGCCAGGTGGTTGTTTATCCCGACAGCGCCCTGATTACCCGGGTGGGTACGATGGATCTGGCGGCAGGAGAGCACGAGATTGTTTTTGCGGACATTATCCCGGACATCGATGAGGGTTCTTTGAGGGTTTCCGGAGAAGGTACGGCCACCGTGAAAATCTTGGGCGCCCAGGTCAAGAAGGAGTTCCTTCAGGAAGCGGCCGGGGAGCGCGTCAAGGAACTCGAGTTGGAGATCCAGGCGCAGCTCGACGAGATCGGGAAGATCGAAGATGCCCAAAGAGTCGCGGGCCACAAGAAGCAGCTTTTGGATGCCTTGTTGAATTTTTCCGGCGAGCAGGTCCCGCAGGATATGGCAACCCGGATGCCTCAGGCCAAAGAACTGGGGGACCTGTTGAATTTTCTGGACATGTCTTATAAAGACCATTATGCGGTCCTCCAGGCCCTCGGTATAAAGGAAAGGGATGCCAGAAAAAAACTGGATGTCCTGCAAAAGGAGTTGGGCCAGATATCCCGTTCCCATAAAATGAAACGGTCGATCGCCGTTGATGTCGAAGCCGTCAAGGGCGGATCGCTGACGTTGGAAGTTTCTTATTTGGCGAGAGGCGCATCCTGGTATCCGGTTTATGAGGCGCGCACGGTCTTTGATAAGTCTCAGGTAGAGCTGGTGGGTTTTGGCGTCGTGCGTCAAAGGACAGGCGAAGACTGGAAAGAGGTGGACGTGACGCTTTCGACGGCCCGGCCCACGGTGTCCGGACAAATGCCGGACCTGGTGCCCTGGTTTCTGCAGCCTTATGAGCCGCCGCAGGTCAGGCGCAAAGGGTTATTTGCGGAAAAAAGTCAGGCGATGTCGAGGGAAGCGGACTATGAGCCTTATTATATGAAAGACGAAAACATGACATTGGCGGGCAGTGCGGCGCCCGAGCAGGTTGAGGAAGCGCGCATGGAATATGCGGCTGTCGAAGAAAAAGGCGTCTCAGTCGTTTATAAGATAACCCGCAAGGCCACGATCAAGGCGGACGGTTCCGAGGAGAGGTTGCCGGTTTTGTCGCAAAACCTCGACGCCAAGTTCCAGTATTCGGCTTATCCCAGGGCGAGCACATTCGCCTATTTGACGGCACGTGTCACCAATCAAAAAGACCTGCAGCTTCTGCCGGGCCGCATGAATATCTTTTTGGAAGGGGATTTTGTGGGTATTTCCCAGCTGGCAGGGATCGCGCCGTCCGAGGAATTCGACCTCTATCTCGGCATTGACGAGAACGTCAAGGTCAAGAAGGAGGAGCTTGAACGCAAGGTCGACGAGGTCCTCCTGGGGGGTATTCCGTCGCCGACCCGCAAGGTCACGATCCTGTTCAAGACGACCGTCGAGAATTACAAGAATAAAGATATCACGTTTGAATTATTCGATTCCCTGCCTGTTTCGCAGGATGACCGCATCAAGGTGCGCGTCGAGCGCGTCAGCCTGGAACCGAAGGAGAAAGATTATAAGGACAAAAAAGGTGTATGGCGTTGGGAGTTGAAGCTCAAACCGCGCGAGAAGGTCGAGATCGCCTATACGGCGATCGTTGAATATCCGAGAAATCTCCGGGTTGAAGGAATGTGATATGGCCGTTAAAAGAATCGCTGTTTTGACAAGCGGAGGAGATGCCCCGGGCATGAATGCGGCCATCCGCGGCGTCGTGCGCACGGCTTTTGCGCACAAGCTTGAGACCTTCGGGGTTTTCCGCGGCTATACGGGGTTGATCAACGAAGACTTGAAACCCTTAAGTCACCGGTCGGTATCCAATATCATCAACCGCGGCGGGACGGTCTTAAAGACATCGCGGTGTCCGGAGTTTATGACGAAGGATGGACAACGCAGGGGTGCGGAGGTTTTGCGCAGGAACAACATCGACGGCTTGATCGTCATCGGCGGGGACGGAAGTTACCGCGGCGCCCAGATCCTGACGAAAGAGGGAGGAATTCCGTGCATCGGCGTGCCGGGGACGATCGACAATGATTTGAGCGGGACCGACCGGACGATCGGTTCGGACACCGCCGTGGAAACGGCCCTGGGCGCCATCGATAAGATCAAGGACACCGTTAAT
>JAQUOM010000007.1 GCA_028717105.1 Candidatus Omnitrophota bacterium
GGATGGAATTTCGTAAACAGCCTGTTAGTGAACGCTTGGAGCGAGAATTGGTGCGTCCCATGACAAGAGACGCAGATGTTCTACGGTTATTTGGAAAATCGTTTTATGTTAAATGGAGGAGCCAAGAGGAGTGGGATATCTACAAAGAGATCCTTAGGCGCGATCCGGATTTTGCCGAAATCAGGTTTTGGTATGCCAACCAGAAATACTGGGAAACAAAGGATGCTGCTTTGTGGAATGAATACATCAGGGCTCTGCAAAGTCACTTGGTTATTCCTGCGTTGGGTTATGTATTTTATGATGGAATAACTGATCCTGATCTTAAAGAGAAATTTTGGCAGATAGTCGAGGAAGCAGAGCGTGATTTTCCTGATCATCCCGTTGTGGCAAGTCAATATGTTGGAATTAATAATTATCACTTATCTTCTTCGGAATTGAATAAATTTTTGTCCCTTGCGCAAAAATATCCGTGTTATGAGCCTTTGTTGTTAGATCTAGCTACTGCATATAGAGATAGGGACCAATATGACAAATCGATGCCTTTGTATTTGTCAACTTTTTATTCCAATTATATGCCCGGTACCGGTAGATTCGACGATGAACTTTTGAATCTAGCGTTATTATATTTGCGGCTGGGCTATCTTTCCGAGTCCAGAAAGTGTGCTGAGTTAGGGATCATCGACTCTTCGCTCGTTAACAGACTTTGGCTAACTTATTGCAAGGGCTTGGTGCTTCAGGAATTGTTTTGGTTTGAACAAGCGCGAGATCCTCTTATTGAATATTCCCTCTATGAAAATAATCCTGATGCATTTTTACAAGCTGCCATGGGATTGTTTGCCTCCGGAGATTTTGATAAAGTTAATGAATTTGGAGAGACCCCGAAATTTCAACAGATGCTTTACATTATTGAACCTTTATTTGAAGCCCGAAAGGCATTAGCCGCTCACAAGGCCGTTCTCGCATTGTCATTATTGGATGGAACGCTGTACGATAACGGCAAAGATTTCTTTTTCCGAGCCGAGGAAGAAACGATCAAGGCAGAAGCATTGTTTTTGCTTAATAGGAAGGATGACGCGCGAAGGCATGCGGTTCAAGCCTGGTATTTATTCCCCCGGAGTAGAAGAATGGCATATTTGCTTGAAGTTATCTTAAATGACGATGTCAGGGTCTTAGGGCGTTTTTTTGAGGTCGCCGTTTATATTTTTCCTAATGATCCCTATTGGAAACAGAAGCTATCCTCTTTGAAAAAAAGAGGTTATAAACCCGAAGATGACGACCCTATCGCGTTACAACTCCTCAGCATCAAAGAGCGTTATAACAAGGTTTCAATGAGGGAGAAATCCAATTTTTGGTTCACAATGGATCCTTTTTTGATTGAGGATTTGTGTAGGAGAGCGCTGACTTTTGAAAAAGAAGGTTTGAAGAATGACGCCCTGTCTTTGTATATAGAGTTTGCCAGTTCGTCAAGCCAATCCTCAGCAAGACTTAGAGATCACACCAACGCTTTCTTTAAACAGTTATTGTTGTCTTTGTCCTCTCGCGAAAGAGCGGCGTGGAATAGGAAATTTGAAGATGCACTTGACAATATGTCTGAGAAAGTCAGCCGGGATAATTCACTTGCTGTCAGTTATGTCAAAGATAAGAGATATGATAAAGCATTAGAGATTTATAGAGAAGTTCTTCGTATCCAGCCGGATTCCGATATTGCCTACAATGGAATAGGTAATATTTATTATGAGAAAGGTATGTATGATGAGGCAATAGCCATGTGTAAGAAGGCCATAGAAATAAATCCAAGATTGCCAGAGCCCTATATTAACATTGGTAATGTCTATTTAGCCAGAAAAATGGAACGCGAGGCCATAGATGAATATATGAAGGCTCTGCACGCTGATAGAAAAGCTATACGTAAAATGAAGGGTTTGGGTAAGTTTTGTTTTTATCAGGGGAACAAATATTACGATGAAAATAATTTTGATAAAGCCGCTGAGATATTTCGAGTAGCCATTGCCAGCAGGCCTGATGCCTTCTTTCCGTATTACAATCTAGCTTGCACTTATGCGAAAATGGGTGATAACGAAAAGGCACTCAAATATTTAAAAATGTGTCTTGAGTTGGATGAAAAGGGCCAGGCCAGAGAAGAAGCAAGGACGGAGAAGGATTTTATTGGCCTTAAGGAAAATAAAGAATTTAGAAAACTTGTTTACCAAGAACAGAAGAGACCAGGCTTCGATATTAGATATTGATTGGTAAGAGTTCAACAAGTCTCTGGTAGAATAGGAAGATATAAACATCGCTATTCCCACCTCTTGAGAGCGGATATGTCTCTGCTATTTGTGTAGTAGCAAGTTAGAGAGATAATAGCTCATCGCAAGGTTCGTTTCTCCGGAAGCCATTCGCTGCGAAAATTTGTTCCAAATTTTCTTGCAGCCTTCGGAGTTAATTCGGGCGGATGGCTTACGTTTATTCGCTATGTTCATTCCGTAAGCCATGCCCTCATTAAAAATCGGACCCCCGCAACCACTTTAGTGTGACAAAAGCCGCCGTTCTTGGCGGCTTTTGTCGTTTAGGGCAGTGCCGCTGAGGGCGTTTGACGAGGCGGCCAACCACTTTAATGTGAAAAAAGGACTGCCGTAACTGGCAGTCCTTTTTTCGTTCAGGTGTGTCCCCGCGGGGTTGATTCCGACGTTTTTTGCGGAGGAATCATGCGGGGACAACCACAGCGTAGAGAGCCTTTTATCTGTCCGTTCTCCCTCGACTTCGCCTCGCTGAGCACCGAAGAGAAAGAAGCCGCCGGCTCCTCACCGGCGAAGCTTCACTTTACGTTAAGAGGGAGGTTCAGGCCGTGCTGATATAAACATCGGAGGGTTTCATATTTATGGATTCATGATAAAATGTACTTTCGGGATAGCGACATGCGGTGATGAAGGCCCCTGGAGAGTTGGCGAAGAGAGGGAATAGGGTTCTTTGCTTGTTGACTAGAAAAAAAGGGAGAAGAAGTGAGGATTTTATTGGTTGAGGACGAAATAAGGATGGCCGGCTTTATCACGCGGGGCCTGAAGGAAGAGGACTATATCGTTGACGTGGCCAATGACGGCGCGAAGGCGCTGTTCCTGGCGGAGGTCAATCCCTACGACCTTATCATCCTGGATATCATCTTGCCGATCAAAGACGGTATCACCGTGTGCCGGGAACTCAGAAGTAAGAAGATAAATGTCCCTATTTTGATGCTGACCTCAAAAGACAAGGTAAGAGATAAAGTTCTTGGGTTAAACTCAGGTGCCGATGATTATCTGGCCAAACCGTTCGCCTCTGAGGAGCTATTGGCCAGGATCAGCGCGTTATTGCGAAGAGATAGGCAGGACAAGACCGGCATTCTTAAGATCGCCGATCTGGAAATGGACCAGCTCAGGCATAAAGTGAGGAGGGCGGGTGAGGAGATCCCATTGACCAGCAAAGAGTTCGCTCTCCTGGAATACCTTATGCTGAACGCCACCTTCGTCGTCACCAGAACAATGATTTCCGAACACGTATGGCATGAGGATTTTGACAGCCTCACAAATGTCATCGATGTGTATATGAACTTTTTACGAAATAAGATCGATAAAGGTCATAAAAAGCAGCTTATCCATACCGTCCACGGAAAAGGGTACGTTTTGAGAGAAGAATAAGAATGCGTATCAGGACCATTAAATCAAAGATGAGTCTATTGTATTCATGCCTATGGGGGGTCCTTTTATCTCTGTATGTCGCCTTCCTGGCTGCCCTTCCTCCCGGCTCGCTGCAAGAATATAAGTTGTTTTATATCTTAGTCCCCATTCCTTTGACCTTATTGTTCGGGTGTTTTGTCGGCCGGATGATCACGGCAAGAATTTTAAAGCCTATCCGGGAGATCACCGATACAGCGAACAACATCACTCATGAAGATTTGAGTTTAAGAGTCAAAACGGAGGATGTCGATGAAGAACTGCGCCTTTTGATAGAGGCGTTTAACGGAATGGTTTCGCGTCTGGGGGAATCATTCGAGTACATAAGAGATTCGAGTTCCTATATCGCCCATGAGCTGAAAACCCCGTTGGCTATTATCCGGGGAGAGTCGGAATTTGCCCTGAAAAAAGAGCGGGAAAAAGAAGAATACAAAAGAGTCATCGGCATTTGTTTGGAAGAGACCATGAGGATGCTTAAGATCATTGCGGATCTGCTGCTGCTGACAAAAATGAATTATCAACCTGGGGTTTTGAATTTTGAGCGGATCGACCTGACTCAGTTTATGAGGATCATTTATGAGCAGGCAAAAATGTTGGCTTCCAAGAAGAAGATAGCGGTCAATATCGATATTCCGGAGGAGCCGGGTATCATTAATGCGGATGAGTTGCATTTGAGGCGTCTATTTTTAAATTTGATAGATAATGCGATAAAATTCACTCCGGCCGGCGGCAGCATCGGGATAAGCTTAAGATATAAAAGTCGAAGAGCCGTTGTATCCGTGGTTGATACGGGAATCGGTATTGAAGAGGAGAATCTCCCAAAACTTTTTGACAAGTTTTTCCGCATCGATGGAAAAACAAAGGACAACTCCCCCAGCAGCGGATTGGGTTTAAGCATCGCCCAGTCCATAGCGCAATTGCATGACGGTGAAATATCGGTCATCAGCCGCGCTGGGCAGGGTTCCAATTTTTCCGTTTTTATCCCCCTCCTTCGGCAGTAAACCCCAGCTTCCTGTTTGTCCTTTTCAACCTCCGGTTATTAAAAAATTTAATTACTTTTTAATGATTCTTAAATGTGGCGTGGGTTATACTTTTTCCGGAAAAGCGGGAAAGAGTAATCTGGGTGGCTGCGGAGGTTTGTCGTGGAAGTTGTGGTGACTCTGCAGCCGCCCGCTCATTAAAAGGGAGCGCCAGATGACCAGAATTCTGATCGTTGAGGATGAGGAGAGGATGAGGAAGATGTATAATGCCATGCTCAAAAACGAAGGCTTCGAGGTTCTTGAAGCCTCCGATGCCATGCACGCGTCTTGTATATTGAACAAGGAGACTGTAGACATTATTTTACTCGATATTAGAATGCCGCAGGTCTACGGCAGCATGTTTTACGGCATCTTGAGAACAACACTCAAAAAAATGAGAGTCATCGTCGCGAGCGTCTACCCGGTTGAGGAACAGAAAAAGCTGATTCCGGACGCGGAGGATTATTACGACAAATCGCAAGGGCTGGATCTTTTGCTTGAGAAGATCAAGATCATAGAGCGGAGCATCAAGCTGCAAAAAAGTTTATTGGTGATTGATGACGAACCGAAGATCAGGCAGATATATCGTCATTATCTGGAAGAACACGGTTACCGTATCATCGAGGCCCACGACGGCAATGCCGGTTTGAATATCTTAAGGAAGGGCGATGAGATAGCCCTGGTTATTCTTGACCTGGCTATGCCTAAGCGAAGCGGATTCGAAATTTACGAACAAATCAGAAAAGAGTTTCCGGGAATGAAGATCCTGGTCGCCAGCGTTTTCAGCCGGAACGACCAGAGATCTTTCCTTCCCGAAGCCGATGAATATTACGACAAGTCGGAGGATGCGGCCGAGTTGGTCAGGAAAATCGAAAAGCTGACATGTGCGGATTGCCATGCGCAAGGAACTTAAGGATGCGGGAAGCAATGAGTAAGCGCGCAGGGAGGTGATGATGTGCCCATACTTTATTTTTTCAAAGAATCAGAGTTTATGCGCCTGTTATCCCGGAAGTCTGTATTGCCCGAGTCTTCAAAAGATGAACGATTTTTGCCTGGGTAAATTCAGGGGTTGCCCGTATTTCAAAATGAAGACATTTCCGAGCCTGGAACCGGCGGTTTGGGAGAATAACCATTCGGATGTGCATGATTGAGGCGGAGAAAGCCGGCAAGACGATAACATTAGAAAAATTATTATATGCAGCTAGATATACCTCAAAATATTGTTGTTCAGACAGCGATACCTTTGCTGATCTTTCTGGCCCGAGCTGCGGATGTGAGCATGGCGGCCATGAGGATCATTCTTGTTACCCGCGGCATCAGGGCGCTCGCCGCGATCATAGGTTTCTTTGAAATGCTGATTTGGCTCATAGGCGTCACGCAAATTATGCAGAATTTGAATAACCCCGTCAATTATATCGCCTTCGCAGCCGGTTTCAGCATGGGGACCTTTGTAGGGATCACTATTGAGAAAAGGATCGCTTTGGGTAACCTGTCCATCCAGTTCATAACGGATAAGGATCCATCGGGATTATTGAGACATTTCCGTGCCAACGGATACGGCGCAACCACCATAGATGCGCAGGGGACATCGGGTCCGGTGAAGATTATTTTTATCATTGTGCGCCGCAAATTATTGGACAGGACAATGGCTATCATCAGGAAATTCGACCCGAACGCGTTTTACGCCATAGGGGATGTCAGGAGAGTGGCACGTCTTAGTCCCGTCATATGATATAAAAGGAGCCGGGTCATGTGTCCTTATTTTGTCGTTATAAGACCGATCGGTTATTGCGGATGTTACGGCGAAGGCTCATATCATCCCGGCGTCAAGCGTAAATTGAGTAAATGTCTCGGAAAATTTACGCGTTGTCCCTTGTATCTGTTAGCCAAAAGAGAGTCTGTCATCAAGCCGTCGCGGAAGTTCGAGCGTCATCAAGCATGAATATACTGGTTTGGCTGGGAGGCGATTATGCATAAGGCAGATGCTTTTGTATTAGATAAAGAAAAAGAATTCAGGAAATTGAATGATGAGCTTCTTAAGGGCTGCCGATTGACGCAGGAGGCCATAAGCAAAACAGCCGGCGTTTTAATGAATTACGATGCCCAAAAGATGCAGGAGATAACGGATAATAACAAAAAGATAGGAGTTCTTTACGCTGCTTTTGAGGTGTATTGCGCCAACGCCGTCAAACAGCGTGAGCCGGAGAGCGCGGCCGTAAGATTATTGTCTTCGGGGCTGAGTATTTACGCCGAACTAAAAGAAATTTCACTTTTGACGGTAAGGATTGCGGAAAGTCTTCCGGACCTGAATCCTGAAATCCGGGACAAATATAAGATCAATATTGCCCAATTTGTCAAAATATTTCAAAATGTCACCTGGAATGCGGTTTTTTCTTTTCTGAAACAGGACACAGAATTCGCGAAGAGGACCATATCAGCTAGTCTTGAGCTTAAAAGAATATGCCATCGTATGCGGGGAAACATTTCAGGGACAGACGGCCTTTCCGAGTCCGTAACCGATAGCAGTTCCTCTTTATTATTTATTATTCAGCGCGTAGAGGATATTGCCGTGCACACGGTTTGTATCGCGCAAAACGTCTTATGTCCTTAAATCAAGAAAGCACAGGAGCCCAAATGAAAATGAAGAACAAGAAGATTTATATGACGCGGTCGGATTTTGACCGCCTGAGCGGAGCCATCGAACAGATGGCGGTTGATCGGGGTATAGATAAACGATCCCTCGACGAGTTGGAGCACAGCTTCGGCTCCAGAGATCAGGCAGAATTGATCGAGAAAGTGAGAAAAATAAAAAATTCAAGGAACGGCGCAGAATGGGAACGGATCGTCGAGTTGGAAGCTGAACTGAGCAAGGCGATCGTCGTCGAAGCCGACAAGATCCCACCGGATGTTGTGACGATGAACTCGAAGGTCTGTCTTAAGGATATGGATACAGGCGAAGATGAGTTCTACCAGCTTGTCTATCCCGAAGAAGCGGATATCGGGCAAAATAAGATTTCCGTCCTGGCCCCTATCGGCACGGCCATATTGGGATATAAGACGGGAGATATTATCGAATGGAAAGTCCCGGCAGGGCTCAGAAGGCTTAAGATTAAGAAAATATTATATCAACCTGAATCGGTCAAAGACTTTCATCTTTGAAGGGGTATCCATATCACGGGAAATGAGAGGCGCGGGATGTTTAAACTGATTATGGCCATACTTCCGAAAGGGAGAATGAAGGCGATCATGCCGCATATGAAGAACGCCGGCATTTTTGGCGCCACGATGCTTTCCGGCAAGGGGATGTGTACGACAGAGGGTAGGCGCGCGCTTGGCCGGCGGATTGGTTCATCGAGAGAAATCCTGATTCTTCTTACTTTGGATAGCAACAGGGATAAGTTAGTCAAATTATTGGAAAAATACGGTAACTTGAAAGATCCGGGCCAGGGCATAGTTTTTGTGACGGATATCAGCCAGGTTATCGGATAAGCGCTCCGGAAATATCATCCGTCTGCCTTCGCCGAAGAGAGCATATGTCCGTCCCTTGAGGCTGGGCATATCTCTACTTATTGCAGTGCAAATAGTTAGAGATAATCCAACCACAAAATGTGGGACAAAACGGACCCGTCCTTCGGAGGGCAGGCATAAAATCTATCTCTCATGGCGCCAAATTGGCCAGTATTTGACCTAACTTCCATATAATTAGAATGCCAAGAATGGGAGATAGCGTCCTATAGTGAACAGACCTACCCAACCACTTTAATGTGAAAAAAGGACTGCCGTAACTGGCAGTCCTTTTTTCGTTCAGGTGTGTCCCCGCGGGGTTGATTCCGACGTTTTTTGCGGAGGAATCATGCGGGGACAACCACAGCAAAGGAGTGCTGAGCTTGTCGAAGCGCGACTGCGTCGAAGGGCCTCTCCATAATGCAAGGCCCGAAAGGGTGGCTTTTAATTTGTCCCCCTCGTTTTGATTTCGAAATTTTTGCGAGGCAAAAATGAGAAATCAGAGGGGGCTTTCAACGGTCCGTTTTCCCGCCTCATTCGCTTCGCGAATGAAAACGGCGGGATTAATTCGGGCAGATGACTTACGTTTATTCGCTACGCTCATTCCGTAAGTCATGCCTACAAAAAACACCACTCGAAAGGGTGGTGTTTTTTTGTCTTTCTCTCGCGCAGCTATCCGGTTCTTTCGAATTTCAGGATCTGCGCGACAACCTGGTCAACAGAATCATCTCCGAAACCTCGTCCGAGCTTGATATTAACGATCCCGGCATCCAGCTGGGTGGCGAGGATTTTTTTAATATTGACAGGGCAGAACGCCGCGCGAAAAGCCGAGCACGTCAGGATGCGCGGGATGATGAAAGCAAACGCGCCGACGATCACCCCAAGCATTTTCAGCGCGCCGGCAAGGGTCTGTTTCATTCCTATGGCGAGGAGTATTTTTTTATTTTCTTCCGAGATGTATTTATAATGATGATAGGAGTTGCATCGGTCGCCGCAATAAGCGTTGCAGATGGCGGTGATCTTGCCCGCGCCGGCGCGCAACACGCTCTTGAGCAGGCCTGTATTCCTTGAATCCTGGGGGTTCAGGCAGACAAAGTCGTATATCTCGCTGTCCCTCAGGTACATTTTCGTCCTTTCTTCCGGCGTCAGTATTCTGTCGGGGGCGTAATACTTCGTGCAGGAGCTGACGTAGACGAGCTTGTCGCCGTATTTCCGGCGGATAAAGTTTTCAAGAAGCTTGTTGTTGAGGATGACGCCGTTTTTCACGCCGTGTTTTTGAGAGGAGGCGACGAGCCATGCGAGGGGACGCAGGTTTTTTTCATTGAGTTCTTCCCGGCTGACAAACATATTGGTGAATGCAAGGAGAAAGGGGATGCCGTTCCGGTTTGCTTTTGTCACGACCGTATAAAAATTTGACAAAACCTTTGAGAGCTGTTTTTTGGTGACATTCAGAAAAAGCCTGTTCCAGAGGAAAAACCTGTCTAAGGCGTAGTTGAAACGCCCGCCGTTCAAAGGGGAGTCCGGCACGCCTCCAAAGATGACGATCTGGATGTCTTGAAGCCGGTTCAATTCGATGAGATGCTCGATAGGGCTCGCATAGAAAGGGACTTCCAGGATATATTTTTTCCTTGCATCCGCAGACATTGAAAAATAGTATAGCATGGGGCCAGGGGGAATGTAATCCCCCGGCCAAAAACTCCCGTAAATTTCACCCGCATGCGTACAAAGGCGCTCTGTGAAATTTACCCCGCGGCCGGCCGCAGAGAGCGGCACACCGGCCTATCCGTTTGGGCCGGGTATTGCGGGGTGATTTTGCCTCCGGTGAAATCAGAATCGTCTTGCTTTCGGCCTTTCATCATTTGAGGTATAATGGGGTCTCAAAGACGCACAAAGAAGGAGGATGCATGAAGAGAAGGATGTTTGAAGGTGCGGTTTTATTGGTTTTTTTGATGACGTTGGCTTTCCAGGGCGCTTTTGCGGCGCCGCCGGAAGACAAGCCCGTGCCTGATTTTACCTTGAATTCGATCGGTGGCCAGGCCATCTCGCTCTCCGACTACAAGGGGAAGAAAAACGTGATTGTCATGTTCTGGAAGATCAAGGGGCTTTATTGTCCTTTTGAACTCAATAAATTGAAGCGGATGTATCCTGAATTACAAAAGAACGGTTTTGAGGTCCTGGCCGTTAACAGAAAAGAGGCGATCGCCAAGGTCGCGGGTTATGCCGCCAAGGAGGCCTTGCCGTTTCCGGTCCTGTTGGATATCGAAGGAGACGTGTCGGATATGTTTGACGTCTCCGGTATCCCGGTATTTTTGATCATCGATCAAGAAGGCCGGATCAGATGGCGGGGATATCGATTTCCGGATCGATATCGGGAACTTGTCAGCTCATCATAAGGGAGGGGGAGATGAACGATACGCAGAAGTGGGCCCTTGTCGCGGTCATCTTTGTCGCCGCTATCATCATATTTTTAAAGAGAATGGGGGTGTTCTAGGCCGCCTTGCCCCTTTAAAAAATAAACGTCTTTTTTTTGATCCTCCCCTTGAAAACGCCACGCGTTCTATGTTAGATTTTTAATGTAAGATGAACCAAGATGTCGGGGAGGGGAAGAAACTACTAGAGGGCAGGCTGTGCCCGGTAATGACTATCAGATTTCTTCCCCTCGCCCCTTATGCGGCGGCCGAAAGGCCGCTATTTTTAATTTTAGCCCCTGGCGGGATGAGGCCCTCTGCTCTTCCATCCTTTCGTAGAGGTGCTATAATAGGTCCATGGATATCTTCTTTTTTATCAGGAAGCACCTCTTTTTGATCCTTCTGTTTTTTCTCGCCGTTTCCTTCTTCGCCCGCAACAATTATCGAAGCGTCCGCGAGATCGCTCCGGAGGCCCTGCAAGACCCTGTCCAGACGCCCCTGGCCGCGTCTTTGCCTATCACATTCCAGGCCAATGGTTACGCCTATGAGCTGGAACCGCTGTATCGGTATGAGATCAACGCGATGCTTGTCCATAAGCTGAATTACCGGACATTCAGCATTTATAAGTTCGACAGGGTCTTTGCTTTTGACCTGTGCATGATTTGGGGAGACAACCTGTTGAAGAAGGCGTATCAGGAGGGCACGTTGTCGTTTTCCCAGGATTGCCGGTTTTGCTGGGCCCAGTGGCGCCGGCCGATCTTTTTTAATCTCAACCAGTTGTCGAACAATCACTTGTTGATCAAGAACAAGGGGTTGGAGAGGATGGTCGGTTTCCTTGTTTACGGCGACCAGGTCAAGATCAAGGGTAAGCTCGTGAATGTCAGGGCCCGCAAGCTCAGTGCAGGCTCTGACTGGGATTCGCCTTCTACCGTCAGCTGGAAGACGAGCACCTGCCGGACGGATGCAGGGGCGGGGGCCTGTGAGGTCATTTTTGTCGAAGACATAAAGATCCTCAAGGCCGCCAATGTTTTCTGGCGCAGCCTCTTTTTGCTGAGTCTTTTTGGCCTTCTGGGCCTGATGGTCTGGCGCACGGTCCGGTTTTTTGCCGCCGCCGCGCATCCGCCGAAGATGGAATGAACGGCTTGAGCCGGGTAATTACCGCAGGGAGGTAACAATGTGCAAGGATATCTATATTTTTCCGGCGCTCTACGTTTTTTCGGCGCTGAGCTTTCTGGTCGGGTTTTTTATCTATCTGAAGCCCCGAAAAGCCATCAGCATCCAGGTCGCTTTTTACAGGAAGATCAATTGGCGCATGGAGCCGGTGTCCATGGAAAAAGAAGTGCGCAATACGAAGGTGATGGGATTGTTTTTGCTCGTGGTCGCAACGGCGTCCCTGATCACGATCCTGCTCAAAGACTACGCCTTAAGCCAGGTATGAGGCGGCGTTGTAGGAGCTGCGCACATAAGGCGCGCTTTCGACGTGGAGGAAGCCCAGCGCCAGGGCTTTTTTTCGATAAGTTTCGAATTTTTGAGGCGTGAGATATTCTTTTACGCCCACATTCCGCGGGTCAGGCCGGAGGTATTGACCCAGGGCCAGAAAGTCGCAATCCGCACGACGCAAGTCCCCAAGCGCTGTCATCACTTCCTGTTCGGTTTCTCCCAAACCCAGCATCAGGGCTGATTTTGTCTTCAGCCGCGTCCCGTACGCTTTTGCTTCTTTCAGGACATCCAGGGATCTGTGGTAATCGGCTTGAGGCCTTAAAGGGTAAAGCCGCGCGACGGTTTCCAGGTTGTGGCCGAAGATATCGGGCGCACTCTCCACGACGGTCCTGACGGCCGATGCGTCTCCCCGGAAGTCCGGCACCAGAAGTTCAATAGAAACGCAAGGCGAGAGGCGCCGCAGGCATCCGACGGTCCGGGCGAAGTGGCGGGCGCCGCCATCGGGAAGGTCGTCGCGCGTGACACTGGTGACGACAACGTGTTTGAGGCCCAATTTTTTGACGGCCCGGGCGATACGTCCGGGTTCCCGGGGATCGACGGTTTCGGGCGGCGCGTCCTTGGGGACGTGGCAGAAACGGCAAGAGCGCGTGCAGTGCTTGCCTAAGACAAGAAAGGTCGCATGGCCGCGCTGGAAGCATTCGGAAATATTGGGACAGCGCGCTTCCCGGCAGACGGTATTGAGGTTGAGGTCTTTGAGGATGCCGGCGGTCCGGATATTGCCGGAGAAAACGACCTTTTTTTTGAGCCAGTCAGGCCGGCGTTCCATCTTCATGAGGGCTTCTTCTTTAAGTTCCATTCAGGGTTTGCATATTTTGTTTCTTTGAGATTCCGGACCAGGGCTTGTTCTTGCGGCGACAGGGGCGTGCGGACCGCCCGGCCTGGAAGATAGGCGGTGAATGCCGCGATCAATATTTCCGCCATGCGATGAAATGTTATTTTTTTTCCCGTTAATTCACCGACGGTCGCGATCTTGAGGTCGTTTAAGACCTCAGGGTGAAGCAGAAAAACGGCCGCTTTCCGTGCGTCGTAGGCCAGCGGGATCGAGCCGTGCTGGAGGACCGTTCCGCGCCTGCGCCGCTGGGCGTTGCCGCCGATCTTCTTTCCGGCAGCGACGATATCGTATTCTTCTTTTCGGGCAAAGCAGAATTCTTCGATCGTATGGGGCTGTAAAGGTTTGGTTTTGGAGAATGCCGCCTTGATCCCCAGTATCCGGTAGGCTTCGATCAGGACCCCCGTGGTTTTCTCAAAAGAATCCCTGATGCTTCTGGTGGCGTTGAAATCCGATGCATCGACGATGATGCTGTATGTGAGCTCATCGTCGTGAAAAAGGGCGCCTCCGCCCGTGGGCCTTCTGACAAGAGGGACTTTTTTCTCTTTCATCCGTTCAAGATGGAGGATGGCGCGGGGGTCTTGGGAATATCCGATGGAAAACGCCGGCGTCTCCCAGCCGTAGATCCTCAATGTGGGCAGACAGATATGGCGGTTGTAGCCTAAAAAAAGGGCTTCGTCCACGGCCATGTTCGTGGCCGCGTCGCCATAACCGGATTCTATGAGGCGAAAAGTAGTCATGGAGAGATCATTCGACAGGCTTCCAGTTGCTTGACGGCTTGATGTCTTGCCGGCTTGTTTGCCCGATAACTATAAGAACGCGCAATTCATGTCGCGGGCGGCTTTGGTTTCATCGAGCCTGGCAACGGGGGTCGTCAGCGGGGCTGTTTTCAGCGCTTGGGGGTTTTCCCGCGCAAGTTTGGCGGCGCGGACCATGACGTCGATGAACCGGTCAAGGGTTTCCTTGGATTCCGTCTCTGTGGGTTCGATCATCAAGGCCTCTTTGACGATCAATGGGAAATAGATCGTTGGCGGATGGAAACCGCCGTCGATAAGGTATTTGGCGATGTCCAGGGCGTGCACGCCGTGCGCGGCCAGCGCCGCGGCGGACAGGACGCATTCGTGCATGCATCGTTCGAAGCAGCCCTGGGCACAGGCGGCCCCGTAATAGTCTTTGAGGGCTGCGAGGATGTAGTTGGCGTTCAAGACGGCATGTTCGGCTGTGCGGATGAGCCCTTCGCGGCCCAGATAAAGGATATAGGCGTAGGCCTTGACGATCACAAGGAAGTTGCCGTAGAAAGGGGCCAGGTAGCCGATTGATTCCGGAAGGGCGTAATCCAGGGCAAATGTCCCGTCGGTGTTCCTGGCGATGCGCGACACCGGAAGGAATTTTTTCAGTTTTTCTTTGACGCCGACAGGGCCGGATCCCGGTCCGCCGCCGCCATGAGGGGTCGAAAAAGTCTTGTGAAGGTTCAGGTGGATCACGTCGAAGCCCAAATCGCCGGGGCGGCAATACCCCAAAATCGCGTTTAAATTGGCGCCGTCGTAGTACATGAGCGCGTCGACCTTATGGGCCAGCGCGGCGATCTCATCGATCTTGTTTTCGAACAGGCCCAGGGTATTGGGGCAGGTCATCATGATGGCGGCCACGTCTTCGTTGAGTTTCTCTTTGAGGCGGGCCATGTCCATGGTCCCGTTGGCATCGGAAGGGATGTTGATGATCTCGTAACCGGCGATCGCCGCGCTCGCGGGGTTTGTCCCGTGCGCGGAATCGGGGACAATGACGTATTTCCTTTTTCTATTTTTGGCCCGATGATAGGCGGCGATGAGCATGACGCCTGTCAGTTCTCCGTGCGCTCCGGCGGACGGCTGCAGGGTAAAGTGGTCCATGCCGGTGATCTCGCAGAGAAGCCGTTCGGTCTCATAGAGGAGTTCAAGCGCTCCCTGGGCCGCTTGCGCACCTTCGGCGAGCTGCGGCAGGATCGGGTGGAGGTGCGTAAACCCTTCCAGGCGGCTTGCGTCTTCGGTGAACTTGGGGTTATATTTCATGGTGCAGGAACCCAGAGGATAGAAGTTCGTGTCCACCGAAAAGTTGAGGCGCGAGAGGTTGGTGAAATGGCGCACCACGTCGAGCTCCGAGACTTCCGGCAGCTCGCAGGGGCAGTCTCTTAAGAATTTCGCGTCGGGTTTTTTTGTCTGCGGCACGTCGGGGCCCGGCAGGTGCGTGCAGCGCCGTCCGGCTCGGCTTATTTCGAAGATCAGTTCTTCGGCGCGCCGGGCTTGTTCGGGATGGATGCCGGATGGAGTCGGACGCGTCAGCTCCATAAGACCTCCTCGAGTGTTTTTGCATAGAGCGCGAGGTCTTTTTCCTTGAGCTTTTCGGTGACAGCGACGATCATATAGCGTTCCATATCTTTATAGTAACGGCCCAGCGGGAAGCCTGCGGCGAATCCTTTTTTGAGCATGGCGGCGACAACGGCGTTGGGGTCGCGCGGCAGGACAACCGTGAATTCGTTAAAGGTGGGAGAACTGCGCTTGACCTCGACGCCCTTGATCTTGGCCAGCAGGTTTTTGAGATATTCCGCTTTTCTGTAATTCAGCTCCGCGAGTTCCGTCAACCCCTGTTTGCCGAGGCAGGAGAGGTAGATCACGGCCCGCAGGGCGCAGAGGGCTTCATTAGAGCAGATATTCGATGTGGCTTTTTCCCGGCGGATATGTTGTTCTCTGGCTTGAAGGGTGAGGACGAAACCCCGTTTGCCGTTGGTGTCGACGGTGGCCCCGACAATGCGGCCGGGCATCTTGCGCGCCAGTTCTTTTTTGGCCGCCATGAAACCCAGGTACGGTCCGCCGAAAGACAGGGGTAATCCCAGGCTTTGGCCTTCTCCCGTGGCCAGGTCGAAGCCGCAGGCGGCGGGCGTCTTGAGGAATCCGAGGCTGACGGGGTAAACGGAGGCGATGGCGATGGCCCCGGAGCGATGGGCCTCGGCGACGATATCCGCATGGTCGTCGATCGCGCCGAAAAAGTTAGGGTTTTGCAGGATGACGCAGGCTGTCTTCTCGTCGAGGTTTTTTTTGAGAGCGGCGCGGTCCGTCTGTCCGTGGACGACCGGGATTTCGACGAATTCGATCTCGAGGTTTTTCGTGTAGCCCGTCAGCATCGTGCGATAGATGGGGGAAACCGCGCTGTCGACGAGGACGCGGTTGCGCCCTGTCATGCGCCTGGCGACCATCATGGCTTCGTAAAGCGCCGTGCCGCCGTCGTAGAGGGACGCGTTGGCGATTTCCATTCCGGTGAGGCGGCAGATCACGCTTTGATATTCATAGATGGCCTGTAATGTCCCCTGGGAGCATTCCGGTTGATAGGGGGTGTAAGCGGTGTAAAACTCGCTGCGGGAGCTTAGATGGTCGACGACAGGGGGGATGTAGTGGTCGTAAAAGCCCGCGCCGGTAAAATACAGAAGATCGCCGGCGTTTTTTTTCGCCATGTTTTTGAGGCGTTCGATGACTTCGAATTCGGACCGGCCGGGCGGCAGATCAAAAGAGTGCGCCCTTTGGCTTTTTTTGATGACGCTGAAAAGCGCCTCTGTATCGGGGACGCCGATCCTGGCGAGCATTTCTTGCGTGTCCCGGCTTGTATTGGCGATATGGTCCGGCATTACGCGAGCCCCTCGACGTAAGTTTTGTAGCTGTCTGGATCCATCAGGTTTCCGGTTTCCCCGGGGTCCGCGAGCTTGACTTTGGCGATCCAGCCTTTAGCGTAGCAATCCTGGTTGATGAGGGCGGGGTTGGCGTTGAGTTCCTGATTGGTTTCCGTGATTGTCCCCGAGACAGGGGCATAGATGTCCGAGGCCGCCTTGACGGATTCGATCGTTGCCATGATCTGGAATTGCTTGAGGGCCGCGCCCGTCTTCGGCAATTCAACAAACGTCACATCGCCCAGGGAGTGTTGGGCATAATCGGTAATGCCGATCGTCCCGGCCCCGCCGTCAATTTTAACCCACTCGTGTTCTTTGGTAAAATAAAGCCCTTGAGGGATATTCATGCGCAACTCCTTTTTATCGAGCCATCCTGCCGCCGGCGAGGCAGGCAAGATGACGGGGCGCCCGTTTTTACCGGCGGCGGATGACAGAGGTCGTTTTAGTTTTTAAGTGACGTGCGTTCCACAAATGGTTTATCCGCGACGACGCTTTCGATCCTTATTTTATCGTCTCCCACGGTGAGAGGCAAGCCTTTAGGGGCGGAGATATTTTCGAGGAATCCCATGCCGATGCCGCCGTTCGTGTGCGGCGAGAAGGTCCCGCTGGTGACGACACCAGCGTCCCGTCCGTCCACGAAGATCCTGTGCAGATGCCGCGGCGAGCGCCGCGAGAGCGAGCGGAAGAAAACGCGCCGTCGCTTCAAGCCCCGGGCCTTCTGGGATGCCAGGGCGCTTTTGCCGATGAAATCTTTTTTAAAATCGACGAATTTTTCCAGTCCTGCTTCCAGCGGGGTGGTGTCGTCGTCAATGTCCTGGCCGTAAAGGCTGTATCCCATTTCCAGACGCAAGACGTCGCGGGCCCCCAAGCCGGCAGGTTTGACCCGTGTGTCCCGGAGCAGTGCCTGCCATAAGGCCGGTATGTCCCGGGCGGGGAAATACAACTCGAATCCCAGTTCTCCGGTATAGCCAGTCCGGCTGACGATGGTTTTTTTGCCCAAAACTTCGGTTTCAATAAAGGTATAATATTCCAATGCGGCCGCCTTCGGGGCGAGACGTACGACGGCTTCACGGGAAAGGGGGCCCTGGAGATCGATTTTGCCGATTTGGTCCGAGAGATCCAGGAATTCAACGGGGCCTGCGAGGTGGGCCTGAAAGTGTTTTTTGTCTTTTTCGATCGTCGCGGCGTTGACGACGATCATCCATTCGTCTTTGGCCTTGCGGTAGACGATGAGATCGTCCATGACGCCGCCTTTTTCGTTGAGAATGGAACCGTAGCGGCAGCTTCCCGTGGGCGCATCTTTCAGCGGGGCCGTCACGATGCGTTCCAGCCCGCAGGTATTCACGTCGCCCTTCAGGAGGAATTCTCCCATGTGGCAGATGTCGAAGCAGCTGGCCCGGCTTCTCGTGTGGAGGGCCTCCGCAATGATCCCTTCATATTGGATGGGCATATTCCATCCGGCGAAAGAGGCCATGCGCGCGCCGCGGGCTATATGGTCGGGCGTCAGGGGGGTGGATTTAAGATCGGAAGGAGTTTCTGCCATATTCTTGATCGATGTAATCGTATTTCAAATAAAAAAGCCTGGTTTCGAAAACCCAGGCTCACGATTTTCTTCTAGATACGCTTCCTCATGGTTGATTCCATGTCGCCAGAAGCTTTTATCTTTCGATTGTGCATTCATTATAGCAAAAGTATCTTTCTTGTAAATAGAAAAATAGAACCCCGCCGGCCGGGCCTTTGCGGCCTTGACGGGTTTCTTTTGCCGGAGTTTACAGGTTTATTAGAGTCTGCTATGATACTACGGTCCGGGGCCGGCACGGCCGGTCCGGATGAGAGTTTGTTGTTCACCAACCATCTTTTCACCGGGAGCGTTATGCCGCAAGTGCAATTACACGTTCGTTTATTGGAGATGTCGCAGCACCCCGTGGCCCTGATCTATGCCGCCTGCCGTCAATGTTATTCTGCGCGATTTGCCGGCGATTTATTCGACGAAAACGAACAGAATCCGCAGAAGCAGGCGGAATTCATCCGGAAGGTCGTGGCATCGGGCCACGAGAGCCCGTTAGAGCACGTGACGTTTACGTTTGCGATCGAAGGGGTCTCCCGCGCCCTGACCCACCAATTGGTCCGGCACAGGATCGCCTCTTTTTCCCAGCAGAGCCAGCGTTATGTCAAAGAAACGGATTTTGGTTACGTCGTTCCTCCGTCGATTGAACAGGATGAAGTGTCCCGGGCCGAGTTTGTCCGGACCATGGAAATGATCCAGTCCAGCTATCATGCGTTGCTGGAGGCCTTTAAAGAGAAGGGCAAGGTGGGAGAACAGGCCAACCAGGACGTGCGTTTTGTCCTTCCACAGGCGGCGGAGACCAAGATCGTCGTTACCATGAACACGAGGGAATTAATCCATTTTTTCCATCAGCGGTGTTGTCGGCGCGCGCAATGGGAGATCAAACGCCTGGCTGAGGAGATGCTGAAAATATGCCGCGACAAGCTCCCGGAAGTTTTTGCCGATGTGGCCGCCAAGTGCGATGCCCTCGGATATTGCCCCGAAGGGGAGAATTTGTCCTGCGGCCGTCGGCCGTTAAAGGAACAAGCGCTTGAGAAGAGAGTTAAGGGGCAAACGTGAGCAGGAGGGAAAGTTTACCCCGCACCCGGAAGGTCCCGCCCCACGGCGGAAGCCCGGCACGAAAAGGGGCCGCAGCTGTGAGGCCGCGGGGGCCCTGCTATTGACCATTTTGGTTTTTTAAATACGAGGTGAAACATGGATTGGAAAATTTTTTTGGCGACTTTCGGCGCCATCTTTTTTGCCGAGATGGCTGACAAGACCCAGCTGGTCGGCTTGACCATGGCCGCCAAGTCCCAAAAGCCCTGGGCGGTTTGGCTGGGGTCGGTAAGCGCTTATCTCATTGTCACGGCGATTTCCGTTCTCCTGGGCATGCTTTTGTCCCGCTACCTGAAGCCGGAATGGCTCAAGGTTGCCGGCGGCGTGATCTTCGTCGTGATGGGTGTTCTTCTGCTCTTCGACAAACTTTAATGCTCAATTTCATGGGACATTTTTTTTCCGGTGCGGCGGGACGGTGCTGTGTCGTCGCGGCGTTTCTCGTTTCGCTGGCGTCGTGCGCGACGGTGCCGTCAAGTTCGACGGACATGGTCTTCAAGCCGGTTTACGAGACGGGCGTGCGCCATGACATGTATCATGTCATTGGCCCTGCGGAAACCGTCTATCGTATCGGCCGCATGTACGATGTCTCGACAGATGCGATCCTGAAAGCCAACGGCATTTCCGATCCACGCGGCCTGAAAGTCGGCCAGAGGATCCTTGTCCCCGGCGCCGCGCCCCTGCGGCCCGTCATCCCTTTGTTCCGATCGGGGAAGTGGAGATATATCGTGGTCCATCACAGCGTGACGGATGAAGGCGACGCGACTTCTCTGGACAGGATTCACCGCCGCCGGGGATTCGACAGGGGGCTGGGGTATCATTTCGTGATCGACCACGGGAGCGGGACGCGCCGGGACGGACAGATCGAAGCGTCTCCCCGCTGGGTAAAACAGATGGACGGCGCCCACTGCAGGGCCGGCGGCATGAATGATTGCGGTATCGGGATCTGCGTGGTCGGGGATTTTACGCGGGAACAACCCACCCGGGCGCAGATGGATTCCCTTGTCCTCCTGGTCAATACTCTCAGGGAATATTATCATATTCCGGTTTCACGCGTGATTCGCCATAAAGACGCCCCCGGCGCCAGGACGGAATGCCCGGGAAACAGTTTTCCCTGGCAGGAGTTCAAGCGCCGGTTGAAGCGGGGGATGCCATGAAGTCTCCGCGGATCGCTTTTTTCGACACCAAGCCTTATGACCGCGCCTTTTTTGACGCGGACAACAGAAAATTCGGTTTTTTCATCAAGTACTTCGAAGAGCATTTGGGTCCTGCGACCGCGGCGCTGAGCCGCGGGTTCAACGCGGTCTGCATCTTCGTCAACGATGTCGTGGGCGCCGACCTGATCAAGACCCTTTATAAGAACGGCGTCCGTCTCATCGCCCTGCGTTGCGCAGGGTACAATAATGTGGATTTTAAGTCGGCCTTCGGCAAAATCCATATCGTGCGCGTACCCGCGTATTCGCCTCATGCGGTGGCCGAACACGCCGTGGCCCTGATGCTGGCGCTTAACCGCAAGACGCACAGGGCTTATCACAGGACCCGCGACAGCAATTTTTCCATCCAGGGGTTGTTGGGTTTCGATATGTTCGGCAAGACCGCGGGCGTGATCGGAACCGGCGCGATCGGCCGCGAGCTCATCCGGATCCTGAAAGGGTTCGGCATGCATGTGCTGGCTTACGATGTCAGGCCGGATGAGGCGTTTGCCGGGGAGACCGGGTTTTCTTATACGGATCTTAAGACCATCTACAGGAAGTCCGACGTGATCTCCCTGCATTGTCCCTTGACGAGGGAGACATATCGCATGATCAATGCGTCTTCGTTGAAATCCATGAAAACGGGCGTCATGCTTATCAACACCGGCCGGGGCAAACTGATCGATACGCGGGCCTTGATCGAGGCGCTCAAGCGAAGAAAAGTGGGATTCGCGGGCCTGGATGTGTATGAGGAAGAGAGCGAATATTTCTTCGAGGATTTTTCCTCCGAGGTGATTTCGGACGACGTCCTGGCGAGGCTGTTGACGTTTCCGAACGTCCTGGTGACGGCGCACCAGGGATTTTTTACCCGGGAGGCCCTGGCGAACATCGCGCGCACGACCTTGCAGAATGTCGATGATTTTGTCCGCGGCCGCCGGCTGGTCCATGAGATCTGTTATCGTTGTTCTCAGAGCGTCTGCACCAGAAAAACCAAGGGAAAGTGTTTCTAGTCCCTTTATCGAAGGAGAATGCGTTATGTTAAGACACGTGACAGACCTTAAGGGAAGCGTCGCCTATGCGCCGCAGGCGATCGTCAGCAAGACCATCGTGGAGAAACCGGCCGGGACGATGACCGTGTTCGCTTTCGACGCCGGCCAGAACTTGAGCGAGCATACGGCCCCCTTTGATGCCGTCGTCGAGGTCCTCGAGGGGCAGGCTGAACTTTTGATCGGCGATGATGAGGTCGTGGCTTCGGCCGGAAGCCTCGTTGTCATGCCGGCCAACGTTCCCCACGCGGTTTTTGCCAAAGAACGTTTCAAGATGTTGTTGACGATGATCAAAGGATGAGTATTTCAGTGCGCGGGTAAACGGATTAAAGAGCCCGGGTATGTTTTCTAATCTCCGATGTTGCCGTCGGATGTTTCGGGACGGGAGAGTCATGAAATCCTATTATTTTGCTTTGTTGACGGCCCTGGTGTGGGGCCTGGTGCCTGTGTTTGAAAAGATAGGCCTTTCCCGGTTGACGCCGGCGGCAGGGATTTTTGTCCGGTGCCTGGCCGTTTCTTCCGGCGCGATCGTCCTTTTGATCGCCCGGCCCCAGATCATTCCGGAGTTGGCGCAGACGCCGTTCCGGTATATTGCGTTGATCATCTTCGGCGGTTTTACCGCTAACTTTATCGGCCAATTGTTGTTTTATAATGCCCTTAAAGACGGCGACGTTTCCCGCGTGACCCCCATTGCGGGGGCCTATCCGCTGGTTGCTTTTCTCCTGGGGGTCCTGATCCTGGGAGAGGGGTTGACGGTCATGAAGGTGCTCGGGATCGTTTGCGTCCTTTTGGGTATTTTTCTTTTGCGATGAATTCTTCCCGCAAGACGTTGATCTATCGGGGGCGCGTATTCGACCTTGTCCGGTGTCAAAGGCGCCTGCCGAACGGGCGGCAGGCGGATGTGGAGATCATTGAACATCCGGGCGCGGCCCTGATCGTTCCTTTTTTAGACAAGAACCATATAATCCTCCTGCGTCAGTTCCGCCCTGCGGTCAATGCCTGGCTTTTTGAATGCCCTGCGGGGACCCTGGAGAAAAAAGAATCGCCCTTGAAGTGCGCCCGCAGGGAAATCCAGGAAGAGGCGGGATATGCCGCTGCGCGGTTTTTTTCCCTGGGGACGATCTATCCTGTTCCGGGCTATGCGACGGAGAAGATATTTATCTATCGGGCCGAAGGGCTGAAGCGGTCGCGCAGGCCGAAGGACCAGGACGAGGTGATGGAGGCGAAGGTATTCAGCAGGCAGGACGTGCATCGCCTGCTGCGCCGCGGCAAGATTCAGGATGCCAAGACGATCTGCGCGCTAAGCCTTTGCGGATGGCTGGCCCCCTGGCGGGAAGAAACACTTTCCTTTGTCGGACGTCAAAGGCGTGGTAAAATATAACCTGTGATCGTGTTCCGCCGCAGCTCTGGCGCGTCCTGGTTTTCGGCCGTGGCGGGCTCATAAAAGAGTTGCCGGCCGGACGGGAAAAGCCGGCCGTTACAGGCAAAATGAAGGAGGGGGTATGGAGGAGATTGAAGTTTTTCGTGTTGTGAGTTTGTTGGCCGGCGTTGTCGGTTTGGCTGTTGCGATCGGCGTTATCCTGGCACCGCACGCCATCCACAAGATCGAAAAGGGGCTCGATAAAACTTTTTCTACGGAAAGCGTGGAGAAGATATTGAACGCGCGCAGAGATTTAAGCAGCGCCTTGCTCAGGCGTCCCAGGATTTTCGGGTTTTTTCTGTTAGCTATTTCTTTCCTTCTTCTTTTGTCTCATCTCTTGTTGTTTTAAGGCGGACGTGAAGATATTTTTTCGTACGTTTCCAGGCGGGCCACCCAGAATATCTGCGTGGGTTTTGATCCTGGGGTCCGTTTTTATCGTGGCCCTCGGCCTGGGTGCGGTATTTTTTGTCCTGCGCCTTGTCTTCGGCCACAGTCTTTTCCTGGGGCTCCTGGTTTTGTTCATTTTTTTTCCTCTGATCGGCCGTTTCCTCTTTTCGTTGGTCCTTATGGCGCTGCCCGCCCTTTTCTTGAGGTTTTCTTCGGCGGGGCGCGCCTCTTCGAAAAAGACAACGGACCGGGACGTTATCGATGTTGCATATAAGGTCTTGGATTGATATAACTCATTGTTTTTATTATGGTTATATTTTTCCTCAAGGCAGACGCGGATGCGGGCGGTCTGCCTTTTTTATGTGCCGGATCCGGAAAACAAGCGATCCGGCGGGGTTGACGCGAAGCTTGAACTCTGCTATAGTAACCCCCGTCAGAAACAGGTCGTCATGGGACGGCCGTCGGCATTCAACGACAAAGACGTGCAAGAAGGGCAATCCCTCCGCCATGATGGCGCGAGAGGCGTTATCCCGCCCGGGGTAACATAAGAGGGGTCGACTATGATCGAACGTTATTCCCTGCCGAAGATGGCGAAGGTCTGGAGCGAAGAACATAAGTTCGATGCGATGCTGGCTGTTGAGCTATGCGTCTGCGAAGCCTGGCAAAAGCTCGGGCGTATCCCCAAGAAGTCCGTGGCCGCCATCAAATCAAGGGCCAAGATCGATATTGCGAAAATCAAGGAGATCGAAGAGAAGACAAAGCACGACGTCGTCGCCTTTGTGAACAATCTCTCCGAGAGCCTGGGTGCCGACGCCAAATATATCCATATGGGTCTGACATCCAACGACGTCTTGGATACGACGCTGGCGATGCAGGTACGGGATGCTTTTGATATCCTGATCGAAGACGTTGAACGGCTCCTGCCGATCCTGGCCAGGACAGCCAAAAAATATAAAGATACGCCCTGTATCGGCCGGACTCACGGGGTGCATGCCGAGCCGACGACCTTCGGCCTGAAAGCGGCCCTTTGGCACGATGAGATGAAACGGAATCTGGAGAGGCTGAAAGCGACGCAAAACGGCATCGCCGTCGGCAAACTGTCGGGAACGGTCGGGACCTATTCCAACATCGAACCGGAAGTGGAGGAATACGTCTGTTTGAAGCTGGGGCTCGGGATCTCTTACGGTTCCACTCAGGTCGTCCCGCGCGACCGCCATGCGGCCTGCCTTGTCGCTATGGCGATGACAGGGGCATCGTTGGAGAAATTTGCGACGGAGATCCGGCACCTGAGCCGCACCGAGGTTCAGGAAGCCGAAGAGCCCTTCGGGAAAAACCAGAAAGGTTCTTCCGCCATGCCGCATAAGCGTAATCCTGTTGTCTGTGAACGGATCTGCGGGCTTGCCCGTTTGTTGCGCACCAATGCCCTGGCCGGGCTTGAGAATATCAGTCTCTGGCATGAGCGCGATATCAGCCATTCATCGGTGGAGCGCGTGATCCTGCCCGATTCAACGATCCTCCTGGATTATATTCTCAATCTTTTTATCGAGGTGGCCGACGGGCTTTGCGTTTATCCGAAGAACATGCTTTTGAATCTGAGCCGGACCAACGGCCTTGTCTATTCTCAGTGTGTCCTTCTGGCGTTGATGAAAAAAGGCCTCAGCCGGCCGCAGGCTTATGACATCGTCCAGAAGAACGCTTTTGCGTCGCGGTCCCTCAATCGTGATTTCAAAGAAGTTCTTTTGAGCGATCCGAAGGTGAAGCGCCACCTGAGTGCCGGCGAGATTGAAGCGTGTTTCGATATCCGGTATTACTTGAGGCATATCGGCAGGATCTTTAAGAACCTGGGTTTGTAAGCGCCTGGTTCAACGGCGAACCTTTCTTCTTGACGGGCATCGGATGATCTTTTGCCCGTTCATCGTGCGTATACCCTGATGAACAAAGGATTGTGTTTTCTCCCGGAGGGCGGGGGCCGGGGATTTTTTGCGCCCGGGCGGCGGAAGCGCCCGAGGGACGCGAGGTTGATTTTTGGTGTTTTTTCTGCTATAGTAAGGCTTCCATTTTTGCGATAAAAAAGGTCCTCCCAAAATGTACTGGCGCGTAGAAATCAAAGATAAAGAAGGGGTTTTCAGCGGCTTTTCCGAAGGCCTCACGTCAGATATTTCCCACTTGGGGTACAAGGGCATAGAAGATGTCCGTCTCCATCGCGTCTATTTTCTTATCGGTAAGCTCGCGGAAGCTGACGCGCGGCGGATCGCCGGGGAGCTGTTGACCGACAGGGTCATCGAAGAATTCTCGCTCTATTCCCAGGACCAGACCCCACCAACCCCCCCCGGGTATGAGACCATCCAGATCATCTATAAACCGGGAGTCATGGAGCCGGTGGAAGAATCCACGTTGCGCGGCATCCGCGACATGGGGATTGAGGGTGTTTCTGCCGTACGAACGGCCCAAAGATATTTTTTCAAAGGGGCTCTCGGCCGCCGGGACCTTATGGCCATTGCCGAAAAACTTCTTTATAACAAGCTGATCCAGTCCGTCCTGCCGGAAGAAGAGCACCGCCTTTATGATTTTTCGGGCGTTCCCGATTATACGTTCCGTCTGAACGTCGTCGATCTTCTTGAGGCTTCGGACAAGGACCTCCTGCGGTTAAGCCGCGACGGGCAGCTTTACCTCAACACGGATGAGATGCGTGCGATCCAGGCGTATTTCCGCAAGCGCCAGCGCCATCCCACAGATTGCGAATTGGAGACACTGGCACAGACATGGTCGGAGCATTGCGTGCATAAGACGTTCCGCGGAACGATCGATTATCGGGAGAAGTGCGGTCCGTCGAAAAAAACCAGGAGGATCGGCAGCCGCCTGATCTCCAACCTTCTCAAAAGCACGATCATGGAGGCGACGCGGCGGCTCAAAAAGCCTTACTGCGTGTCTGTCTTTAAGGATAATTCCGGGATCATCCGATTTGACGAAAAATACAATATTTGTTTTAAGGTCGAGACACACAATCATCCTTCGGCCCTGGAACCTTATGGCGGCGCCAATACCGGTATCGGCGGGGTCATCCGCGATCCTATGGGGACAGGCCTGGGCGCCAAGCCTGTTTTGAATACGGATGTATTTTGTTTCGGGCCTTTGGATACTCCGGCAGAAAAACTTCCTCAGGGAGCGCTGCATCCCCGCCGGGTCATGAAGGGCGTGGTCAGCGGCGTGCGTGATTACGGCAACAGAATGGGGATCCCGACCGCCAACGGCGCCGTGCTCTTTGATGAGCGTTTCGTGGGCAACCCCTTGGTCTATTGCGGGACCGTCGGCATCCTCCCCAAAGACAAGTCTTTCAAGAAGGTATCGGCGGGCGATGTGGTCGTCGTCGTCGGCGGCCGGACCGGCCGGGACGGCATCCACGGCGCGACATTCTCGTCGGGTGAGCTGACGCATGAATCGGAGAGTGTTTCTTCCGGGGCCGTCCAGATCGGCAACGCCATTACGGAAAAAAAGATGCTCGACGCCCTCCTGAAGGCGCGTGACGAAGGGCTTTATTGCGCGATCACGGATTGCGGCGCCGGGGGCCTTTCGAGCGCGGTCGGCGAGATGGGCGCCGACGGCGGGGTGCGCGTGGATTTAGAACGGGTCCCGCTGAAATATCACGGGTTGAGCTATACCGAGATATGGATCTCCGAGGCCCAGGAGCGCATGGTCCTGGCCGTCCCCAAAGACCGGGCCGAAAAGTTGATCGAACTTTTCCGCCGCCAGGACGTAGAAGCCACCGTCATCGGTGAATTTACGGATACCGGGAGGCTGGAACTTTTTTATGAGGGGCACAAGGTTTGCGATCTGGAGATGTCTTTTTTGCACGACGGTCTGCCGCGCATCACCAAGAAAGCGGTGTGGGCGGCGCCGCGGGTCGCGCGCCGGCTTCCCCGTCCCAAAAAAGACCTCACTCGGATTCTTCTGGGGCTCTTGTCCATGCCCAACATCGCTTCCAAGGAGTGGGTGATCCGGCAGTATGACCATGAAGTGCAGGGAGGGACGGTCATCAAGCCTCTGGTTGGCGCCGCCAACGATGGCCCGTCGGATGCCTGCGTCATTAAGCCGCGTTTTGATTCTTTGCGCGGGTTTGCCGTTTCCAACGGCATCAATTTTAAATACGGCGACCTCGACCCTTACTGGATGGCCGCCGGGTGTATCGACGAAGCCTTGCGGCAATTGATTGCGGTTGGAGGGTCGCTCAAAGAGGTGGCGATCCTCGATAATTTCTGCTGGGGAAATCCGGACAAGCCGGACAGGCTGGGAGCCCTTGTGCGGGCGGCCTACGGCTGCCGCGATGCGGCCATGGCATTCGGCGTCCCGTTCATTTCCGGCAAGGACAGTTTTTATAATGAGTTCCGGCATCACAACAGGACGATCGCGATTCCGGGGACGTTGCTGATTTCTGCGATCGGCGTGATCGACGACGTAAGCTTGTGCGTTACGATGGACTTA
>JAQUOM010000008.1 GCA_028717105.1 Candidatus Omnitrophota bacterium
CTACTGGCGCCCTTTCCGTCCTGCGCAGGATGGGCGGATGCATTCGTCAAAAACCCCGCGCAGAGGTTTATGAACCGGTGGCCGACCTGGATATTTGTTCGAGCGAGCTCCATGGCGTCCGGATCGGGGCAGGGGAGGTCCCGAGCATGATTGACGAATTGCCCGTTCTCATGGTTGCAGCTTCTTTGGCAAGAGGCCGTACTGTGATCGAAGGGGGGCAGGAGCTGCGGGTCAAGGAGACGGATCGCATCCGGTCTATGTCCTGGAATCTTAGAAGGGCCGGGGTTCACATAGAGACGAAAGTCACTGGCCGCAGAGAAGATATCATCATTACCGGGTCAGACAGGCTCGCAGGCGGTCTTTTCAAGAGCTTTGGGGATCATCGTACGGCCATGAGCATGTATGTTGCGGCCCTGGTAGCCCGTGGGGCCTCATTTTTAGATGATTCCCAATGCGTTCATAAGTCTTTTCCCGGTTTCTTTGACGTGTTTAAACATCTGATTGTCAGATAAGAAGTTTGCGCTCTGTTTGAAAGACTTTTATGGGAGATTTTTACATCGGTAGGGCAAGGAAATAGTTATTGACAGCCCCTGTGGGCTCTGCTAATATTGAAAAAATCAACTTTAACCCCGACAACCAAAAAAACATGGCACAATTTACCAAATTCCCCAGGAAAACGTTTAATTACGTATCTGGCTTGTTTTCCAATGATATGGGTATTGATTTGGGAACAGCTACAACCCTCGTTTATGTGAAAGGCGAGGGGATTGTTTTGTGCGAGCCGTCAGTCGTGGCCCTCAAGAGGGGGGCGACGGTGAATCGCGTGCTGGCTGTTGGGGATGAAGCAAAAAAGATGCTTGGCAGGACGCCCGGGAACATCCTGGCGATCCGGCCGATGAAAGACGGCGTCATCGCTGACTTCGACATTACCGAGGCGATGTTGAGGTATTTTATAAAAAAGATCCATCGTCGCCGCGTGCTGGTTTCTCCCCGTATGGTGATCGCGATTCCTTCGGGGATTACGGAAGTCGAACGAAGGGCTGTGAAAGATTCGGCATTGCGGGCAGGGGCCAGAGAGGTCTACCTTGTTGAAGAGCCTTTGGCAGCGGCCATTGGCGTGGGATTGCCGATCCACGAGCCGGCCGGTAATATGATCGTCGATATCGGAGGAGGCACGACCGAGGTTGCCGTCATCTCTTTGTCCGGTGTCGTATTTTCAAAATCCATCAGGATCGCCGGCGATGAATTGGACGTGGCGATCGTTGAATATCTCAAAAAGAATTATAATTTGATGATCGGCGAGCGCACAGCCGAAGATATCAAGATCAAGATTGGGTCGGCGTATCCGTTGGAAGAGGAATTGAGCCTGGAGGTCCGCGGGCGCGACCTTGTGGCCGGCCTGCCGAAGATGGTGAGTATCACGTCCGAAGAGATCAGAGATGCCATCGCGGAACCCGTCAGGGCGATCGTGGATTCGGCCAAGATTGCGCTTGAAAGAACGCCGCCGGAATTGGCCGCCGACCTGATCGACCGCGGCATTGTCCTGGCCGGCGGAGGGTCCCAGTTAAGGGGTTTGGACCGCATGATCGCCGAAGAGACAGGCTTGCCGGTGCATGTGGCCGACGATCCTGTTACGGCTGTGGCTCAAGGGACGGGCAAGATCCTGGAGTTAGAGAGCCGTTATCTGCGTGATGTCACGGTGGCGACAAGGACAGAAACCCCCGTCTAGACGATCCTCATCTGCCTCCAGGAGGAGACCGCGGACTTGAAGCCCGCGGGGTTCCATAAAATTCTGACACGGATGTGTTTCCCGCCAATAAAAAGCTCATAGGATACGGTTGTATTGTTTTCCTCCTGTTGTTCCTTGTTTTTCTTTCTTTCCGCAATGTCCCCTATGTGATGCGCCGCGTCTTCGCGGATGCGTCCAAACTTCCTCTTATGGCCCTGGACGCCCTGGGCCAGGAGGGGAAGGCCGTCATTTTCTTCCACAAGAATTATTGGGATAATAGAAAACTTGTGCTGGCCGATCAGAAGCTGCGCGCCGGCCTGATGGAACAGGAGGAACTCCGCAAGGAAAACGAGCGCTTGCGCGGCCTTCTGGAGTTGCGTTCAAAATTGGCGTACGCGACGGTTCCCGCGTCCGTCATTGGCCGTGACTTCGGGGTATTTCGTTCCTATTTGATTCTGGATAAAGGTCGTGCGGCAGGGATCAGGAAATATGATCCCGTCATGACGCCGGCCGGCCTTGTGGGGAAGGTGCTTGAAACCGGACAATTCTCCTGCAGGGTGATTCTTTTGAATGACCCGGACCTGGCGGTCCCTGCCGCAGATGCGCGGAGCCGCGAGCAGGGCTTGGTATCCGGCAGTCTGGATGGCCGGTGTAAATTGCGCTTCTTAGACATCAACAGCGATGTGGCCGAGGGCGACGTGATCGTGACGAGCGGGTTGAACATGACCTATCCTGCCGGGATCCCGATCGGACGTGTCAAGATCGTCGGGACCGAGTCCAGCGGCTTGAGCAAGTTCGCGGTCATCGAGCCTGTGCTGAATTTGTCCTGTTTGGACGAGGTATTGGTCGTCACATCGCTTTCCCATGATTAAATTCTTGATCATCCCTGTTATCGTCGTCCTGGAATATTTTTTCCATAGGTTTTTTTGCGTTTCCTGGTTTTTGTTCGATCCCCTGCTCGCCGCGGCGGTGGTCTATACGTTTTTCCATAGCCTGGAGGCGCGCGGATTCGTGTTTTACGCGCTCTGGTGCGGTTTCTGGCGGGATGCAGGCGGCACGGATCTCTTTGGGGTCTTCATGATCTCCTACCTTTTGACCGTCTTCGGCGTCTCTTACCTGGTGCGCGTCCTTTACCGTCATAACTGGATGTTTATTTTTCCCGTGGTGTTTGCCGCTCAGCTTTTGAATAATCACCTGGTCCTGGTCTTGCGATTATCTCTCGGCGGCATCCGTTCGACGACGTACGCTTATTTTCTCGGGCGCACGCTTCTTCAGGCCTTCGGGACGACGGCCCTGGTTTATCCTTTATTCCTTTTTTTTAAAAAATGCGCACCCGAACCTACGGCTTAACGCTTCTGGCATGTTTTTGCCTTTTGCTCTTCGGACTGGCGTCTGTTCAGCTTGTCGGGGGCGGGCGTTATTATGAATTGGGGCTGAAAAATACGATCCGGCTGATCCCGGAAGAGCCTTATCGGGGCCGGATCCTGGACCGGAACCAGGAAGTGATCGTGGATAACATCCTGTCTTTCGATGCGGTCATGATCCCGCAGGAGGTGAGCGATAAAGACCGCGTTTTGCGGCGGCTCGCCGATATTCTCTCCATGGATGTTGATGAAATCGCCGCGCGTTATGAAAGGGGATACCTGAATCCCTTCACGCCTGTCGTGATTGCCGAAGGAGTTTCGAAATCGGTCGCGATCCGCCTCGAAGAGGAGAGGCTGGAGATGCCCGGCGTCGCCGTCGAGCTTAACAGCCGCAGGCTGTATCCGTTTGGGACGACGGCCGCTCACGTCATCGGTTATCTCGGCGAGATCGATAGGGGCCGCATCACCCGTCTCAAAGAGTACGGTTACGACATCAAGGATAAGGTAGGCTACGGCGGCATCGAAGAACGGCTGGATATTTACATGAGAGGCCAGAAGGGCGGCCGGCAGATCGAGGTGGACAACAGGGGCCGGCAGGTCAGGCTTTTGGGCTACAAGCCTCCTGTCCCGGGCGAAGACGTGACATTGACGATCGACCTGGAACTCCAACAGATCGCCGACGGGCTTTTAAACGGCCGCAAAGGCGCCGTCGTTGTGATGGATGTCCGTACGGGAGAGATCCTGGTGTTGAGCAGTGCGCCCGCCTTTGACCCGAATGTGTTTGTCGACAGGCGCGATCGCCGCGCCATGAATCACTACCTGACGAGCGAAGACGCCCCGTTGTTTAACCGCGCGATAAGGGGACAGTCTCCTCCCGGTTCGGTTTTCAAGATTGTCACGGCGGCCGCGGCCATGCGTGAGAATAAAAAATTCACTCCGGCGGCGTCTTTCGTTTGCCATGGCCAGATGAAGATCGGCAACCGTTTTTTCAAGTGCTGGTCGACGCACGGCACGCAGGATTTTTATGCCGCGATGGCCCATTCCTGCGATATTTATTTCTATGAGCTTGGATTGATGGCCGGTCCGGACCAATTGACGCATACGGCGAAGGAGTTCGGTTTGTCTGAGCCGACCGGAATCGACTTGCCCCGCGAGGCCTCAGGATTCATTCCCAGCCGTATCTGGAAACGGCTGACAAGATTCGAAGGCTGGTATGACGGCGATACGGCGAATTTTTCGATCGGCCAGGGGTTTGTTCTTACGACGCCTCTGCAACTAGCGCGGATGATGGCTGTCGTGGCCAATGGGGGGTATCTTCCTACGCCTCACGTGACGAAAGCTGTTGCCGGCCGGGAGGTGCCGGCCGCGGCCGCAAAACCCGTCAGGATCTCCCGGGAGCACTTGGAGAGGATCCGGACGTCTCTGCGTTTTCCTGTCTCGCAGGAGAACGGGACGGCCCGTATGCTCAACATAGCGGGTTTAGACATTTGTGCCAAGACCGGTACGGCGCAGGTTTACGGTGAAGAATCCCACGGCTGGGTGGCGGGCTTTTTCCCTTTTAAAAATCCCCGTTATGCATTTTGTGTGTTTTTGGAAAACGCCGGAAGCGGTTCCTATGCCGTGATCCTGGCACGCGACCTGTTTCGCGAGGCCCAAAAAAGGGGAAAAATGTCATGATGACGGCCAGGCCGCGGAAGGTCATCACGATTGTTATCTTCATTCTTTTGTTTTTTGGTTTGCTGTGCCTCTACAGCAGCTGCCACCAGAAAGGTATTTTTGTTAAGAAGGATATTTTCGTAAAACAATTGTTGTGGGTCGGGGTCGGCTGGGGCGTTTTGTTTCTCGCCTCCCGGTATGATTATCGGTCTTTGAAGACCTGGGTCATTCCGCTCTATGTCGTCAGCTTGCTCTGTCTTTTTTATGTTTTGTTTTCCGGCCGCGCCATCATGGGCGCCCAGCGCTGGATTTCGCTAGGGGAGTTTTCTTTTCAGCCGTCGGAGTTGGGAAAATTTGCGCTCATTCTGACCTTGGCCGCTTATTATAGCATCAAGGCCAGTTACGATCTTCAGGCCAGACCCCGGGCGCTGGGCGCCGGCCGCGGGATTCTCTTGCCGCTTTTGATCACCCTGGTCCCGACGGGGATGGTTCTTCTTCAGCCGGACCTTGGGACGGCGATCGTCTATCTCTTTATTTTCGCCTCCGTCGCTTTGCTGGCCGAGGTGCGGATGCGTTATCTTTTGAGCCTGGCGGCGGCAGGCCTGGCGCTTATGCCTTTGTTTTGGCATTTCCTGAAAGATTACCAGAAGTCCCGCCTGATGGTTTTCTTGAATCCAAACACAGACCCCCTGGGGGCCGGTTATACGATCATCCAGTCGAAGATCGCCATCGGGTCCGGCCGATTTTTTGGAAAAGGATGGATGAGCGGCACCCAAAGCCAGCTCAATTTCCTGGCGGAACGCCATACGGATTTTATTTTTTCCGTCTGGGGGGAGGAGTGGGGATTCTTCGGCAGTTTCGTCCTGGTTGTCCTCTATGCCCTTTTGATTGTTTCTATCCTGCGCGTCGCGGAACTCGCGCGCGATATGTTCGGGCGTCTTTTGGCCGCCGGCGTGGCGGCGCTCGTTTTTTTCCATGCGTTTATCAATATCGCGATGAACATCGGTATGTGCCCTGTGGTCGGCCTGCCTTTGCCGTTTATGAGTTATGGCGGCTCGTCGCTCGTGATCAACATGGCAGCCATAGGCATCGTGTTAAATATCGCGCGACAGAAATGACCGTGAGGACGTCCTAGTGAGCGATAGCGAACGAACGTTCCACGGAACCTTATGATTCCTCAATTAGCCGTCAGCAAGGAACTTTTGCTTACCGTGCGCAAGCCCGCCAGGTACATCGGCGGGGAGATCGGCTGCGCGAACAAGGATTTCTCTGCCGCCGAGGTCAAGGTCTGTCTGGCTTTTCCCGACGTTTATGATGTCGGCATGAGCCATCTTGGCTTGAGGATCCTTTATGACGTCATCAATAGAAGTCCGGAGTATGCGGCTGACCGCGTTTTCAGTCCATGGATGGATATGGAGGAGGCGCTGAAGGCCCGGGGGATTCCGCTTTTCGGGCTGGAGTCGCAGAGACCTGTCAAAGAGTTTGATATCCTTGGTTTCTCCATCCCTTATGAGCTCACATATACGAATGTCTTAAATATTCTTTCTTTAAGCGGTATTCCTCTCCGATCGGATGAGCGCGATGAACGCTGGCCCCTTGTTATCGCCGGCGGGACGTCCTGCTTAAATCCTGAGCCCCTGGCCGACTTTGTCGATCTTTTTCTTATCGGAGACGCCGAAGAGGCCATCACGGATATCTTGAAGGTTTATCGTGGATGCAGGCAGCGCGGTTGCGACAGGAAAGAGACACTCCGGAAGCTGTCGCATATCCCGGGTGTTTATGTGCCTTCTTTCTATGAGGGGGTCGGACAGGATGGGGAGCTTAAAGTCGTGGCCAAAGGAGCGCCGCGCAAGATTTTAAAAAGGACCGTCAGGGATCTCGAGCGCCTCATGGATTTTTCGTCATGGGTCATTCCTTATATTGAGATCGTTCACGACCGGATCAGTCTGGAGATCATGAGGGGTTGTCCCCATGGCTGCCGTTTTTGCCAGGCTTATGCCGCATTTTATCCCTTGCGCGTGATCCGCAAGGAAAAGGTTTTGTCCTTGGCGCGCCGCCTTTACCGCATGACAGGCTATGAGGAAATTTCGCTTCTTTCTTTATCGAGTTCCGACCACCCTCAATTAAAAGAGATCGTCCTCGGGTTGGTCGATGAATTCAGGGAACACGGCGTGGGCATCTCTCTGCCGTCGATTCGCGCGACGTCCCTGGTCGGAGAACTTTCCCATGTTTTTTCGACGATGCGCAAGACCACGCTTACCTTTGCGCCGGAGGCAGGCAGTCAAAGATTGAGGGACCTTTTGGGCAAGACGCTCGATGTCCGGGATATCTTTGATGCCGCGCGCCAGGCCTATACAGCCGGTTACCGGTCGCTGAAGCTCTACTTCATGATCGGCTTGCCGACCGAGACAGAAGAGGATTTAAAGGAGATCGTTGCGTTCTGTACGTCTCTGGCTTTTTTGAAGAAAGAGGTTGACGGCCATCCGGCGCGCCTCAACGTGACCATATCGAATTTCGTCCCGAAACCCCACACGCCTTTCGAGAGGGCCGGTATGTGTCCGGTTGAGCTTCTGGAAGCCAAACAGGAGTTCTTGAGGAATGCGTTCAAGAGCAAACGGGGCCTCATCCAGTTAAAATTCCATGACGCACAGATGAGCCGGCTGGAGGCGTTTCTTGCGCGAGGCGGCAGGGAGTGCGGCCGCGTCGTTGCCGCCGCGCAGGCGGCAGGCGCCAGGTTCGACGCCTGGAATGACCAATTTCAACCTGGCGTCTGGAAAGATGTCTGGGCTCGGCAAGAAGTTGATCTCGCCGCCCTGACAGGCCCTCGGGAAGGCGCCGACGCCCTGCCCTGGGCCTTTGTCGAGACCGGCGTCCGCATTCGCGCGATATAACACGCCCATCTTTTGCGTTGGGAGCCCGCCTGGCAGGATGACTTTTTTTCAAAAGCGTTGACGGCTGTGTGAAATTATGTTACTTTATATTACGTCGACGGTTACAGCAATAGCGGTAACCCGTAGCGAGGACGCTTGAGAAACCGCAGGGCTTTTTAACCGCCGGTTTTAAGTGTGGTTACAACGGAGACAGGCCATGGCCAATATGTCAAAGAAGTTATCCATCGCATCCCGATCTTTAAGGCCTCAGTTGATCATCGCGTTCTGCCTCATGTCGATCATTCCGATCTTGGCGCTCCTGAATTTCGTTTTCCCCAGCCTCTTGCCGAAAAATTATCTTCTGACCATCATCATTTCCATCATCATTATGTCTTTGCTCGGATTTATTGTCGTGAAGCGTATCGTCGATCCTATCATCAAGATCAATTCCGAAGTCAAGGTGATCGCCTCCGGCGAGCTGAGCCATCAGATCAATATTGCCCGCGAGGACGAGATCGGCGAATTGAGCCATTCTTTGAATCAATTGACCCAGCGCATCAAAAGCAATATGGATGAGCTCAAGATCTACGGCGAACGCACCAAAGAGATCAATCTCCAGATCAACCGGCAGGTGATCGCCCTGAACGGTCTCCTGCAGATCAGCAATCTCATTACGAAGAGCGCGCACCTTAAAGATGTTTATGATGTCGTGATTTCCAAGCTCGCCCAGATGGCCAATTCATCTTTGGCGATCCTGATCTTTAAAAAAGATGAAGCCTTCGAGGTCGCAGCGCAATACGGGTTAGGGGAAGAGACGGTCCGATGCCTCATGATGGCTTCCAACAGCGGTCTCTTATTTCATTTGTTGGCGGCCTCCAAGCCTTTCTTAAAAGTTGATGATGCGTCGCAAGGAGGCATCAGCGAGGAGTTCATGAGGCTCCTGGGCGCACGTAATCTTTTGGTATATCCGATCCTGATGCAGGGAAAACCTTATGGCATTATCGCGATCGGCAATCTGATGGAAAAATTCAAATATTCCAATGACGATGTCGAGCTGATGAGCATTTTTGCCAAACAGCTTTCGATCGCCGTGGAAAATGATTTTCTGGCCCAGAAGGTGCGCGACCTGGAAGTCAAGGATGCCCTGACAGGCCTTTTCAACAAGCGGTATATCACCGTGCGGTTTGAAGAAGAGATCCTGCGCGCCATTTCATTGCAGGAGCCATGTTCTTTCGTGGCTGTCGTCCTGGCGAACATCAAAGAATACCGGCGGGCTTATGGGGATGCTTCAACGGATGATATCCTGGTCCGGATCGCCGCGTTGCTGAAATCGTCGATCCGGGAGATCGACCGGGCGGCGCGCATGGAAGACGGCGTGTTCGGCATTGTGGTGCCTCAGAGGAACAAGCGCCAGGCCGAGCACGTGGCCGAGCAGATCAAAGACAAGTTGAATGTGGCTTACCAGGATGTCGATGCGAAAAAGAAGATCCAGTTCAATCTGAGCGTTGTGGAAAATCCGATCGACGGGTCGGATTCCGTGGTGCTGATGCGCAAGGCCATGGAGTTGGCCGGGGCGGCTGTTGTCGCCGAGGGCGAGGCATGACGTCATCCTTCAAGAGAGTGACAACGAAACAGCTGGGCGAATTGCTCATCGAACGCAAGGTTATTTCGGCTGAGCAGTTGCAGAAAGCCCTCGAATATCAGCGGGTTAACGGCGGCCTGATCGGCGAGATCCTTGTTCAGCTGGGTTTTTCGCGCGAAGAAGATATTGCCCAGGTACTGACGGCGCAATACGGTTTTCCTTATCTGCCTCTGACGAATTACGATATCGATGCGGAGGTCGCGCGGATCATCCCTGAGCAGGTCGCGCGCCAATACTGTCTTATTCCCATCGATAAGATCGCCAGTAATCTTACCGTCGCCATGTCGAACCCTCTCAATACGCAGGCCATCGAAGATGTGGAGATGATCACTCAGTGTGTGGTCCAGGCGTTTGTCAGTACGACCACGGACATCAAAAAGGCCATTGAAAGAAGCTACGCTAAAAAGTAAGTTTCCGGTTGAAAGAAATCCTAGACCCTCAATCCTAGACTCTAAACAAAAATTAAATCCTTGCCTCACCGGTGAGGCAGGCAAAACTCAAATGCAGCAAGTCGCAAACACGCCTTTGTTTGAGATTTGGGTTTTGAGCTTGTTTAGGGTTTCGAGTTCAGGGTTTTAATTTTTTATCAAAGGAATAAAAATGAGTTCGCTGCGTGAGCGCCTGCAGGACATCCTGATCAAAAACAAGCTGATATCCGAGGACGACCTGAAGCTGGCGCTCCAGGTCCAGAGAGAGCACGGCGGCCGCTTGAGCGACTGTCTTGTGAATTTGAACCTCGTCAGCGAAAAAGACCTGCTTTTGGCTTTAAGCGAAGGCCTGGGTTTTCCGCCGATCTCACTGGCACGTTTTAAGATCGACCCCGAGATTATCAAACTTATCCCCAAGGACCTTGCCAAACATTACCAGATCATCCCTGTTTCCAAGATGGGCCATGCGTTGACCGTTGCCATGGCCGATCCCCTGAATGTTTTTGCCATTGACGATGTAAAATCGTTGACGGGTTTCGAGATCAACCCGATCATCGCCGAGCAAAAAGAGATCCTGCAGATGATCGAACGGTATTATGAAGAGCCGGCGACCCAGGTGCTTGACGAGATCATCAAGGATATCTCGGACATGGATATCGAGGTCGTTCGCGCGGCGCGCGAAGGGGGCATGGACATGCAGGAACTTGTCCGCCTCACAAAGGAAGCGCCCGTCATCAAGATCACAAATCTCCTCTTAGAAAAGGCCATTGAAATGAACGCGAGCGATCTTTTGGTCGAACCATGGGAACGTTCCATGCGCGTGCGTGTTCGTGTCGACGGGATGCTGCGGGAGATTGAAGGCCCTCCCTTGAAGTTTCATGCGCCGATCGTGTCCCGTATCAAGGTCATGTCCGAGCTCGACATTGCCGAACACCGCCTGCCGCAGGACGGCCGGTTCAAGGTGAAGATCCAGGACCGTTTTATCGATTTTCGCGTTTCGATCCTTCCATCTTTTTTCGGGGAAAAAGTGGCCCTGCGCGTCCTGGATAAGAGCATGGCGACGCTGGACCTGGACCGTCTGGGTTTCGACGCCAACAGCCTGGCGACCATCAAATCGTGCGCCGACCGCCCCCACGGCATGGTCCTGGTTTGCGGCCCGACGGGTTCAGGCAAGACGACGACGTTATATTCTGTCCTGAAGTACGTTGATTCGCCGGAGGACAACATCGTGACCGTCGAAGACCCGGTAGAATACCAGTTGGATGGCATTAACCAGGTCAGCGTGCGTCCCGAGATCGGCCTGACGTTTGCCGGCTGCCTGCGTTCGATCCTCAGGCAGGATCCCGATACGATCATGGTCGGCGAGATCCGGGATTTTGAGACGGTGGATATTGCCATCAAGAGCGCCTTGACCGGCCACCTCGTCTTGAGCACGCTCCATACGACGACGGCCGCCGGGACGATTGTCCGCCTTGTCAATATGGGGGTCGAGCCGTTTTTGATCACTTCTTCGATCATCTGTATTCTCAACCAGCGCCTGGTGCGCAAGGTGTGCGACTCTTGCAAGGAGGCCTATGATTTGCCCGCCGCCACGGCGCAGTCCCTGGGGATCGAAGCGACAAACAAGGATGTCGCGGCGTACCGCGGGAAGGGATGCAAACGATGTTTTGGCATTGGTTACGCCGGAAGGATCGTCATCGGAGAAGCCTTGATGCTGACTCCGACGATCAAGGAATTGATTATTAAAAGAGGGCAGGAATACGAGATCAAGGCTGCGGCGCGCAGGGAGGGTATGCAGACCCTGCGGCAGAACGGCCTGAAGAAGGCCCTGGAAGGTGTCACGTCAATAGAAGAGGTATTGCGCGTGACGGCACCCGACGAACCGATCGATAAATAGCTGCAGCGACGGGGAAATGAGTCATCCTGGCTTGCAGCAGGAGAGCCGTTACAAGGCGGCATGTTTCGTGAGGACGTCCGTCCCTTCGGCACGCGGGTGAAGTGATGAAAATACAAATGCCGAAGCAGTTTTTTTGCGGAGTAACAAAGGGGATGATTTTTTTCTTTGGTTCTCGTGAGCCCGGCAGGATGTCGGGCGAACGAACGTTCAAGTGAGCGAATGTGCTCACGGCGCAAGTAAATAGACACGACGATGGCTACTTTCAAAAAACGGCTCCTCGACGCCTTGCTTCAGGCGAAATTATTGACGCCCCAGGATCTCGAGAAGGTTGAAAAGATCCAGGCAAAGACAGGGGAGAACCTTAAGGACATCCTCATGAAGCAGGGCTTTGTCAAAGAAAAAGACCTGATCGCCGCTTTTTCAAAAGAGTTGTTTATTCCTTACCTGGAACTTGCGAAATACAAGATCGACGCGCAGGTCATTGAGCTTTTGCCGGAGAAGACCGCGCGCCAGTATAAGGCGGTCCCTCTGTCTAAGATCGGCAATTCCTTGACCGTCGCCATGAGCGATCCTTTAAATATTTTCGTGATTGATGACCTTAAGGCTATTACAGGGTACGATATCGATATTGTCCTGGCCAGCGAGAAGGATATTACCAAGACCCTCGATAGGTTTTTCAAGGGGGTGACGAGCGGAGAGGAGATGTCGGCCGCCGCCGAGGAAGAAAAAGGGAGTGGCGTCGAAGTCATCAAGACCGACGGGACGATCGAGCTGGGGACGGTCCTGGAAGAAAGCGAAAAAGCGCCGATCGTCAAGATCGTCGACCTTATGTTGACGGAGGCCCTGAAAAAGCGCGCCTCGGACATCCACGTGGAGCCCATGGAGCATGATCTGAGGGTGCGCTACCGCATCGACGGCCACCTTTTCGATGTTTTTCGTCTTCCGAAAAAGAACCAGAACGCAATCCTGGCCCGTCTGAAAATTATTTCGGGGCTCGACATTACGGAGGCGCGCCTGCCGCAGGACGGGCGTTTTAAAGTTAAATTGAGGGACAGGGAGATCGATTTTCGCGTTTCGGCGCTTCCGACGACTTTCGGTCAGAAGTTTGTCCTGCGCACGCTGGATAAGTCCCGGCTGTCCGTCGGTTTTGAATCGCTCGGCATGACGGAAGAGCCGCGTCGGCTTTTCGAAGAGGCGATCGTCAAGCCTTACGGCATGATCCTGATCACGGGTCCGACGGGCTGCGGAAAGTCGACGACGCTCTACTCCATCTTAAACAAGATGAACAAGCCGGAATCCAATATCGTGACGATCGAGGATCCCGTTGAGTATCAGGTTGAAGGGGTCACGCAGATCGCCGTTAAGCCCGAGATCGGCCTGACGTTTGCGTCGGGCCTGAGGTCTGTTTTGAGGCAGAGCCCGGATGTCGTCATGGTCGGCGAGATCCGGGATTCCGAGACGGCCGATATTGCGATCAAGGCTTCGTTGACGGGGCAGGTGGTGCTTTCGACCCTTCATACCAATGATGCCGTCGGAGCAATCACCCGCCTGATCGATATGAGCATTGAACCATTCCTGGTCGCTTCAAGTTTGATCGTGACCTCGGCCAAGCGTTTGTGCCGTCGTGTCTGCCAGCATTGCAAGGAACCCGTCGATATTCCAAAAGAGACCTGGAAAAAACTGGGCCTGGACCGTGTTATGACCGCCGGAGAAAAACCCACTTTTTTAAAAGGGAAGGGGTGCCACGCCTGCAATAACTCGGGTTATTTCGAGCGGATCGGTATTCATGAAGTCCTTCTGGTTGACGATTCCATCCGGGAATTGATCATCCAGAGGGCCTCCACCGGACGCATCAAGGAGTTTGCGGTCAAGGAAAAGGGCATGAGGACCTTGAGGGACGACGCCATGCTCCTGGTGGTGCGCGGGGTCACGACCTTGGAGGAGGCCTTGCGCGCAACAACAGAAGAATAAACTTTTCCCTCCGTGTGTTATAATGGAAGCCAGTCCCGCAAGGGGTGCATAAAAAGAAAGGTATTATGAGCGAACAAAAAGTATTGGTGATCGATAGCGACGAAGCGAGTTGTGCCCTGATCAAGACGGTCTTGACAGCACGTGGCTTCCAGGTGGCGGTCGCCATGTCGGCACGCCTGGGCCTGCAGTTCTATGAGGAGAATACGCCCGGCGTCGTTTTTATCGACATGTCGTTGAAAGATCTGGATGTGCGTTATCTGGTCCGCGAATTCCATCACAAGGACGACGCGATGGCCATCATTCTTATGAGCTATGCCGAGACGGCCAATCTGGTGCAGGAGTCTCTGGCCCTCGGCGCGACCGACTATCTTTATAAGCCTTTGAAATCGGAAGAGGTCTATTTTAAGACCAAGCAGGCCTTTGAAATCCGCAGATTTGTCGTCAACAACAGCCGGTCCCTGAAGGGGATCGAAGAGCGCAATATTTCTCTCCAGAAACAGAATCTGCTTTTGGCGCGCCGTATCGAAGAAAGCACGAAAAACCTGACGCGTCTCTATGAAGATCTGAAAGAAACCTATATGCGCACGATCAAGACGTTGGCGCACGCGATCGATGCCCGTGACCATTACACATTTTCCCATTCTGATAACGTGACGCGTTATGCGGAGTTGATCGCGCGCCAGATGAATGTGGATGCGGCCTATATTGCCGACATCAGCGACGCCTGCCAGTTGCATGATTTAGGCAAGATCGGCGTCCATGACAACGTGCTCAGCAAGCCCTCCGCCCTGACGGACGAAGAATTCACTCAGATTAAACAACACGCCGAGAAGGGCGCTCAGATCCTTGAACCGTTGAAGTTCCTGGAGGGCGTCATCGACATTGTCAAGCATCACCATGAACGCTGGGACGGCAAGGGTTATCCCGACGGACTCAAGGGGGAGGAGATCCCTCTCGGAGCGCGGATCATGTCGGTCGCCGACAGTTATGATGCCATGGTGTCCGCCAGGCCTTATCGCAAGGTCGGCCTGACCAAGCAGGAGGCGGTGGCAGAAATAAAAAAGAACAGCGGATCGCAATTTGATCCGAAAGTCGTCGAAGCTTTCTTAAAAGTTGTCGAAAGTTTTGCGTAGTTGACTCATGGGGGATAGGCCTCCGCCTGCCGCGGGGAAGCGGCATACCAGCCACGCAAGGTGGCCATACCATATAGCGGAGCAGAGGCGGAATCAAGGAGAACCATATGGCTCTATACGGCTATGTCGCTAAAGATGGTCAGGGGATGAGATTGTCGGGGACGATCGAGGGTGCCACCGAACAGGAGGCGATTTCTCTCTTACATAAAAGGAACCTGGTTGTTATTTCCGTTAAGGAGGAAAGAGCCAAGAGAGTGGCCGAGGGGGCCGTGAAACTCGATGACTTGGTCATCTTTTCCCGTCAGCTGGCGACCATGGTTGAAAGCGGCATCACCCTGGTCCAGGCGTTGCACATTTTGAGCGAACAGGCTGAGAGCAAGATCCTTTCGGGCGTCACGCTTAAAATCAAAGAAGATATCGAAAGCGGTTCCAGTCTCCATGAAGCCCTCGGCAAGCATCCCAAAATTTTTACCAATCTTTATGTCAATATGGTGAAGGCCGGCGAGGCGTCCGGTTTGCTTGATGAGATCCTCGATCGCCTTGCTGGTTATTTGGAAAAATCAAGCGCCTTGCAGAGAAAGGTAAAATCGTCGCTGGTTTATCCGGCGGTGGTTGTTTCGATGGCGATCCTCATTACGATCGTTCTGCTTATCAAGGTCGTCCCTACTTTTAAGGGCATTTTTGCGTCTTTGGGCGGGACCCTGCCGTTGCCCACACAGGTTTTGATTCTTATATCCGATACCCTGCGGCAATTTTTTCCATTTGTCGTTGGTGCCTTTGTGGTTCTCGGTTTTGTTTTTAAGAAATATGTCAGTACGCCGAGGGGGCATTACCAATTGGATTCCAGCCTTTTGCGCATGCCCTTGTTCGGGCCTCTTTTGCGCAAGGTCGTCGTTGCAAAATTTTCCCGGACGCTTTCCACGCTTGTCAGGAGCGGCGTCCCGATCTTGAACGCTCTGGATATTGTCGGCAAGACGGCCGGTAACCTGGTCGTTGAGGAAGCGGTTTTGAACGCCCGTAACGCCATCAAAGAGGGCGAGCCGATTGCAGACCCTTTGTCCAGAAGCGGTGTTTTTCCGCCGATGGTCGTGCGCATGATTTCCGTCGGTGAACAGACGGGCCAGCTCGAAAAGATGCTTACAAAGATCGCCGATTTCTATGATGAACAGGTCGACGCAGCGGTTTCAGGTTTGACCTCTATGATCGAGCCTGTCGTGATCGGCTTTTTGGGCATTGTCATCGGCGGCATCGTCATTGCGCTCTTCATGCCGATCTTCAAGATCACGGAGCTGATTCGATGATCCTGAGGGCTTAGGTTAAACAGATCAGGGACGTCGGAACATTGAGACTTTGCGACCCTTGAATTTTTCGATACGGATGTTATACTTTTACTAGACAATGTGGACCGAACGGGTAAACCATCCTGCGGCCTTTAAGGGCGCAGGGCCTCTTTTGGTGAGGGGTTCGAAAGAATGGGACACAAAGCTATAGGGCCTTATCGTATTTTATAGACGATGGCAGCCAGCTGCCGAAGCAAGAGATGTGTGCCTATTCCCGAAGCCTCAAGGACAAAAGGGAATAGGTTTTTTTATGCCCTTATCGGGAACACGAGGAATAATTATAATTCATATTGACAAACGTAAAGGAGGTGAGATAAAATTGTTGTAACTTGTTGGCAGGCTTTGCGCTTTCGAAAACAGTAAGGTCTAGTCGTTTCATCTTTTAGAGTACGAGCGTAGAGTCAATCCATGCCAGGGAAGGAGGAAAGAAATATGCGCTCAAAAAAGGGTTTCACGCTTGTTGAAATCATGATCGTTGTGGCCATCATCGTTTTGTTGGCAGCGATCGCGATCCCGAACCTCTTAAGGGCAAGATTAAGCGCCAATGAGGCGACGGCGATTGCGGCGATGAGGACATTGAGCACCGCCATGGAATCTTACAGGGCGGCTCAGTCTCCACCGGCCTATCCGGCTAACTTGACGAACCTGAATGCGTCGAATCCGCCGTACATTGATTCTGTTCTGGCGGGCGGCAACAAGTCGGGTTATACGTTCACACTCTCCGGCGGCGGCAATACCTACGGTATCGTCGCGACGCCTCAGACCGAGAACGTTACAGGTGTCAGATCGTTCTTTGTCGACCAGTCGGGCGTTGTGAGAGTTGGTAACAGCACAACCGGAACACCGATCGAGTAATCACGTGCATAAAAAAAGCGGCTGCTTCGTGCAGCCGCTTTTTTTTATGCTGACGTGAATTTTTTTCATCCTCGCCTTGTTTCGGCGGGGGAAAAAGAAGATTGTCCCGCAGGGCCTTTAGAGGAATGCTGCACGAAGCCACGGATCGCCGAAATTTTTCGACTTGTCCTTAAAGTGAAGTTCCGCCGCAGGAGCCGGCGGCTTCTTTTTTGTTCGGTGCAAGCGAAACCCTGCACCGAAAGCCCTTCGGGCTTGGCACCTCCATTCCCAGGCAGGAACCCGGGGCTTTCTGGAGCGGGGTAATGTGCTTAAATTCCGTTGACTTTTGCTGTAATGCCATTAATATAGATTTATTAATATGAGAGGCGCGGCCTGTTAGAGCCGGCATGCCGCTGTGTTTATTCGATGTCAAGGGGAATGATTTAATGAAGATGGACCCTCAACAGTTGAAACATCAGCTTGATGAGTCTTTGGCGTCCGTCAGGGGTCTGATCAGGAAAAACATGCCCCAGCCAGAGGTCGACCATGGGACGTGGGGCATGGATATCGGCACGGATGCTGTCAAGATATGTCGCCTGGATACGGCGAAGAAACCTTTCACCCTTCTGGCTTATGCCGTTGAGAGGGTTGATCAAAAGAACGTACGCGACGCATTGAGCCGGGCCCTGTCGAATGCCGGGGCCCCCCAGGACGCTTGCTGTGTCCTTTCGGTCAGCGGCCAGGGTTCCGTGACGCGGTATGTAGAACTGCCCGCCATGAGCAAGTCCGAGTTAGAATCCTCGATGAAATTTGAGATTGAGAAGTATGTGCCGTTCCCTATGGCGGAGGTGGTAACGGATTATGTCGTTGCCGGCGAGATGAAAGACAAGGCGAAGATGAGCGTCTTGATTGCGGCGGCAAAAAATGAGCTGATCCAGAAAAAATTCGGCATTGCCCAGGAGATGGGTTTGAGGACCAGGGCCATGGATCTGGATGCGCTGGCACTCGCCAACTTTTACTCGGAAATCATCTCCCAGGGCAAGGGCGAGCCGTGCTGCGCTGTGATCAATATGGGAAAGACAAGTTGTAATATGGATATTTTTGTGGACGGACAGCCGTTTTTGAGCCGCGATATCTTCGTCGGCGGCGACGACTTTACCAAAAAGATCGCCGAAGTGCTGGAGCTTGATTTTGCGGAAGCCGAGAAGCTCAAATGCGGACCGAGCGGCCGCGAAGAAGAGGTGTCGGCCGCGTGGGACCCTGTTTTAAGCAATCTGACTTCCGAGATCCGCGTGTCCCTGGATTATTTTGAGTCGCGGGGGGACAAGGCCGTGGGGCTTGTTTTGATCACGGGCGGGGCGAGCCGTCTCTATGGAGTTCGGGAATATCTGGAGCACGCCTTGGCCGTCGATGTTAAACATCTGGCGTATGGCGAGCGACTGCGGCTTGGCGAGGGCATAGATCGGCAGGCCTTCGCGGCCGATAGCGGTCTGTTGGCGGTCGCTCTTGGATTGGCATTGCGGGAGAATCATGATCACCATTAATCTCCTTCCCCGGCAGTTCCGCAAGGCTGAAAGAAAAATCGTTCTGCCTTATAAGACGTATCTCATCCTGGGTTTTGTCGGCCTGGTTCTGTTCCATCTGCTCTTGTTCGGTCTGGCCTCGATGAAAAAGATCCAGGTCATGGCGTTGCGCGGCAACTTGAACAAGATATCGGTCCAGGCCAAAGAGGCTGCCAAGACTAAGGCAGAGATCAAGGGGATGGAGGCAAAAGTCAATGCTTTGAAAACGGTCGTGACCCGGCATGTCAGTTTTACGGAGCTTTTGTCCGGCCTGAGCGCTGCGGTCCCGAAGGGGCTATGGATGGAGCGTTTTTCTTTGTCCGGCAGCACCCTGATGATCCAGGGGACGGTTATTTCCCTGACGCAGAACGAAATGACGATTATCGGGAAGTTTTTGCAGAATCTCAAAAACAACAAGACATTTGCCGAGGCTTTTTCCAGGATCGAACTCGGGTCGGTCCAAAGACGTTCGATCAAGACCTATGATGTCGTCGATTATATTTTGAATGGGGAGTTGAAAAAATAAAAGCGTTGAAAAATCCGGCGCTTTCCGATGGCAGATTTTAAAAAATCGGCGCGAATCGATCATTTGAAAACCAAGAGGTTTTATGAAGACGCCCTCCAACGAGGAACTGTTTGAGTTCTTCAGGAATTTGAAACATAATCCCAAGGCGATCATGGTGATCGCGGCGTCCATTTTTTTTCTGGATGCGGCATTTCTTCTCCGCGGACAGATCGGCCAGGTCGGGCGTATGTTTAAGGAGGCGCGGACCCTCAAAAATGAATATAAGAATGCCGCGCTGGATGTTCAATTCGCCGCCACGTACCGGACACGCCTGGAAAATATGAAAACGGAAGAAGCGACGCTTGGGAAACAGATACCTCCGCAGGAGAGTATCCCGACGATCCTGGAGACGGTGTCGAAGTTCGCCGATGTCAGCGGTGTCGAGTTGACCAGGATCAAGCCGATCCCGGATGTGCAGGCCATGGCCAAAGCCGTCACGATCTCCGTCGACGGAAAACAGGAGGAGAAGATCTTCAGGGAGAAGATCGCTTTGAACGCCAGGAGCGGTTACCATCAGTTTGGGCGTTTTGTGGCTTTTTTGGAGAACGCGCCTAATTTTTTTGAGATCAGCAGTGTTGAGATCAGGACGGACGCCCGCGATTATATGGAGCAGGCGATCACAATGGTTATTGAAGTTGCGGTCCGAAAAGGTTAAAATATGCATCAGGGTCGTTTATCATACGGGTTGATTGTTGCGGCAGGTTTGGCGGCGGCGGCCTTCTGGGGCGGCGTCCATGCGGTCAAGGCGCAGGACCAGAAGTATTCCTATACGCCTCAGGGAAAGCGCGATCCTTTTGTGCCCTTGGTGTCGCCGGCCGGCTATTTGATCAATCTCGAAGAAGAAGAAGAAAACACGGTCCAGCTGGAAGGGATCATGTTTGACCCGAAAGGGGACTCGATGGTCATCATCAACGGCGAATTGCTTAAGGTGGGAGAATCGGTCGCAGGTGCCGTCGTCAGCAAGATTGAACCTAACAAGGTCGTCGTTATCAAAGACAACCAGAGGATGGAATTGGAGTTACGAAGGGAGGGATATTGATGAAACGGCCGATGTTTTACCGGATGTGTCTGGCTGTTTTTTTTCTTTTCGCGGTTTGCGGTTTTGGGATCGCCCAGCAGCCGGAGACGATGAACGCAGAAGTGACAGCCAATGAAGAAACAGGGGTGTCTCAGGAGACTGCGCCGGTCGCCGTGGATATCCTTGAAGTTCCTGCGGTCGATGCCGCGGTTGAGTCTGCTGGAGAGACCGTAGAGGAAGAGATGCCGAAGTCCGACCTGATCACGCTGGATTTCAAGGAGGCCAATATCCGCGATGTCCTGAAAGTGATCTCTTATAAGAGCGGTGTCAATATCGTGGCGAGCCCGGAAGTTGCTGGAACGGTGAATGTGCGCATTACGGATGTTCCATGGGAGAAAGCCCTGGATGTTATTTTGAAGACATACGGGTATGCCTATGATAAGCAGGGTAACATCATCATGGTGGCGCCTTTAGAAAAACTGACGGCGCAGAGGAAGATGGAGCAAGACCTTGCCCAGGTTCAGCCTGTGACAACGGAGGTTGTGATCCTGCAGTATATCGATGCCATCGACGCCCAGAAGGCCATTGAACCTCAATTGTCTCCCCGCGGCAAGATCACGATCCTGCAGATCACGGGTCAGGCCGGCTGGGGTTTCGGCGGCGCATTTTCTGAGAAGAAGAGCCGGACCATCGGATCGACCAGCCGTTCCAAGACAATGATCATTTCCGATATTCCGCCTGTCCTGGATCGGATCAAAGAGGTTTTGAAGTCCATCGATGTCAAGCCGAAGCAGGTGTTGATCGAGACGCGGATCGTGGAGGTCAGCCTGGATAAACTGCGTGACATCGGTGTTGATTTCGCGACAGGCGGCGCAGGGTCCTCGTCCAGCACGGCTGTGACGACTGATTCGATCACACAGTCCCTCAAGGCGGGCGGACATTCTTATGGCGGCGTCGGCATTACGCCGGCGGCATTCAGCCCCCAGGCGACGGCCATTACGACAGCCAATACAGGCATGAATTTCGTGTTTCAGAAACTCAGCGGTTCGCAGTTTGAGATCACGATCCATGCCCTGGAAGAAAATGTAGCGACCAATATCCTGTCGGCCCCGAGCATCCTGACCCTTGATAACCAGGAAGCGACGATCCTTATCGGAGAACAGTTTCCGATCGTTTCGACGACCAAGAGTTCGGATACGTCCACGACGGTTGACGTCTCCCTGGAATCCTATAAGGATATCGGTATTCAGCTTAATGTTATCCCGCAGGTGAGCGGCAAAGGCAGGGATTATATCAATATGATCGTTCATCCGGCCGTAACGGATGAGGGCACGTTAATCGAGAACAGGTATCCGCGCATTACGACCCGTGAGGCGCAGACACAGGTGTTAATGAAGTCCGGCGAGACGATCGTCATCGGCGGATTGATCAAGGACCAGAAAGACGAAAGTGTGCAGGGGGTTCCTTTTTTAAGGAAGATCCCTTTTATCGGAAAACTTTTTGAAAGAACGACTGTCGACACGGAAAAGATTGAGCTTTTGATTTTTATCACGGCCCATATCGTTGACGACAGGGAGTTAACGGGTGAAGAGCTGGCAACGCTGGAGAAGAGTCTTGGCTTCCGCCAAGCCGCTCCGTAATACGACGCCGGCCTCTATCTTTATCAAAAATCCGATTGTTCGACGGGAGACCCCGCACATTCGCAGGAGGCGTGCGGGGTTTTTTTGTCTTTTTGCGCATCGCACAGGATTGAAAGGCGAAAAGATCGCGCCGGTTTTGTCGGGATTTATTCCGGTGCCATGTTTGTTTTCGGGTAGCGTTTAAAGAGGTCCTTTAAGGGGCGTTCTTTATGGGGCAGGAAAAATTCAAATATCTGTTTGAATTCGGCAAGGGCGGGCGCAGCATTTTTATCTCTCATTTGGATCTTTTGCGTCTCTTTGGACGGGCGGCTCGCCGGGCGGATCTCCCCGTGGCCCTGACGGAAGGGTTTCATCCACATTTAAAGATCAAACTTCATCAGGCTGTCAAGCTGGGTGTGGAGGCCCAGCGAGAGACAGGAGAAATTATCTTGAAGGAACGCCGGCAGGAAGACGAGATCCGGCAGCGCTGGCAGAAAGAACTGCCGGCCGGCGTGGTGATTCACGGGGTAAAATTTTTGAGGGATTTATCAGTCAAGTGAGACCGCCCTTTATGCCGCCGTTAGGCGGCATAAGGTGTCAGGCCGCCTGCCTGCCGGTCAGGCAGAAATTTGATCCTTGGCACCTACCCTTTGTATCGTTTTCTAGCTCGGAAAATTGTGCGCTTATTAAAGGAGGCATGAAGTGAAAAAGAAGGAAATTCTTATCAATCACGAACACCAGGAACGGCGCGTGGCGATCCTGGAAGATGGGAAGCTGGAAAATTATTTTGTGGAACGCGCCCAGGACCGGACGATCCTGGGGAACATTTACAAGGGCCGCGTGGAAACCATCGTTCCGTCCGTTGGCGCCGCATTCGTCAACGTCGGGATGGAGAAGAACGGTTTTCTGTATTTGAACGATACCTTATCGATGGCCATGGACTTAGATGAGTTGGATCTCAACAAGGAAAGTAACGGGAAGCGGCCGGAGAACCAGCATCTCAAGGAGGGCCAGGAATTGATGGTCCAGGTGACCAAAGAACCTTTTGGGACCAAGGGGCCGCGTCTCACGACGCATATCAGCCTTCCCGGCCGGTATCTGGTGCTTATGCCTTTTGAAAGGCATTTCGGCGTTTCCAAAAAGATCTCCGATGATGCCGAGCGCCAGCGTCTGCGATCGATCCTTGGGGGGCTCAAGGTCCCCGAGCATATGGGCGTGATCGTCCGTACGGTAGCCTGGGGGGCTACGGATAAGGAGGTCCAGCGCGATTTTCAGCTCCTTCTGCGTCTCTGGGACCGTATCGAGAAGGCCGGCCACAGGCGCAACGCACCTTTTTTGATCTATGAAGATTACGACCTGGCCCTGCGGATGCTGCGTGATTATTTCAATGAAGAGATCGATTCCATCTGGGTGGACTCAAAAGATGAATTCAGGCGGGTCCTTCGGTTTGTCAGGTCTTACATGGCGCGGTTAAGCAACGCGGTGAAATTCTACAGGGAGAATACGCCCCTTTTTGAGAAAAAGGGGATTGAGGGGGAGATCGAGAAGCTCTATGCCATTAAGGTTTTCCTCAAGAGCGGCGCCTATGTCGTTATCGAGCCGACAGAAGGCCTGACCGTTATCGATGTTAATTCTGGAAAATTCCGTAAGAAGAATATTTCACAGGAGCAGATGGCTTTTTCCGTGAATTGCGAATCCGCCAGGGAGATCGCCCGCCAGTTGAGACTGCGCGACGTCGGCGGCATCATCGTTATCGATTTTATCGATATGATGGAGGAAAAGCACCGGCGCGAGTTGATCAATGTTTTCAAGTCCGCCTTGTCCAGCGACCGCGCCAAGACCGATGTCCTGGGGATCTCCAAGCTGGGTTTGATCCAGATGACACGAGAGCGCACACACAGGACCCTGGAAAGCATCTCCTATAAGGATTGCCCGTATTGCCAGGGGAAGGGAAAGGTCAAGTCGGCGTTTTCCATCGCGCTGACGGCTCTCAGGGAGCTCAAGACGCACATCCTGAAGAACAAGGCCAGGAAGGCCACGATCGAGGTCCATCCGGATGTTGCGTCAAGCCTCAATAACGAGAATTTCCAGGCCTTGCGCAGCCTCTGCCGGCGCTTCGGCGTCCGGGCTGATGTCAAAACCAACGCCAGCTTTCATATTGAAAAGGTGCAGATCAGCTGATCGCCGCCTTTTTAAGTAAAGATTGACGTTTCGGGCGCTGTATGTTATATTAAACGTCTTTCAGGGTTTTTGCATATTTTCAAAACAGGCAAAAACTCTTGCAAATATTAAAGTTCTGATAATTAAGATGTTATTGTTGTTACAGACGACTATCTACTAACTACTGTCTACTTAAGGAGCGGATACTATGTACGCAGTGATTCAAACAGGCGGAAAGCAGTATAAGGTGAACGCAGGGGATGTCCTGGCAATAGAGCTCATCGATAATAAGAAAGATGTGACGTTTCAGAACGTGCTCATGGTCGGCGACGGCGACAAGGTTTCTGTCGGCCAGCCCTATCTTAAGGGCGCCAAAGTAACCGCAGAAGTTTTGGGCGGGATCCGTGGTCCCAAATCGATATCTTTCAAGTATCGGCGCCGCAAAAGTTCCCGCAGGCTGCGCGGCCACAGACAGGACCTGACGCAAGTCAGGATTAAAGAGATTACAGCAGGCTAGCAAGATCACCAAGGCACCAGTAAAAGCTTTTTTCTGGTGACGGGTGACCGGTGGTTATGTTTATTGATACAGCGAAAATACATGTTAAGGCCGGGAACGGCGGGAACGGTTGTCAGAGCTATTTCAGGGATACCAGGGTCGAACACGGCAAGCCGAACGGCGGCGATGGCGGCGATGGCGGCGATGTCGTTTTGAAGGCGGACAAGACGATCTATACGCTTCTGGATTTTCAATATCAGAGGCATTTCAAGGCCCAAAACGGTAAGCATGGTTCCAGTAACGATAAGGCGGGCGCCAGGGGGGAAGATAACCTTGTGCGCGTGCCGGTCGGGACGGTTGTCATGGACCTTGATACGGATTGCCTGATCCGGGATTTGAACCTGGACGGTATTGAGGTGGTTGTTGCCCGGGGTGGCCGGGGAGGCCACGGCAACAGCCGGCGCCGTGACGCCGAGTTGGGCCGGGCCGGCGAAGAAAAGAATATCGGTTTTAACCTGAAACTGATCGCCGATGTCGGTATTGTAGGTTTTCCCAATGCCGGGAAGTCGACTTTGATTTCGAAGATCTCCAACGCGACGCCGAAGATCGCCAGCTATCCGTTCACGACAAAGGCGCCGACTCTGGGCGTGGTCAAACTCGAAGACCGTGACGAGGATTTTATCGTAGCGGACATTCCGGGCCTGATTGAAGGCGCCCATAAAGGCAAGGGACTGGGGGATAAGTTCCTCAAGCACGTGGAGAGGACGAAAATCCTGGTGCACCTTGTCGATATGGCCGGTGTCGACGGCCGCGATCCTCGCGAAGACTTCCGTATCATCAATGACGAATTGGAGGCTTTTTCCGAGGAGCTCGCCGATAAGAAGCAGATCATTGTCGCTAATAAGATGGATCTGGAGACGGCCCGGGAGAACTTGAAAGCGTTCCGGGCCCGTTATCGTAAAAAGATCATTCCTGTTTCTGCCTTGCAGGGAGAAGGCCTGGAGGGGCTGCTTGAAGAAATCAGCAAACAACTCTCAAAAGATCGTTATTAAGGTCGGTTCCAGCCTTTTGACAGGCGGCGGAAGCTTGATCGTCCCTGAAGATTTAGAGAAGATCGTCTGTGGCATTTCCGGCCTTGTCCGGGAAGGAAAAAAAGTGATTTTGGTGACTTCGGGCGCGGTTGCCAGCGGCCTGTCGGTCCTGGGTTTCAAAAAACGGCCGACCGCCCTGGCTGAACTTCAGGCCGCCGCCGCCGCGGGGCAGAATATCCTCATGCAGGCTTACGCTTCTGAGTTCGCGAAGCACGGACTAAAGTGCGCCCAGATCCTGATCACCCGGGAAGATTTTCACGACCGTCAGCGCTATTTGAACGCCCGCGGCACGATTAATACCCTCCTTCGTCACGGTGTCATTCCGGTTATCAATGAAAACGATGCGGTCTCGACCGAGGAGATCAAGTTCGGCGATAACGATACGCTTTCGGCCCGTGTGGCGGCTGCGGTAGAGGCCGATGGTCTTTTGATCCTTTCCGATATTGATGGTTTGTATGAGCGTTTTGATAAATCGTCCGGTACGGGCAGCCATCTTTTAAAGGAAGTGGCGTCGATCACGCCTGAGATTGAACGTCTGGCCTGCGGTACGGACAAGATGGGCTGCGTGGGCGGGATGTCGACCAAGATTGTAGCGGCGCGCATTGCGACCAATGCCGGAATTCCCGTGATCCTGGCCCATGGCCTGAAAAGTCCGCTCAGGGCCGGTTTCGCTCCGGGAGAGGAACACGACGGCACGCGGTTTTCCGTCGCCAATTTTACCGGCGCCAAAAAGCACTGGATCGCTTTCGAGGCGCAGGTCAAGGGGAGAATTATTGTCGATGAAGGCGCCCGGGCGGCCTTGACAACCCAGGGTCGCAGCCTTCTGGCTCCCGGCGTCAAGGGGGTCGAGGGCGATTTTAAGGCCGGCCAGGCGGTTGATATCTGCGATATCAAAGGCGTGTGTTTTGCCAGAGGGAAGTTCAATTTTTCGTCTTCGGAATTGATCTAGATCAAACTGGCCAAAGGAAAAAAAGAGGTCGTCCACAGGGACGATTTGGCCATTCTGGATTAGCGATG
>JAQUOM010000009.1 GCA_028717105.1 Candidatus Omnitrophota bacterium
CCTTAAAGAAACTCATTGATGCCGATCCGAACTGCGAGATCGCGCTTGAGGGGGATTTTAAGGAAAAATACGAAGAATTCAATTACGATACGATCGTTGCCGTCATGGCCGAGAGAGAGCCGTTTCTTAAAAGCCTTGATAAGACCGTTGAATCGGTCGATGCAACGGTCAAAAGCAAAATCGCCGCTCTGTTCCCGACTGTATCCGCTTTTTCTGCCTGGGGTTATGCCGGAGGCTCGAACGGCCATTCTTTCCCGAACGGCAATAATTTGGAGAATTATTCCCTGGCGGGTTTTAAGGTGGATATTCCGATCTGGGAAGGCGGATTGAAGCAGGCGCAACTTTACCAGTCCAGGGCGGATAAAAATATCGCTGTTCTTAGAAAGAAACAAGCATGGCGCAATCATCTCCTGGAGCTTAAAAAAGCATTTTTGGAATACGATCAGTACAAAAATAACCTTAAGGCAAATATCGAGGCGGTTGACCTGGCGCAAGAGTCGTTTAAGCAGACGCAGGAGATGTTTGCTTCTGGCCAGGTGACCTTAACCGATCTGAATGACGCGGAGCTCCTTTTGACCAACCAGAGACTGAATAAAGAGATGACATTGTTCAATATTAATATCACTTTAGCAAGGATAGAAAAGCTGATCGCGGAGAAATTCAATGCAGGGAATAACGTTAAAGAATCTTAATCCGAGGGCCAGGGCATACGCGGCGATACTCTTGTTTGGCCTCATGGCCGTGTTTGTCAGGATCGCCCTCGTGCAGCTTGACCGCGGCCGCCAGATCGTCAGTTTCGTTTCCGAGTGGGAGCGGAATGGCAAGCCGGTGGTGGTCAAGGAGATGGCGGCGGTTGATGTTCCCGTGTATACCAAATTTACCGTTATTATCGGACAGGATGGATCGGGCGCCGGGTTTGTCACCGGGGATATCAAGGACAAGCTTGCGCAGGGCCAGGCGGTCTATGCCACGGCCGACGGCGGGATCCCTTGCGGCGCGATCTCAGAGATCGGCCAGGAACTTGATATGGATACGGGGATGTTCCCGGTCACGGTGGGTTTCAGCAATTTTTCAGGCGCGTCCGGTTCGAGGCCCGTCCTTTTTGCGCAAACACAAACGCTCGTCTCTGCATTCGTCGCGCCTAACGATATCATCGATATCTCTAAAGATGGCTCGTATGTGTGGATCGTCGAGGAGGGGAAGGCAAAGAAGATCAATGTAAGGATTGGTTCCCGTAACGGCTACGGGACTCTTATCGTTGAAGGGGTCGAGTCCGGAGACCTGGTCGTGCTCAGGGGCCAGGATCTGTTAGAGGGGGACGATAAAGTGAACATCGTGGGGCGCGAAACAGGTTCCGTGTACAGGAAGAGGATATAGGACGATGATTGCCTTTTTTGTAAAACATCGGATTACCACCATCATGTTCGTTTTGGTATTCGTGGTCTTGGGCATTTACAGCTATGCCAACCTGCCGATCGAGAAGACGCCGAAGATGGATTTTCCCATTGTAACGGTTTCGGTGACGTATCCAGGAGCCACGCCGCTGGAAGTGGAGACCCTGGTCGTTAAAAAGATCGAAGATGTGGTGGCCGAGATTTCCGAGATCAAAAAGATCAAAAGCCATGCCTATGAAAGCCTGGCTTTTATTTCCATTGAATTTCTCATCGAGGCAGACGTCAATGTCAAGTCCATCGAGGTCAAGGACAAGGTGGATGCGATCTTGAACGATCTGCCCGATTCAATCGAAAAACCTATCATTGAGAAGTATGACCCCTTGATCGTGCCTGTCATGGAATTGGTGCTTTCGAGCGACTCGCTGGACGGACGCGATCTCTATGAATACGCCGATAAGACCTTAAAGACCAAGATTTCTTCTATCGCGGGCGTCGCCAAGGTCGATGTCTATGGCGGCAAGAAGAGGCAGATCAATGTCTGGCTCGACCCTATGCTGATGAAACAGTATTACATCAGCATCGGTGAAGTGGTCAATGCGATGCTCGTGAAAAACATGAATATCCCTGCCGGCGCCCTGGAGAAGGGTTTTAATTCGCTCGGGGCCAGGTTTACAGGGGAATTCGAGAGTATCGATGAGATAGCGCGGATGAAGCTGGTTTCTTCCGACGGTTCCAGCTGTCTTTTGGAAGATATTGCGACCATTGAAGACAGTTACAAGAAGATCGATTCCATGGCGAGGTATAACGGCCAAGAGGTGGTCGGTCTTTCCATCAATAAAGCCTCCGACGGTAACGCGGTGTCTATTGCCGGGGAATTGAGGCGCAGGCTGGATGCATTCAGGGCGATCCTGCCCCGCGGTGTCAGCCTCGATGTAGCGACGGACACGACGACGTTTATCGTCGATGAGACCCATACGACGATTTGGAATATTTTTGTCGGTCTTTTGCTGACAGCCGCTATCCTTTATCTTTTTATAGGCAGGTGGGACATCGCTTTTATCGCCTGCATCATTATCCCCACTTCCATTATTTCGACTTTGTTCCCCATGTGGATGTCGAAGTTCTCGATCAACATGCTGACCTTGCTTGCTATCGCATCGGTGCTTGGGACGCTGATCTCGAATGCCATCGTCATCATTGAGAACGTCCTGGTGCATCTTGAACGTTCCGATGACCCTGAGAAAGCCGCTATCGAGGGTACCCAGGAAGTTTTTGTCCCTATTATCGCAGCCACCGGCACCAATCTTGTTGTGTTTATGCCGTTGTCCATGATGAGCGGGATCGTCGGCGTGTTCATGAAGTCTTTCGGCTTAACGGTTGTCTACGCCACGTTATTTTCATTGCTGGCTTCTTTTGCCCTGACTCCTATGTTGTGCGCCGCGCTCCTGCGGCCCAAGAAAGACAAGAAAGCGGGCGCCGGAGATCCCCACGTTGTCTTGGAGGCATTATTCGCTCCATTGCTTTGGATACGTCAAGGTATCGATGCCGGCATGGAATTTTTGAAAAAGGAATATAAGCATATCTTTGATCTCATCTTTCGATATCCCAAGGCGACCATTATTTCAGTTGTTTTGTTATTTTTCGGGTCGCTGATGCTGGTGCCGTTTTTAGAGAGCGACTTTTCTCCGAAATCCGATGAGGACCAGTTCGTCATCAATATGGTCTTGCCGCAAGGCTCTACGATCGAACGCACCCTGGAGGCCTGCAGGCTGGTGGAGGGATATCTCGAGAAGGTCCCGGAGAAGAAATCGTATCTGACCAACATCGGAGAGAACGGGGTCGAGAATGCCAAGATCACGCTGGACCTTGTGCCTTTAAGAGACAGGAAGAGAGCGGATACGGAGATCATAGACGAGCTGACCAAATTTATCGCCGCGATCCCCGATGTCGAGGTGAGTTATGACCGGGGTATGTCTGCCGAGGCCGGCACCGGAGATGTGGCCATCGACCTCTACGGCATTGATTACGATACGATGATAGGGCTTTCCCAGCAGATGAAGGGCTTGATGGAGCAGAGCGGCTATTTCAAGAGCGTTATTTTGTCTTACAAATTTCCCAGCGATGAAGTCCGCCTGAAGCCCCTGCAGGAAAAGATCGCAGAGTACGGGCTCACGGCCGCGACCGTAGGGACAAGTTTCCGGTCGTCGGTGTACGGAGAAGATACGAATACGTATAAGGAAAAAGGCGAGGAGTACAAGATCAATATCGAGTTGAACGACGCCTACGCGCAGGAGGCCGATGACATCAAGGTCATATCCGTGCTTTCGCGTAAAGGGTTGATCCCTTTGGATGAGCTTGGCACGCTCGTGATCGACAAGACCGTTCCCATGATCCGTCATCGCGACAGGGTGAGGGTCATCCATCTGGACGGTTTCCTGGGCAAGAGCTCGATGGGTGTGGTCAGCGGTGTCCTTGACAAGCGGTTCAAGGCCATACAATTCCCCGAAGGCTATGGCTATCGTTATGCAGGGAATGCGGAACACATGGACGAAGCGACCCGTGAACTTGGCAAGGCGTTCGTGCTTGGTGTTATCCTGACGTTCATGCTGCTTTGCGCCCTTATGAATTCGTTGATCGCCTATCCTATGGCTATCATGACGACGGTCGCGACCTCGCTGATCGGGATCATCCTGGGTTTGTTCTTCCTGGGCCTATCCGTCAATATCGCGTCGATGATGGGTATCGTCATGCTCGTGGGCATGGTGGTCAATAATGCGATATTGCTTCTGGATTATGCCTTGATCAAAATAAGGGAGGGTGTGCCGGTCAAGGAAGCGCTGTGGATCGGGGCTACTGAGAAATTCCGGGCGATCATGATGACATCCATCGCGATCATCCTGGGCGTCTTGCCGCAGCTCTGGTCGGTCATGGAAGCCAAGAGGGCCATGGGCGGTGTCATGACCGGCGGCATGCTCGCTTCGATCGTGTTCACGTTTATCCTTGTTCCCGTTGTTTTCTGGTATCTGGTCCGTTTCGAAAAGAAATTCGTCAAACACTGATTGTGCGTCCGGGCGCTTGGTGACGAGAAGATCGTTTTGTATAGTCACCCTTCAAAGACAAAAGAGCCTTTCGATCCTGTTGAAATGCGGGAGCTTTTTGATCTTGGTTTTAGAGAGGCGTCCGGCGGGTATCGCTGGAAGAAGGTCTTCCCGGGGATGGACGATCGGTAGGCGATGGCCTTCAACGGTAGGGCCGTCTGGTCCGTTTTTAAGACAGGGGGCGGGACGTGGAAACCGCATCTGAAAGAGAGCCGCGCCGCGATACGCCGGATGAAAGACGCAGCAAACCGGCGGAGATCCTGGCATATGTCATCACGGTGGTCATCGTCTTGTTGTGCTGTTGGGGCGGATTGAAGGCGATCGACCTGGGCATGAAATTGTTCGTGCGCCTGTTCGTCCTCAGACATCCTTGAGGATATCCGAGGCTCCATAAGACCGGCAGTCGTCTCTATTCGGAGAAAAATCGGATGAGAAGGTTGGTTTTTGCCGCGCTTCACAAGAAGCGCTTTTTTTATTTCTTTTTTGGGGATATTTGTTATAATATATAAGATTTTTTTGGACAGGAAGCACGACGAGCGCGCCTTGCGTCATATCCCTCCAATGAATCCATCTTGATGACATGCAGCAATTTTCACAATTTTTGAGTCACTTTAAGGTTAAGGAGGCCCCATGGGAGCGGTCCATCTGAGCGATGAAAATTTCAAGAAAGAGGTCCTGGAATCCAAGACCCCGTGCCTGGTCGATTTTTGGGCGGAATGGTGCGGGCCTTGTCGCCGGGTCGCGCCGGTCGTTGAAGAGATAGCGGATGAATTTCAGGGGCGGGTCAAGGTCGCAAAGCTTAATGTGGACGAAGGGTCCAAGACGGCATCGGCTTACGGTGTTATGTCCATCCCGACATTGATGTTCTTCAAGGATGGAAAGGTTGTCGAGCAGATCGTCGGGGCCGTCGCCAAGCAGGAACTGGCGGCCAAAATAGAGGAGTTATTGTCCTGAGTCTCCGATAAATAGGTGGCATTTGGAGGCCCAGGTTTGAGACTGATGCAAGGCGCGACGACGATGGCGTGTCCTTCATTGACACGTCGAGGAGGAGCAACGCAGACAGCAGGCCAAAGATGGGCCTCCCCGTTGGGCCAGCCAGTTAAAAAATATCGCCAAAGAGTTTAAGCCGAAATATTTTTTGTTGTAATATAGTTTTGTGTTGGAAATAAGATAATGATTATTTTTTAGTAGTGGGGGCTGGTCGCTTTTGGGCTGCGACTTCGTCGTTCGTCCTTGGCGTAGTGCTGCGACTACGCCGGCGTCCTCACTCCTTGTCTCGCTCCAAAATCGTCGCAGCCAAAGTGCCTATTATTTATCGGAGGCTCAGGACCAATGGACGCTATAGCGCTGATCAGAGAGAAAGCGAAAAAACAATCAAAGACGATTGTTTTGCCGGAGGGGCACGATCCGCGCGTTCGCCGTGCCGCAGAGTTCCTGGAGAAGGAAGGGATCGCGAAGGTTGTTTTGCTTGAGAAGGGAAGGCTCGATCCCAAGAAGATCGAGGAGTACACGGAATCATATTATCAATTGCGTCAACATAAAGGGATTTCCAGGGAAGAGGCGCAACAGACTGTCTCGCAGCCTGTCTTCTATGGAGCGCTCATGGTCCGCCAGGGCCTGGCGGATGGTTTTGTCGCCGGAGCAGATACGACGACGCCGGATGTCGCCAAGGCCGGCCTGTATTGTCTGGGCGTGGACCGAAGGATCGCGACCATATCGAGTTGTTTTATTATGACGGTTCCAAACTCTTCCTACGGTGAGGGAGGGACGTTTCTTTTTGCGGATTGCGGCATCATCCCGGATCCGACAACGCGTCAGATGGCCCAGATCGCCCTTTCGACGGCCGACCTGGGCCGCAAGGTCCTGGGGATCACGCCGAAAGTAGCCATGTTGAGCTATTCTACCAAGGGGTCGGCTACCGGGCGTTTTGTGGAGAGGATTCGCGAAGCGACGGCCATGTTGCACGAAATGGCACCGGATCTTTTGGTCGACGGAGAATTGCAGGTGGATGCGGCCATCGTGCCCGAGGTCGCCAAACATAAAAATCCCGGCAGCCCCATTCAGGGGGATGCGAACATTCTTTTGTTTCCTAATTTGGAGGCGGGCAATATTGCCTATAAGCTTGTCGAGCGATTAGCCAACGGCCGAGCCCTGGGGCCGCTGTTGATGGGCTTGGTCAAACCTTGCAGCGACTTGTCCCGAGGTTGCAGTTGGGAAGACGTCGTGGACTGCACGGCCGTCACGGCGATCCGGTGTCAGTATGCGGTCGAAGGCGAGGGGATATGATCTCGCGCAAGATCCTGGTGATCAATTCCGGAAGCTCTTCGATCAAGTATCGTCTTTTTAATGCCGTCAAGAACGGCGATCATGGCGCGTCTTTCAGGTTGTTGACAAAAGGCCTCATCGAGAAGATCGGGCACAAGGATTCCAACGTCCACGACCACCGGGAGGGTATTCAGCTCGTCCTGCAGAACCTGACCAGCGGCCGCGACGCCAAGATCAAAGACCTTAAAGAAATCTGGGTCGTCGGCCACCGCATTGTCCACGGCGGCGTCGAGTTTAAAAAACCGACTTTGATCACGTCGGAAGTCATGGCCAAGATCCGCGAATGTTTTGAACTTGCGCCTTTGCATAATCCCGCAAACTACGCCGGCGTGGAAGCTTGCCAGGCGATCCTGCCGGACACCAGGCAGGTCGCGGTTTTCGACACGGCGTTCCACCAGACGCTTCCGGAACATGCCTATATTTACGGATTGCCTTACGAGTATTATGAAAAATACAACTTAAGAAAATATGGGTTTCACGGCACGAGCCACCAGTATGTGGCCCACGAGGCGGCGCGCATCTTGGAGAAGCCCTTAAGGAAATTAAGGCTTATTACCTGCCACTTGGGCAACGGCTGCAGCATCACGGCCGTCAAACACGGCCAGTCGGTTGATACCAGCATGGGTTTTACGCCCCTGGAAGGATTGGTCATGGGGACGCGCTGCGGGGATATTGATCCGGCTTCCGTGATCTTCCTGGCAGGCAAGGAGAAGACGAGCCTGGAAGAGATCGACCGCGTTCTGAATTACAAAAGCGGCCTCAAAGGAATTTCGGGTTTAAGCAATGATATGCGGGAGATCTGGAATGCCGCAAAAGAAGGCCATCACAGGGCAAAATTGGCCTTCGATATCTTCACCTACAGGATTAAAAAGTACATCGGTTCCTACATCGCCGCCATGGGCGGCGTGGATGCCATTGTCTTTACGGCGGGAATCGGCGAGAACGAGGCGCACGTTCGTCAACGGATCACCAAAGGGCTCTTTGAATTCCTGAGCAAAAAGAAGGTCAAGGTCCTGGTGATCCCGACCAATGAAGAGCTGATGATCGCCAAACAGGCGTTTCATGTGGTCAATTCATAGGCATCGCGGCCGACGCCAAAAGAGAGGGAGAAATGTACAGGATCATGTGTAAATCGAAGATTCACAGGGCCAGGGTTACCGGAGCGCTCCTGCATTACGAAGGGAGCATTGCCGTTGATACGGACCTTCTGCAGGCTGCCGACATCCTTCCCGGCGAAAAGGTCGAGGTCCTGAATATGAATAACGGTTCGCGGATCGAGACGTATGCGATCGCGGGGAAAAAAGGGACCGGAGAGATGTGCCTCAACGGTCCGGCGGCAAGGTCCGGATGCGAGGGGGATGAGATCATCATTCTGGCCTACGCTCTCGTGCCCGATACCGAGGCTAAAAACACAAAGATGAAAGTTGTTCATGTCGACCCTTCCAATAAAATTAAAAATACATTATTACGGTGACGCCGTTTTGCGCCGCAGGTCCCGGCCCGTAGAGGGCGTGGGTCCGCAGGAGATGCAGATCTTCTCGCAGATGGAAGAGGTGATGCGGTGCGCGGGAGGGGTCGGCCTGGCGGCGCCCCAGGTAGGTTTGAATAAGCAGCTGGTGATCGTCGACGTCGGGGAAGGGCCGGTGGCCCTGGCCAATCCGAGGATATTGAAAAAATGGGGATCGGCCGTCGTAGAAGAAGGGTGCCTGAGCCTCCCCGGGATTTACGTCAAGGTGAGGCGTGCCAGAAAGATCAAGGTCATGGGCCTGAATGAAAAGAACGAGAAGATTGTCATGGTCGCCATGGATCTTCTGGCGCGGGCCTTGCAGCACGAGATCGATCATCTGCGCGGCAGGCTTATCTTTGACTATGCTAATTTTTTTCAGAAGATGCGTCTGAAAAAAAGACTCAAAGACCTTAAGGCAAGATTACATGCTTTATGTCTGCCGGATTGTTGCCGGCAGGCTGCAACAAAATGAAGAAAGGGCGGTTCCCTCCTTTTAATAGAAAAACACCTGTTGATGAACAACCTGTTTGCTTTTTCGGGCCGGCCGATGTCCGGGTCCGCAAAGGTAAAATTGAAGGAGACGAGAAGGCATGAAATGTCAGAACAGCGAGCGAAACGCATCCGAATGCCCGTGTGATTACGATCTTTGTCCCCGCAAAGGGGAGTGTTGCGCCTGTGTGTCGTATCACCGGAAGAACAAACAACTGCCGGCGTGCCTCAGAGAGATGGACTAGCTATAAACAAATAAACAGGTTCCAGGAAACCTGCCTCGCCGGTGAGGCAGGCAGTCATCAGGCAATAACCAATCGCCAAAAGCCGATAACCAATCCAAATCTGGGTTTCATGATTCCTTGTATCCGTTTTTAAGATTTTGTTTGATGATGGGTCATCGGTTATTGGTTAGAAGACATGAAATCCGTCGGCAAACAGGGTGGCTATTGAGATGATATACGATGTTGTTATTGTCGGCGCCGGTCCCGCAGGTTTGACGGCTGCGCTTTACGCGGGTCGTTCCAAGCTTAAGACCAGGGTTTTGGAAAAAAACGCCCTTGGCGGGCAGATCCTTTTGACCGAGTTGATCGAGAATTTTCCCGGCGTCTACCAGATGAATTCTTTCGCGTGGGTGGATGTCTTAAAAAAGCAACTGGCGGATTTGGATTGCGTCGAGCTGCAGGAAGGGGCGGGTGTCGACACGTTAGATCGGCAGCCCCGGGGTTATCGGCTGCATGTGCACGCAGACGGCAAGAGCGAACCCGAGATCCTCCAGACGCGTTCTGTCATTCTGGCGATGGGTGCCAGGCCGAGAAAGTTAGGAATTCCCGGAGAAGAAAAGTTGATCGGCCGCGGCGTCTCCTATTGTGCCACATGCGACGGTCCTTTCTTCCGGGATAAAGGCGTGGTGGTCGTCGGCGGCGGCGAGACGGCGCTCGAAGAAGCGCTGTATTTGAGCCGTTTCGCCAAGACGGTCACGATTCTTCATCGTCGGCAGGGTTTGAGGGCATCGGCGTTGATCCAGGAACGGGTAACGAAGAATGCCAAGATCCGCCTGAAACTGGAATTTGTCCCTTTGGAGATCGCCGGCGCATCCCGCGTGGAGGGGATGAAGATACAGCATGTCGGCGACCGTCACGAGGAGATGCTTGTCTGCGACGGGGTTTTTGTTTTTATCGGTTTCAATCCGGATACGGGGTTCCTGGAAGGGGCCGTAAAAGCCGGCGAGGATGGCTATCTTTTGACGGATGACCGGATGATGACGTCCCTGGAAGGGGTTTTTGCCTGCGGAGATTGCCGCAAAAGGCCTTTTAACCAGGTCATAACCGCCTGCGCGGAAGGCGCTATCGCTGCTCATTCCGCAACGCGTTTTTTAGAGTCCATGATATGAGAAGGGCGTGCCGGCGCGCGTGATGAAAAAAATTTCTGCCTTTTTTTTGAGGATCAGCATAACCTTCGGTTTGCTGGTCTTTTTATTTATCCGCAGCGACGTCAGACGCCTATGGACCGTCATCCTTGAAGCCGACGCCTCTTGGCTTCTGGGCGCCTTCGTCCTGTTTTTTCTGCTCAATGTCCTGGTCTTTGTGAGATGGCTTATTCTTTTAAGGGGCCGGGGGATCCACGTTTCTCCACCGCGCCTTTTTTTGTCGTATCTGACCGGCCAGTTCTTTAACCTGATCTTTCCTTCGACGATCGGTGGAGATGCGGTGCGTACCCTTGACATTTCCCGCCATACCAAAAAGCATTCCAGCGATATTTTGGCGAGCGTGATCCTGGATCGGGTCAGCGGTTTCCTGGGCCTTGTGACAGTTCTTATTTTTTCCCTCCTGTTCGGTTATAACCTTTTTAACGATGCCAGCATTTTCCTGGCCACGGGCATCCTTCTGGTCTTGGTTGTGTTGTTTTCGGCTATGATGTTCTCGGGGAGATTTTTCGGCTTGTGCGTTAAATGTATTCCGTTTGCCGGTGTCCGGGGGTATTTTGAGAAGATCCACGTGCAGACCAAGGCTTACGCGGGGCAGCGCGCCGTCCTCTGGGCTGCCTGGATGATTTCCTGCGTGGCCCATGCCGGGCTGGCGTTTGTTTATTATCTGGTCGCGCGGGCCTTCGGGCTGGAGTATGCCTTGATCTATTTTTTGATCTTTGTTCCGATGATCACGGCTTTTTCGTCTATACCTGTTTCCGTGGGCGGCCTGGGGGTCAGGGATACGGCGTCCGTTTTTGTTTTTGCCAAGATCGGCATAGCCAAGGAATCGGCATTTGCGATGTCCCTGGTGAATTTCGGATTCATGCTGATCTTGGGCGTCTTGGGAGGCATAGGGTATGTCTATCTCCTATATCGTCGACGGCTATAACGCGATCAAGAGCGCGGCGCCTTATTGCGATCTGCCGCTGCGACAGGCGCGGGAACGGTTCTTTTCGTATCTGGAGACGCGCCGGCCGCACGGGTCCCTGCGTAACAGGCTCATCGTCGTCTTTGACGGGTCTTCGGAGGTCTTTGGCTGCAGGAACAATCAAACCTTTGAGATCATCTTTACTTCGGGGGAGTCTGCGGACGATAAGATCCAGGAGATCGTCGTGTCTTCCAAGAACCCCGGGACCGTGGTGGTCGTGACCGACGACAGGGCGCTGGGATATGCGGTGAGGCGCGCCGGTGCGCGGACCATGAGCTGCCATGAGTTCTTCAAAACGGCCGCGGTCCGCGGGGCCCGCGCGTCCGTCAGGGAGCCCGATACCAAAAATCTTTTGAATATCGTGCAGCGCGAAAAGATCACCGAGGAGTGCAGGAAGATATGGCTCAAGCGACCATGATGGCGAGCGCCTGCCTGGCCGGTGTTTGTTGTGTTTATGACGGCACGGACAATCGCCGTCCGTTTTTTGCCAAGCTCGTTGCCGAAAAAAAGATATTCCTTTTTTGTCCCGAACTTCTGGGAGGGATGCGCGTTCCGCATCCGCCGTCCGAGATCGCCGGCGGCGACGGTTTCGGCGTCTTGGCAGGCGCCGCGCGCGTGGTTTCACGGGATGGGCGGGATGTGACGGAGTTTTTTGTCCGGGGCGCTCAAAAAGCCCTGGCGTTTGCGCACAAACACGGCGTGAAGACGGCCGTGATGAAAGCCAGGAGCCCGTCGTGCGGATGCGGGATGATCCATAACGGGACGTTTACCAAGACGTTGGTCTGTGGATTCGGCGTCACGGCGGCGTTGTTGAAACAGAATGGGATTGAGGTCATAAGCGACGAAGAGTATCTGTCGGCCGTGAAAACAGAAGAATGACGGATGCCGGAGTTCCAATGACGAATCGATGCCGAAAAACAATGTGCAAGACGGACTTAAAAGTTTTCTCTGTGTTCTTGTCAGGGTTTTGGAATTGGTCATTTCGTATCCTGATTGAAGATGTCTAAAAAACCCAAGAGTGATTATTGGCTCAAATTCCTGGGGACGGCCGGCGCGCGGTTTGTCATGATCCGCCAACTGCGGGCTTCGGGCGGCCTGTGGCTTAAATCCGGGGCCACGCAGGTGCTTGTGGATCCGGGGCCAGGGAGCCTGGTCAGGTGTTCGGCTTCCAGGCCCAAGCTTGATCCGACGGAATTAAACGCTATCGTCTTGACGCATCGGCACCTGGATCATGCTAACGATGTCAACGTCATGATCGAGGCCATGACAGAAGGCGGATTCAAGAAAAGGGGGGTTGTCTATGCCCCTCAGGACGCCCTTGGAGATGACCCGGTGATTTTTCAGTATCTGCGGGGTTTTGCCGGAAAGATCGAGGTTCTCCGGCCGCAGACGTCGTATCAGATCGGCGACTTTTCTTTCGAGACCTCGCCGCCCCTGCGCCACCCCTGCCTGACTTACGGCCTGAAATTCCGGATGAATGAGACACGGGTTTCTCTGTTGACGGACACGGAATATTTTGAGGGCCTGGAGGACATGTTTGCTTGCGACACGCTCATTATCAACGTCGTCTTTTTTGAGCCGCGCCCGGGAATTCAGCATTTGAATTTCGGCGACGTCAAAAAGATTGTGGCCCGGCTGTGCCCGCAAAAGACGATCCTGACGCATTTCGGCATGACGATGCTCAAAAACCATCCTCATGTCCTGGCGAAGCAGCTCTCCTGGGAGACGGGATTGAATGTCGTGGCGGCAACGGATGGACTTAAAATCGAGTTTTAAGAATCTGGTTTTATCTATCTTTCATTTTCGAAGTTTTAACTAGTGACTTGCGCCATGTTCTCTTGCGGCTTTCTAAAAAAGGAGCTTCTATGAAGGATCTATTAATCGCCTTAAGGCCGCAGCAGTGGGTCAAGAATATCGCTTTGTTTGCGGGGTTGATTTTCTCGCAGAATTTTTTTGACCCATTAAGGGTTGCCGTTGTTTTCGCGGCGGCTGCCATTTTCTGCCTGGCCTCCAGCAGTCTTTACCTCCTCAATGATATTCTGGACGTCGAAGCGGACAAGAAGCATCCGCATAAGAAAAACAGGCCCATCGCATCGGGCCGGATCAGGCCGTTCACGGCCCATCTTTTGAGTTATGTCTTGATGCTTTGGGCGCTCGCGGCCGGCTATGTGCTGAATCGGAACTTCGGCGTTATCCTTACGGTTTATCTTGTCTTGGAATTTTGCTATTCAGCTTATCTCAAGAACGTCGTGATCCTGGATATTTTTTGCATTGCCGCGGGGTTCTTTTTGCGGGTTGTGGCGGGCGCCGTTGTGATCGATGTGCCGATTTCCAGCTGGCTTTTGATCTGCACGATCTTTCTTTCGTTGTTTCTCGCGCTGGCGAAGCGTCGCGGCGAAATGGTGTTGTTGGAAGACCGCGCTGCATCCATCAGGCCGGTCCTGGCCCATTATAGCCTGCCTTTCATAGATCAGATGATTACGATCGTGACGGCTTCGACCATCCTTGGTTATGTCCTGTATGCGCTTTCGCCGCAGACAGCCGCCAAGTTTCATACCAGGAATCTTCAATATTCCATTGTTTTCGTTGTCTATGGGATTTTCCGTTATCTCTATCTCGTTTATCAGAAGAAGGAGGGAGGAGCGCCGGAGAAGGTCCTTTTTTCGGATAAACCTCTTCTTTTGAATCTCTTCCTGTATATGGCTGCGGTTATCGCCGCTGTTTACTTTTAATCGAGACGCGAGAATCCTTGCGTCCACGCCGGCAGGCAGGGCACGATAGGGCGTGAAGCGGCGTGGCCGGATTTAGAACATCAATGCGGAAGGATTGAACATGCGTTCGACCTTGAAGCCTTTGTTGTTCTTGGTTATCATTTGGTTTGCAGGCGTCGTTTTCTTCCTGGGTGTAGGACCGCTGGGGAACAAACCTTTTCTCGGCTTCCCCCTGGATGACACCTGGATCCATTTCAGCTTTGCCAGAAATCTCGCCGAACACCACGGCTTTGGCCTGAATCCCTGTGAGCCGTCCAGCGGCAGCACCTCGCCTTTATGGGTTGTCCTTTTGGCTTTTCTGAACCTTTTGGGCCTGTCTTTCGAGACGGCGGCGTTGGGCATGGGGATATTTTTTGTTCTTTTGACGGCCCTTTGCGTAGAGAAGATTGTTTTTGCCCTGACGGGCGAGAAAAAAGCGGCCGTCGCCGCGGCCCTCCTCGTCCTCTTGTCGGGCCGGTTTTTGTGGGGCGCCCTTTCAGGGATGGAAGTGGCGCTTTTTTCTTTTCTGGCGGCTTGCGGTATCTGCCTGCACCAGAAATTTTTACAGGGAGATCGCGGCAGTCTCCTGCCGGCGCTTGTCTTCGGGTTGGCATCTCTCGCCAGGCCCGAGGGACATCTGCTTTTTGTTCTGGCGTGCGGGGACCTGTGCCTTAGAAATATCCGGCGCTTGAAAGAAGTCGGACCCTCCGTTTTTTCTTACGTCGTCGTTTATCTGGCCGTCGTTTCGTCCTACCTGGGATTTTCCTGGATATTGACGCACCGGTTTTTCTGCAGCAGTTATTACTCCAAGATGCTCTTTACCTGGAGGATGGAGGCATGGCCTTATCTGAAAGAGTATGTCAGCCTGGTCTTTTTGGATAATCCGTTCCTGGCGGTCTTTTTGTTCTCCGGCCTCTGGGAGGGTATCAGGCGTCGCTGGGGGCTTTTGAGTATTTGGCTCGTTGTCTTTCCTCTGGCGGCCTCGCGGGTGTCGCCGATCCTTATTCATCACGGCCGTTACCTTATGCCGTTGATCCCTTTCTATGTGATCGCAGGTTTTCTGGGCCTGCACCGGTTGTTGCATGGTCGGGCCTACCGTATCGTCCTTGTCATGGCGATCGTCTGGAGCATAGCCGGCGTCGGACTGTGGGGCCGGACATACGCGACCGACAGCCTGTCTATCTACGGACAGCATTATCGCGCGGCCTTATGGCTGAGAGACCATACGGACCCGCAGGATGCGGTTGCGTCGAACGATATCGGTGTCATCTCTTATGTTTCCGGAAGGTACGTCGTGGACCTTTGTGGTATAATACGTTTAAGCGTCATGAGGATCATGTGTTCTTCGGCGCCCGAAGAATCACGACGACACATGCTGTGGCGTTATCTCGCCGCCCGCCGGGTCAAATATCTGGCCTACTATCCGGAATGGTTTCCCTGGGTCGACGACCGCGCGTGTCTTAAAAAAGTTTATGAAGTGCGCTTCACCGGCAATACCATCGCCGCGTCGGATACCATGGAGGTTTATCGCGTCCTATGCATAGAATGAAGGCGAAAGTCGCCGTTATCAAAACGACCCCTGAAAGGGTCCTGGAGGACATCGGAGAGCTTTGCCGCCTGGCGGACATGCCGTCGGCCCTGGCCAAAGACCAGCCGGTGATCCTGAAGGACAATATCTCCTGGCACTTGCCGTTCTTGTCGGCCAATACGACGCCGTGGCAGTTGGAAGGCGTCATCCGGGCCCTGAAGGCGTCCGGCCGGGGCCGCCTGGTTGCCGTTCACAATAATACGGTGGTGACCGATCCGGATAAAGGGTTGAAGCTCAACAGGCTCCTGGGCGTCTATCGCAAATACGGCGTCGAAGAGAAGTATAATTTCAACAAGGACGAGATCCGCTGGGTCCCGTATCATCCTAAATTCAAGACGCGGGCGCTGCATAAGGTTTACGGTCACGATGTGATGATCCCGGAATATTTCTTCGGCAAGAACATCGTTCATCTGCCGACAGTCAAGACGCACATCTATACGACGACGACAGGCGCCATGAAGAACGCCTTCGGGGGCCTTTTGGGCACGCACAGGCACTACACGCACAGTTGGATTCATGAGGTCCTGGTCGATCTGTTAAAGATCCAGCAGGATATCCATAGCGGGATTTTCTGCGTCATGGACGGCACGATCTGCGGATGCGGGCCGGGGCCGCGGACCATGGTGCCCGTGGAAAAAGGCTACATGCTGGCATCCGGCGATTCTGTGGCGATCGATGCGGTCGCGGCCAGGATGATGGGTTTCGACCCGCTTGCGATCCCCTACATCCGGATGGCGCACGAGGACGGTATCGGGACAGGGGATGTCAGGGACATCGAGATTGCGGGCGAGGATATCCGGAATGTCAATTTCCATTTCTATGTCGGACAGAACATGGTCAGCCGTTTCGGCAGGACCGTCTGGTTCGGTCCTTTGAAGTCCCTGCAGAGATTCTTCTTTCGCACGCCGCTGGTTTATTTCTTCGTCTATGCTTCCTTTGTCTATCACGACTATATCTGGTGGCCGCTGATCGGCAAAAGGCGCCAGGGGAAAATCGCCCAAACCGGCTGGGGCAGGTTATTCAGGAGCTATCCGTCCTGAAAGATAGCCAAAGAATCGTTTGACTTGCCTTTTCTGACATGATATTAATATGGTGTAGATTTTTTAGGTGTTATGTGCAGCAGATGCTTAAGACAGGAACGGGTACTGGGCTAAAAAAGTTCAGTACCCGTGTCTGTTTTTAACGGAACCAATGCCGCTTCCCTGCCGCAAAGGGATATTTATCGACAGGTAAAGCGGAGGATAACGATGGCAAAATACATTTTTGTGACAGGCGGTGTTGTATCGAGTCTCGGCAAGGGGATTGCCTGCGCGTCGATCGGAAAAATCCTGGAGGCGCGCGGCCTTAAGATCAATCTGATCAAGTGCGATCCGTATATCAACGTGGACCCCGGCACCATGAATCCTTTTCAGCACGGAGAGGTCTATGTCACCGATGATGGCGCCGAGACAGACCTCGACCTGGGTCACTACGAGAGATTTACCCATGCGAAACTGACGCGCGACAACAACGTCACGACAGGAAAGATATATTTTTCCGTGATCTCCAAGGAGAGGCGCGGGGATTACCTGGGCAAGACCGTCCAGGTGGTGCCGCATATTACCGATGAGATCAAGACGTCCATCAGGAAGGTGGGGGAGACGGGCCGGCCGGATATCGTGATCGTTGAGATCGGCGGGACCGTCGGCGATATCGAGAGCCTGCCGTTTTTGGAGGCGATCCGTCAATTCAAACAGGAGGCGGGCCCTGCCTGCGCCATCAATATCCACCTGACGCTGGTGCCCTATATCCGCAGCGCCCAGGAGATCAAGACCAAGCCTACCCAGCACAGCGTCGGCAAGCTCCGGGAGATCGGTATCCAGCCGGAGATCCTGTTGTGCCGTTCTGAAAAACCCATCGAGCAGGATGTCAAACAGAAGATCGCTCTTTTCTGCAATGTTTGTGAAGACGCTGTCGTGGAGGCCCTGGACGTTCAAAGCATCTATGAAGTGCCGCTGATGTATAAGAATGACGGCTTGGACGATTTGATCCTGAATTTTCTGCAGTTGAATTCAAAAAAAGGAAACCTCAGGGACTGGGATTCCCGGGTCGTTCGTGTCTTGAAAGACCCCGGGGCTTCCTGCCGGATCGCGGTCGTCGGAAAATATATCACGCTGCAGGACGCCTATAAATCGATTTATGAAGCCCTGGTTCACGGGGGGGTCGCCAATAGCGCCCGCGTGGAGATCGTCAAGATCGATTCCGAAGAGGTCAAAATGCACAAGGCCAGTTCTATTTTTTGCGGGGTGGATGGCATCCTCGTTCCGGGTGGTTTTGGCCACCGCGGTATCGAAGGCAAGATCAATGCGATCGAATTTGCCCGCAAGGAAGGGATTCCTTATTTCGGGATCTGCCTGGGCATGCAGACGGCGGTCATCGAATTTGCAAGGAATGTCTGCGGCTTAAAGAACGCCCATTCAACGGAGTTCGATCCTAAAACGTCCTTTCCGGTGATCAGTTTGCTGGAGGAACAGAAGACGGTCAGGGTCAAAGGAGGGAGCATGCGTCTGGGGGCTTATCCTTGCCGGCTTCTTCCCGGGACGCATGCGCTTGCCGCTTACCGCAAAGGGCTGGTTTCGGAAAGGCACAGGCACCGCTATGAATTCAACCGCGATTTTAAAAAGGTCATGGAGAAGCGAGGCCTGAGGATTGCCGGGACGTCTCCTTCGGGCGAGCTCGTCGAAATCGTTGAATTGAAGGACCATCCCTGGTTTGTCGCCGTGCAATTCCATCCGGAATTCAAATCAAAGCCCGATAGCGCCCACCCGTTGTTTAAGGCATTCATTCATGCAGCTCTCAAGAACAAATAGACGATTTTTCTTATGATGAGACGCTCCGATTTTTTAAAACACGTGGTTGTGTTTCTGGCTGTGTCTTGTTTCTGCGGCTGCAGCCAGCCCTTGCGTACTCTTATAGACGCCGGGAATGAACAAAAGGCCCAGGGAGAATGCGTGGCCCGGCAGCGCACGCGGTTTGAGGCGCTTCTGCGCGATATCAAAAGAGAGCGTCTCCTGCCGGGATTAAGAGAGGAGCGCGTCCTGGCGCGTTATGGCGATCCTGTCCTGCGGGAAGGCCGCGTCTTCCTCTACAGGGACCCCGTCGATTTTTTTGGTTCCCCCAAGGTATATCTCGCGTTTGACGAAGCAGGCATTCTTTCTTCCATCGAGGTCATTACAAATGAATCCGAATAACACGCCATTACGGCAGTATGTCAACATCAAGGATTACGATAGCCGGTATGCCGCGGATATCCGCGACGACGCCTATTTTACGTTTCCCGTCGGGCCCATTCTTGAAGCGGAGCGCGCGCTTCTCTCGGGGCAGGCCGGGACGATCGCTTATTTCTCCATGGAGTACGGCCTGGCGACCAGCATTTATAATGTCTACGGCTCTGCCCGCCCCGTTTCGGATGACAACAAGATGACTGAGAACGAGGTTTTTTCCAACGAGCGGATTCCCGATTATCTTTTTTCTCTTAAGGTCGACGCGCTGGTGGATCTGCCGATTTACTCGGGCGGGCTCGGGGTCCTGGCCGGAGATACCGTCAAGACGGCGGCGGACATGAAACTTCCCATGGTGGCCATCGGCATCCTTTGGAGCAAGGGCTATTTTAAGCAGCGTTTCTGGTTTAAGTTCGGACAGCTCCCTGAGGAGATGAAGTGGGACCCGGAGACGTTCCCCGGCCTGATCCCCCTGGAAGAAAAGGTGAAGTTGGAGCTTAAAAATAAAGTGATCTATCTGCGGCTCTGGAAATATTATGTGTTTAGCCGCACCCGGGACCATGTCGTGCCTCTGGTCCTTTTGGATTCCAACGTTGAAGAGAATGATGAGGCCGGCCGCCGCTTGACGGACAAGCTTTACCGCAGCGACGACGTTTCCGGGCGCATCCTGCAGAGATTGATCCTGGGGATGGGAGGGATCAGGGCCCTGGCAGCCCTGAAATATCCGGTCCGCATCCATCATCTCAACGAAGGCCATGCGGCCTTTGCCTTTGTACGCAAGGCCGGCGACACGCCGGGCGCGGATCTCGAGGCGCTGAAGTCCCAATTCGCCTATACGTGCCATACGCCCGTCCCTGCCGGACACGACCGGTTTAGCGTCGGGGAGTGCGAGACGTATCTGGAATCCCAGGATATGGCCCTGGTAAAGACATTCGGCCTGGAAGATGCCAAATCTACCGTCGTTAACCTCACGATCCTGGCCATGAATACCTCTTCGAGTATCAACGCCGTGTCCTGGAAACACGGCGAGGTCATGAAGCTGCAGTTCCCCGATTATCAGGATCGGATCAAGGCCATTACCAACGGCGTGCATTTTCCTACGTGGGTCTCTGCACCCATCCTGAAAGTTCTTGACGCATTTGCGAAACAGATGGGCGATTATCGCCGCGATCCCGAATTACTCAAGAATGTGCTTTCTTTAAAAGAGGACCAGGCTTTCCGTAAAGGCCTTTGGCAGGCCCATCAGGAGAATAAAAAAGTTTTGGCATCCCTGTTGTCACGCTGGCGTTTTAAGGAAGACGCGTTGACGGTGGTGTGGGCCCGTCGTATCGCCGCTTACAAGAGGCCGAGCCTTCTTTTGCAGGATATTGAGCGCCTTATGGATATCGCCCGCCGGATCGGCCCTCTCCAGGTTCTTTTTGCCGGCAAGGCCCATCCGAACGATAATATGGCATTTACCTATGTCAATGAGATCATGAATACGATCGATAAGACGCAAACCTCGGGCGGTTTACTTAAGATCATGATCCTGGAAAATTATGATATTTATATCGCCAAGGCGCTTGTTTCATGCGTGGATATCTGGCTCAATAACCCCTTGCCGCCTTATGAAGCCTCCGGCACGAGCGGCATGAAAGCGATCGCGAACGCCGTACCCCAGTTGAGTACGGTCGATGGATGGGTGGTGGAAGCTAAAGACAGCGGTATCGGAAAATTCTTCGGATATGAAGATGACGGCCGCGGTTACACCGATGGCCTTACCTTGAGATTGAACGAAGATGCGCGCGCTTTATATGCGGCCCTGGAAGAGATGGCCCGCCTGTATTATGACACTCAAAAGAACGGCGAAATCAATACTCAATCCGCCTGGATTGACATGATGATCCATTGCCTTGCTGCGGCAGGCCGTTTTAACACGTTTCGCATGCTCAACGAGTATCGATCCAAGGTGTGGGGCATGAAATAAGACATATTTTTCGGGATATGCTTGCCAGCAGGAACGAGCTGTGTTAGTATAACAACATTACAGCGAGTGGGTTATGAAAAAAAATTTCCCGATTTGTGGAGGCCTGCGTGTTTTAGCCCGTAACACTTCTGTTTTTTTTCCGTCCGCAGGGCGGAATTTTGCCTGTTCCGTTTTACGGGACTGGATGCAGGGTAAAAAAGAGGCTCAAGAGGTTTTCGTCCGGACGTGTCAGGATGCAGGTCCGTGGATCCGCCAGGCGATCCGGCGCGCCCATTCGGACGGGGTTGAGAAAGACGGGTCCTGCGCCACGTGTGTCGCCTGCTGCCGGTATCCCGGAACTTCGGGGGGTCGGCCGTGAATTGCCGCCCCTTGCATTCCTGCGCAGGTTTTTTTCTGGTTGTCCTGGCGGTTTTCTTTTTAGGAGGTGGAGCCATGGCCTTCGAATTGACAAGCCCCGCTTTTTCCGATACTTCAAAGATCCCTGCCGAATTTACCTGCGAAGGCAAGGACGCCTCTCCGCGTCTTCAATGGAGAGATGTCCCCGCCGATACAAAAAGTTTTGCCCTTATCAGCGACGATCCGGACGCCCCGGCAAAGACATGGGTCCATTGGGTTATTTATAACATCCCCGGGGAAAGCCGGGAGCTCCCTCAGGGATTTCCTCACGATGAGGCTTTGCCCGATGGGGTCCGCCAGGGGGTCAATGACGGCGGAGAGATCGGCTACGGCGGCCCTTGTCCGCCTCCGGGCAAGCCGCACAGGTATTACTTTAAGCTTTATGCCCTCGACAGCACGCTTGAGATCGAGGGTACGGCAACGAAGGATAAGCTTCTGGCAGCGACGAAAGGGCATGTCCTCGGGGAAGCGGTCTTGATGGGGACGTACCAACGGTAAGCCACATAGAGGAAAGAGTTTTAAATATCTGGGTCCTGCGGAAACCGCATCCGGCAAGATAAGTTTTTTTGTTCGTTGCGTAACAAAAAGGGGGTGTATATGGGTTTTTTCCTGTTTCTCGTTAGTCTGTTGTTTATCGTCGAGGGCGTTCTTCTGATCCTGACCCCGAAAAAAGTCCTGAAATTTGCCAATCAGCTGCTGGACAAGACCAAAGATGCCAGGATCCTTGGCCTGGTCCCCTTGATCGTCGGTATTATGTTGTTGTTTGCGGCATCTTCCAGCGCCGTCGGTTGGCTGATCGTGCTTTTAGGCCTGGGAGCGATCGCTAAGGCTGTTTATGTGTTTTTGACGCCCGTGGCCAAGATCAAGGCTTCACGCTGGTATCATATGTCGGATAATGCGTACCGCGTCAGCGGCATCATTGTTCTTGTTTTGGGCGTTATCGTTTTCATTTCCCGCATATAAAGATATGGCATTCGGCCGGACGGGCTCAAAAGACTCATTTCAGGGGCGTCCGGCCTTTTGTTTCTTTCGAAATGACGAAGGGCCATCTATCGGAGGCGCGCGTGAAGAAAGCGTTGGGAGGGTTTTTGTTGTTTTTGATTTTCTTTGCGGCCGCGCGGTTTGTTTTTTGCGTTGAAGAATTTTCTACGAATGCCGCAGAGTCGGAAGCTTATAATGTAACGCGTGTCCAGAAGATCGTCGACGGACACGTCTTCGTGGTTGAGGAGGACCGGCCCATTGAGAAGGTCGCCGGCCTCTATCGGCCCATGGACATGGATGCCTATATTCAGCTCAAATTCAGTAAGCTGCAGGCCCAGTTGAACGATCTGGCCGACAAGACACAGCGCAGGCTGGATGATCTGCAGGGTCAGGTCGATCAACTTTCCAAGAAGGTCGACAAGTATGCCAAACAACAGGACGCATGGCTGAAAAACGCGCAAAATATCACAAATGCTTCGACGCCTTGAGGCGGCCGCCGATGTTTCCAGACTGCTGGAGGACGATGCGTCTGGTGGTTGCGGCGGTCCTGGGATTGTTTTATGCTCAAGGCCTTGCGTGTGCCCAGACTTCCGAGTATGGCCAGGAAGCCGTCCTTGACTTAGACAAAGAACTGGGCAATTTACGCAAGGAAAGAGATAAATTATCGAAGGAAATCAGCCAGCTTAAGGCCGAAAAGATGGCTTTGAAGGAAGGGATGCATCTGCGCGTTGAGGAGGTTGAGTCTCGCGCCGGAGAACTCAACGTGAAGCTGGATGAGAAAGAGGCTGATATCGCGAAGCTTGAGCGGGAGAACACGGATCTTGCCGGCGATCTTCAGGATGCCCGGCTTAAGGCGGAGAGATTCGACGGCGTCGTCATTTCTAAAGACAGCCTGATCGCGAGGCTCAAAGGAGATAATGCGGCCTTAAGGAAAAACCTGGACGATGTGGAGACCGTCCTGCAGAGATCGGCGCAGACGATCCAGAAATTGAAGAAAGAAAAAGAGGCAGCCGAGAGCGAGTTGGAGATGACGAAGAGGCGGCTGCAGGGATATTTTTCCGATCAGGATGTTCAGCTCTCCCAGATCGCCGAAGAGCGCGAAGGCCTCCAGAAGCAGCTCAAGATCGTTTCCGGAAAACTAAAGGAGACGGAAGACAAGAGGCAGGCGGCGGTCAAGGAATCCCAGGGTTTGCGCAAGACCCTGGCCCAGGAGGTGCAGGACGCCCTTGATGAAGAGGCGCGGTTAAGAAAAGCGCTGGCGGATTCAACAGCCGGAAAGGAAAAGGCCGCCGAGGAAGCGGCCGCTGCCTTAAGCCGGGCCCGGAAGGATCTTAAGGAATCCGCCAGGAAGATAGAGGAATTGGAGAACAAGAATAAGGTCGCCGAGCGCATGATGACGCTGGCGAACGAAAAACTGCAATATTATGAAGAGACAATCGAGAGTTTAAAAAAGAGGCAGGCCTTGTCCAGGGGCGGGGCAGCATCTTTATCCGAAGATCTGGAGGCTTGCCGGAAGGAAAACGAGGCCCTGAAAACCCGCCTGACCGCTTTGAGCGAGGACCACAAGAAGCTCCTGGAGAAGACATCTGAGCTTAAGAAAATCAGGAAGGGTGAAAACCCGCGATAGAATCTTTTTTTGTCGGCGGGGATATTTGATGTAATCATACTGTTTTTTCAGCCAATTTGAGAAAGGCAGGAAGGATGGACACGCCAGGCAGGGGTTTTTATGCGGACCGTTTGATCCGGATCGTCTCTTGGGTCCTGATCGCTTTTTCCATTCTGACGGTTTATATGACGACACCCAGGGAGAGCGGTTTTGCTCACAACGCCGACGAAGGATATTATTTTGCCTATGCGATGATCGTTAAAGAAGGGGGGATCGGCCAATTTCCTGCCTTGCTGCAACATCATCTGTCGGACAAGGTGGCGCAGCTTTATCCTCATCCCGGCAGGGTCGGGTATGTTCTGTTTTCGGCAGGATGGCTGAGTATTTTTCCCGATACGTTCCTTTCGCTGGCGCGGTTTTCGTGGTTATGTTTCGTGATGTTCCTGTTTGCCTCTTTTTGGTTTTCAAGGAAGTATTTCGGCGAACGCACGGCCTGTTTTTATACGGTCTTATTGTCCGTTCATCCGTTGCTGATGACGGCGGGCCGCCGTGTTCTGCAGGACAGCGTTTTGAATCTTTTTTGGGCTCTCTCGGTCTGGTTGTTCCTGGATTTCCTGATCGAAAAAAAACGTTGGCAGTATTTCGCGTTCCTCGCGGCGTTCTGCGTCAGCTTATCTATTAAGGAAGCCTCAGGACTGCTGTGGATTTTTTTCCTGGCTGTCTTCTTCGTGTTCAAGAACAAGAAGGGGGCCGAAAGGCCTTTGAGCGGCAGGGACCTCGCGGGGATCTTTTTTATTCCGGTGATTGTCTTGGGGGCTTTATATGTCGCACTCCTGGGCGGCTGGCATAATGTGTGGGCCCTGGTCCGTTATGTCGCGGGCGTGCATTTTCCCGGATGCGCGGTGACGAACGCCTATTCCCTTTTCGGGATGGGTCCGTGGTACAAGTTCATCATAGACGATTTGATGCTTTCGCCGTGGACCGTGCTTTTAGCCGTGGGTTACCTTTTCCATATTTTGGTCAAAAGGGACACCGCCAAGCCGGTCCTTTATCTGGCGATATTCCTGGTTGTCGTTTACGGCGCCATGAGCCTCATGAAATATACCAAGATCATCCGTTTTGTTATGACGATGGAGATGAGCGTGTGTCTGTTTGCCGTGCTTGCGCTTGAGGAAATTTTTTCCAGGGTCAAGAACGGCAAAGGGCCGCTTCTGGCGTTTTTGGCGGTCTGCATCATCTATGTCGTCAATAGCATGAATTTTACGCACCTGTTTGTCAGCTGGAATATTTACGACCCCATCAGCTATTGGCTGCTTCAGGCGCAGAGGATTATTCCTTCGAGGAGCCTTTTCTAGCATGAAAACGACATTATTGATTCCGACATTGAATGAGATCGACGGGATGAAGGCCGTCATGCCGAAGATCGGGAAGGAATGGGTCGATGAGATCGTCGTCGTGGACGGCGGATCTACCGACGGCACGGTGGCCTATGCCCGCGACAACGGATATCTTGTTGTGGAGCAGAAACTCAAAGGGCTGGTGAACGCCTACCGGGAAGCCATGCCTTACGTGCACGGCGATGTCGTGATCACGTTTACGCCGGACGGCAATTCCATTCCGGAGAAGATCCCGCCTCTCGTTGAAAAAATGAAAGAAGGCTATGACATGGTGATCGTCTCCAGGTATCTGGACGGTGCCAAGAGCTATGATGACGATGCCGTGACCGCCTTCGGGAATTGGATGTTCACGAAGATGATCAATATTCTGTTCGGCGCTCGTTATACCGATACCCTGGTCGGTTTTCGCGCCTGGAAGAAAGACCTTTTGACTTTGGCGGATAATGACCCGCAGCTTCCTAGTTTCGAGCCCTTCAGCGCCATCAAATGCGCGCAATTGAAATTGAGGGCTTCCGAGATCCCCGGCGATGAACCCAAGCGCATCGGCGGTGAACGTAAGATGCAGCCTTTGCGTAACGGCTGGCAGGTGCTCATGATCATTGTCAGGGCTTTTTTGGGCAGGCATAAGTGAGAAGGACAGACGATGTATCTTGACGGTAAGCGAGTGCTATTGGCAGGCGCAACAGGGCTGGCCGGCCGCAGCATCTTAAGGCATTTATTGGCGCATTGTCCGCAGACGCGCATCCGCGCCGTTTTTCATGAAAAGACACGCGATGCCCTGCGCGACAGGCGTCTGGAGTATGTCCGGGCAGATTTGTGCCAGCTTCGGGATTGCCGGCGCGCGGTCAAGGGGTGCGACAGCGTCTTTATGGCAGCCGCCCAGACCGGCGGGGCCCAGGCGGCTGTCAGCAAGCCCTGGCGGCAGGTGACAGACAATGCCGTCATGAATGCCCATATTTTTCAGGCCTGTCATGATGCGGGAGTCAGGCGCGTCGTCTGTGTGGGTTCCGCTACTCTTTATCAGCCCCTGGAAGGGTCGGTCCGCGAGGAAGACCTGAAACTTGACTGTGATCCGTATTCCGCTTACTTCGGGATCGGCTGGGTGACGCGGTTCGTGGAAAAACTCTGCTGGTTCTGGCGCGAGAAGACGGGGCTGGAAGTCGTTTTGGCCCGGTGCGCC
>JAQUOM010000010.1 GCA_028717105.1 Candidatus Omnitrophota bacterium
AGGAGAAGTCTAACCTTGCGGTTTTTTTATCTGTGTCATTGTTACCCCGTTGGAGCTCCAGCAGACAGGTAAAAGTGATCAGGATTTCTAACGGGGTTTACTATAAATTCACAAAAAGGAGGTAGGAAGCAATGGCAAAAGGTGTTGTGAAGTGGTTTAGTAACCATAAAGGTTACGGATTCATCACCCCCGAGAACGGCAAGGATGTCTTCGTGCATCACACCGCGATCAAGGGTGAAGGTTACAGATCTTTAGACGAAGGCCAGCAGGTTGAGTTCGATATCGAACAAGGCCCCAAAGGCGAACAGGCGACAAACGTCGTTAAGTTGTAACCTTGGATCACGCTGATAAAGCCCGGCGTCCATGCGATGCCGGGCTTTATCTCTTTAACCTCCTCATCGACCCTGCCATGTTTCTCCTATCCCTTTATAAGGAGATGTTCCAAAATGATGACCCCTCATACCGCAAATAAAAACACGCAAGATATTTCCCCTGTCCAGGATGGTTTTTTCGGACTGGGCATCGCGCCGGGAATTCTCGATATCCTTAAACGCATTCATTTCGTTACGCCGACGCCTATCCAGCGCAAAGCGATCCCTATGGCGATGGAAGGCAAGGATGTCATCGGAATCGCGCAGACAGGAACGGGGAAAACCCATTCGTTCGCGATCCCTATGGTCCAACGCCTCAGTCAGACAAAAGGCATGGGGCTGATCCTGGCGCCCACACGTGAACTCGCCATTCAGATCGAGGAGGCCTTCCGGGTCATTGCACACCCCTTCGGCATGAAGACCGCCTGCCTGATCGGAGGCGCGCCGATGGACCCTCAAACGGAAGCGCTGCGCAAAAATCCGCGCATTGTCATCGCCACGCCGGGAAGGCTCCTGGACCACATGAGACAATGGCATATCATTCTCGACGATGTCATCATGCTTGTCCTGGATGAAGCCGACCGTATGCTCGACATGGGCTTTGCCCCCCAAATCAACATGATCCTGAAGTATATCCCTAAAAACAGACAGACCATGCTGTTTTCAGCGACCATGCCAAAAGAGATCATGGAAATGGCAGCCCATCACATGAAATTACCCGTCAGTGTCGAGATCGCCGTTTCCGGGACCCTGGCTGAACGCGTTACCCAGGAATTATTCATCGTTAAAAAAGAAACCAAGATGAGGCTGCTCGATAAACTCCTCAGGCAATATCGCGGTTCCGTCCTGTTATTCTCTCGCACGAAACACTACGCACGCAAAATCACCCAGTCCGTCCGCGGCATGGGACACAGGGTCGCGGAGATCCATTCGGATCGGTCGCTCAATCAACGCCGGGACGCCCTGGAAGGCTTCAAATCCGGCAGATACCGGATCTTGGTGGCGACAGACATCGCGGCCCGCGGTATCGACGTTTCCGGAATAGAACTGGTGATCAATTTCGACCTTCCTGAAGACGCGGAAAATTACGTCCACCGCATCGGCCGCACGGCCCGTGCCGGACAAAAAGGACACGCTATATCCTTTGCCACGCCTGACCAGAGCCGGGATGTGCGGGACATCGAAAAACTCATCCGCGTCACATTACCCATCGGGCACCATCCTGAAATCCCTTGCGAAGAATTTTCCAAAGACGCGCCGCCAAGCCGTCGCCCCCAGGGCAAACCTTTCGGCCGTCACGGCGCCAAAAGGCCTTTCGGCCACCGCCGTCCAAGCTCCAAACGCAACACGCCGTTTTTTTAATCGGCGCGCGGAAATCATCAGGCTTTTCCCGCTTTACAGGACCGGGAGCAGGAGGGGAAAAACTCCGACGGCTTATAGGCCTGAGGATCCATCCATAGACACAAGGGCTTTCTTTACTCTCGTAAAGCCTTTCGTGCTATAATTTCTCCATGGAAAAAACCGCGAAACTTCTGGGATTCCTGATCATGCTGACTCTGGTTCTGAGCAATCTTGCCGGCTTCGCCGGAGCTCAAGAGCATTGTTCCTGCTCCTGCTGTCAGAAATCCTGCGATTCCATGATGGCAACCTGCCGGTCAAGCTGTTCTCCATTACTGTTCTGTGAAAAAAATAATTTTGCGCCAACTCTGCGCCTCTTGGGCGCCTTCGCCAACAAACACGACCTTCTTTACAAACACACGCATATCCTCGCCATTTTTCACCCCCCGAACAGCCGGCCGATCGCCCTATCATAACGTCATTCTTTTTTTCACTAACAAAACCCTTAAAGGGTAAATAACCCAAGGAGTTTCCATGAAAAAAACACTGTTTTTTGTGCTTTTGGCGGCGATATTTCTTGCCACCGGAATGGCCGGGGCAGCAGAAAAATGCTGCACGGAAAATATGAAAACGGGTTGCGCCATGGAATCCTGCTGCGGAAAAAAGGATTGTATGTGCGCTTGCGGGTGCTGCACAAAAGACGGATGCCGCTGCAAAGAAACCAAAACCTGCCGCGATTGTTCCTGCTGCAAAAAATAAAGTTTCCGGCGACGCATCGCGGCGCTTCGTTTGAAGTCCGCTCAACCTGACACAAGGCCTGCGGGGAAAGGAAAGGGAGGGGGATGAAAACTCCTCCCTTTCCTTTTTTCGCGAAGCAACCCTGGTAAAAAATTTTTCCGGCGGGTAAACCTTTTTACATTTCTATCGTCTAATAAAAAGAAAAGCAATCATCCAACAATACAAACCTGCCCGTATCGGCAGACAGGAGGGACCTCATGAAGAAAGGACTGGCTATTATCATCGCCGCAGGATTACTTTTATCTTGCGCGCCGGCAGCAAAATCAGATACCATCATCAGCCTTGGTTTCACCGGCGAAAAACATCACCCATATTCCAACAAGCATATACGCGATAATCGCCACAACCACAATGACGGCCGCTATCCTCATGGGTATTATTATTGGCCCCCAAAGCCGTATTCCCGCGTCTATACTCAAACCGTCATCAAGACGATCAAGGTCCAGCCAAAAAAAACAATGATCCTGTCAGACCAGGAAAAGCTCGGTATTTCCGACATCATTTTTTTAAGCAAGGCAGCGGTCAGCGACGACGCCATCATCGACAAAATCGCCAGGACGCGTTCAGTTTTCAATCTCACAGCCGAAGAAGTCAGTATGCTGGTCAAAGAAGGCGTCAGCAACCGCGTGGTTAACTTTATGCTTAAGACAAAACGGTGAAGCTCCGCCGGCAGGAGAGCCGGCGGCTTCTTTTTTGTTCGGTGAACCAAGCGAAACCCTGCACCGAAAGCCCTCCGGGCCTGCCACCTCCATCCCCAGGCAGGAGCCTGGGGCTTTCTGGTGCGGGGTAAACCCCGTTAGAGAACGACGTTCTCTAACGGTCTCTTGCCGACGGCAGCTTTATAGCACCGTCGGCGTCAATCGGAGAAAGCCGCCGCTCGGACCGCGGGATACTTTATCACCTTCCATGAAACGCAGGGTGATTTCAATTGACAACGCCGATGGGCAGGGGTATGCTTTTTTATCGATAGGTCTTAAGGCAGAGGCAGATCACCGGGATCATTCCGGATAGATAAAAGAGATGCCCCAAAGACCTCCGCCCTAAAAAAAGCAGGCCCCCGTGGACAGAAAACTCCCTGTTTGGCTTCTCACTCTTGCGGCGATGGTCCCGCTCGTGCTTTTAGCCTGGCTTTTGATGTCGCTGGCTTCGACAAATGCCGTAAAACACTCCCAACCGGCCCGGGAAGACGACTACAACATCATCTATCTGGGCCAGGAAGAAAAACCTGGAGAAACTTTCCGCCAAAAATTTCAACTCATGGACTCCCAGGAATCGCGCCTGCAACAGCAAAGAGACCGGGAATTCAATCAAATCAGCCAAAGCACGCAAACCCAGCTTCAGGATTTGCGCACTCAGCGCGATCTCCTAAAAATGCAAAAATCGTCTTTTTAAACATATCGAAAAAGGAGGGGGAAGGGAGGCCAGAAGAACTCTCTTTTTTTAGGCCTTGATACCCACACAAACGTGTGGTATGCTTCAAATACCTGCCCAACCGGATGTCTAAAAATGCCCATGATCCTCCATATTGATATGGACGCGTTCTTCGCTTCCATCGAACAGCAGATCAACCCTCGCCTCAAGGGAAAACCTCTTATCGTAGGTTCGCGGGACAAAAAATACCGCACGGTCGTCGCAGCCGCATCTTATGAAGCCAAGGCCTACGGAATCACATCCGGGATGCCAAGCCATAAAGCTTTTAAGATATGCCCGCATGCTGAATTTGTGGCCTGCGACTCTGCCAAATACACCCATGTTTCCAGAGAAATCTTCCGGCTCCTGCAGGAATTTTCACCCTTTGTAGAACACGTAACTATAGATGAATTTGACCTGGATATCTCAGGCCTTGCCCCCTTTTTCGGGCCACCCTTAGAACTGGGAAAAACCGTCAAAAAACGCATAAGGGAGGCCTTCGGATTGACCTGCTCCATAGGCATTGCCCCTACCTGGCTCCTGGCCAAATTAGGCACCAAGATCAGGAAACCCGATGGCCTGATCCTGATCAATGAAGCCAATGTGGATGCCCTGATCCTGGGCCTCGCAGTAGAAAAGATCTGCGGTATTGGGCCGGCCTTGACAGTCCGTTTGGCCGGCCTGGGAATCCTCACCTGCGATCAGCTTAAAACCACACCCGAAAATATACTGACTGATAATTTCGGCCTGACGACCGGCCGCTGGTTATATCTGATTTTGCGGCCCAATGAAGAGCTTTCCTTACCGCAAAATCATCCGCCAATATTATTTGCGGCGGAAAGCCAAAGGCCAAAATCCATCGGCCATTCTTACACATTGCCAGCCGAAATATGCGATCAAAAAATCGTCTTTTCATGGCTCAGAATGCTTGCGGAAATGGTCGCAAAAAGATCCAGAAAAACAGGCTGCTCAGGCAAAACCGTCAGCCTCTGGATCCATTCCAGGAATGAGTCGCTTACAAGACAAAAAACCTACCAGATACCCACCAATGACGGTTGGGAGATATTCATGCGCTCCAAGGGCCTTTTTGGCCAAAAAAAGGGCATTCCAGGGCCTGTACGGGCCCTTGGAATCAGCCTTGAAGAACTTGTTTTTGATAACGCCCCTCCCTTGTTGTTTGAGCAAAAAAGAAGGGAGGCCCTCCTCATGGCCCAAGACAAAATCAACGCCAAATATGACGATTGGACCATTCTGCCGGCCGTCCTGTCAGAAATCCACCCTAAGTAAGAAAAAGTAGACATATTTGAATGGATTACAGATGGATTAGAATCCGGTAAATCACATATCATTAAATGGGCCCAAAGATTCAATTTCTCGTAACCCTTTATAAACACGAAGCAAACCGCCATTTCTTCAAATACTATCAAGTTAACATAAGATATATTATAGGAACTTAATTATACCTGGTTTTGGGCTGGTTTAAAACAGTTTTTAATGGTTCCGGCGTGCGGTTTTTCCGGGCATATCTCTCATTTTAAAAACCATCAACGTGTATGCGTGGGGATAAAAATATACAAACAAGTCATATAACAGATGCCAGAACGAAATGAACGGCACTCACAACGATGGTCATCAAAATACCCCGGGAATCCTGGATCGTTTCAAACAAAGGATAGCCGTATCAAAAATCCTCTTTTTTGCGCTTTTTTGCCTCCCTCAAACAGACTCTTGAAATATGCCTTATTAGCTATTGTTGTTCCACAAAAGAAACAAAAAAGCGACAAAAAAAACGACCTTTTTTAGGTCGTTTTTTGACATTCCGAAGTATCTTAAACCCTCCCCGATGCCTACAAAAAAAACGCTATTCTATAGGCATTCCGGATGAAGAATTACCAACCCTGATGACACCGGATTGATCCAGGAAAAACTCCCGGACACCCGTTGCGTTCGGGGTCTGCGGGGATGCGATAACGGAATACGTATTCACGCCTCCTGCCCAGGAAAAGCTGTACCCGGACTTATTACCGCTGGCAAGAACAACATCGATAAAAGGCGGTTCAGTACCGGTCATTTCACTCAAATTCCCGGGAAACCTGGCAGGCATCTGGGCCATTCTGAAAGCCTCTGCAGCAGATGTTAAGGTCTTTAAGGAAGCTACTGCAGATGCCTCATTGGCGCTTATCCTGGCCCTGACGAGATTAGGAATGGCAATGGCGGACACAGTAACAATGATGGCGACAACGATCAGGATCTCGACCAAAGTAAATCCGTTATGGGAATGCTTTCTCATAGGTATGTATTATACGGAATTCTTCCAAAATGAGCAAATGTTTTTCATAGCCAAAACATAGAAAAAGCCCCCTGGGGACGGGGTCCTTCGGGGGCCCTTCTATCATAAAGAATGGACTTCAACTTGCGCGAAATCAGGATTGTTTTAATCCCTTGCCCTTCTTGTCCGGCTTAGTTTTTCCGGAATGCTTGCGATCGGCAGCATCTTCTTTTTTATCGTGCTTATTTTCCCTGAGGTCCCGCCTGTCCTCCCTGCGATCCATCTTGTCTTCGTGCCGGTCTTTTTTATCTTCGCGGCGGTCATACTTATCTTCCCTGCGGTCCCTCTTGTCCTCACGACGGTCAGCCTTGTCCTCGCGCCGGTCCCGAATATCTTCCATCTTATCTCTTTTCCACGCTTCAGTGCCCTTTGGGGCGTTGTGAGTGGCGTCCCAGGCGTCTTCGCGCCGGTCACGGACATCCTCGCGGCGATCAGCCCTGTCCTCGCGCCGGTCCCGATGGTCTTCCCTGCGGTCTAAAACATCTTCTTTCTTGTCCCGCCCGTCTTCCCGCCTGTCGCGATAGTCCTCGCGCCGGTCCCATCGGTCTTCCCTGCGGTCACGGACATCTTCAGCCCTATCAGCTGCGGCTCTATCTTTGAGCGGCCGATAGCCCCGATCCCGAGAAGGAAGATTATCTTCTCCTTCGTATCCGGAAGGATTCCTGCGGCGGTCTTTTGGTGGAGGCAACGAACCGTCTTCACGGGCCGCCTGCATATCCTTTCTCATGTCCTTACGCGATGACTGAAATTCCTCGAAATCCTCCTGGCGTTGTTGCACATTATCGCGGTGGGTTTCACGAAGCTGTTGGCGTAATTCACGGGCTTGCTCATAATCTCCGGCTTGCATCGCCTCATGGATCTGATCCCGTAATGCCTTTTCTTCCTGTCTGGCTTCTTGGGCGTTCTTTTTAATCTGCGTCCGCCCAGGGCTAAAAGCCGCTTCCTCCTGCTGGGCAACCGCTGCGCCGCACGCAAAACAAAAGAAACCTGCGCTGACGCACATCAATATCAACCAGTTCCTCATGACCCCCTCCTTCTTTTTTCCCAACATCTAGAAAACCCCCTCTATCGCATCCTTAGACGTGCAACCATACGGTATGGTTTACTCTACGAAAAAATCATTTTACCGCAGGGCGCCATAAACACACAAAAACAGTTTACTTAAAAATAGGATGTTTGTAAAAGGAATTATCGATTTATTGGACTATCTGGCAGGCAAACCGTCCGGGGAAACATCTGATATCTTCAGCTAACGTCTTCCAACGGGAAAACGAAAGCCTTCACGCCTTCTTTGCCGACTTGTTTTCGCAATTCCTTGACGCAAGCCACAAGTTGCACACATTGTTTGTCTTCGCACGACACGTAAAGAATATTATTCCTGCCCGGCCATATGTCATTCCCAAGATGGATACCGGATGCTTCTCCGCTTCCAAACGCTCCCATGATCTTTGTATAATTCTTCATGGAACAAGAACGCAGAGTTTCCATCACCTCGGCGTCAATGGCTTCGTTATAACAAATCATGACCATCTTCATCCCATTAGACATATCTCCACCACCTTTTCTCTTTTCGCCGAAACTTCTTTCTTCGGCACTCTTGTAGTTCAGTCTTCATATCATCCCATCAAAAACTTTGTTTAACGGGATTGGGCTTCGCCTCTCCATTTTTTTTAAGCCTCTTTTCAAAAACGGCATACAACGTAGGGACAAAAAGCATCGTGATAAACGTAGACACCAAAAGCCCCCCGAGCATGGTCACGCCCAAAGGCTGCCATGTTTCAGAACCCTCGCCGCGCGACATAGCCAGAGGCAAAAGGCCCACCAATGTCGTAATCGTTGTCATCAGAACAGGCCTTAACCTGTCTTTGCCGCTTTGAGTGATCGCATCATACAACGCATATCCGCGCGCGCGCAGAATATTAATATAGCTGATCAAAACAATAGCGTTGTTAACAACGATCCCCATCAACATAACGATGCCCAGAAAACTGATAACGTTAAGCGTATTATGCGTTGCCAAAAGCCCCAGGATGACGCCCGTAAACGTAAAAGGCACGGCAAACATAACGATAAAAGGATCCAGCAAGGATTCGAATTGCGCCGCCATGACCATATAGACAAGAATAATGCCCAATACAAGCAAAAGAGCCAAGTCCCTGAAGGCCTTTGTCTGCTCTTCTGCCTCCCCGCCGAAATTAATATAAATATCGGCCGGCAAAACCATCTTTTGCATTTCTTTCTTGATGTCCTCGATCACCTTCCCGGACGATCTTTTGAAAGTGTTGCAGGAAACGCGCACCACCCTTTCACGGTTTTGGCGCTCGATCTCTACCGGACCTACGGCCTCCGAAATCTCCGCGATATTGCTCAGCCTGATCTGCTTGCCGGAATAAGGCGATGTGATGGACAAATTCTCGACATCCTCGATCTTTGTACGGCCGGACTCCTCCAGCCTGACATAGATATCGTATGTCTCGCCTTTCTCGCGATATTTTGTCGCCACGGAACCTTCGATATATGTTTTAATGCTCTCAGAAACCGTATTCATATCAAGCCCCAGCGCGCCTATCTTCTCCCTGTCGACCTTGACGATCAACTCAGGCCGTTTCAGTTCGCGCGAGATAGACACATCGACAGCGCCTGGGACCTTTTCCATCAGTTCTTTGAGCTGATTGGCAACGGTATCCGTCTCTTCGAAAGAATGGCCGATGACCTCAACCTGGATGCTCTTGCCTCCCGTTCCTGTGATCATCTGCCCCAGAGGATTACCTGTCGTGATATCGACCTTCAGCACTCCAGGGATCCTGGAGATCCGTTCCCTCACGATCTGGCCGACCTCCTTGACCGAACGTTTTCGTTCTGTCTTAGACACCAGCTTGGCGCCGCCGAAAATAACGTGGCTCCCCGAAGACTGCCCCGATGTCCTGCCCATGCCGGCCATCTGTCCGGACCTGACGAACAAAAACCGTCTCTCCGGGACCTCGCTTACAAAAATTTCCTCAATTCTTTTCGCCACCTTGTCCGACTCTTCAACCCGCGTTCCGATGGGAAGCTCGACCGTCACCCTTACGTCGCCGGAATCCTCTTCAGGGATAAACTCATTGCCAATAAAAGGCATCAGCAAAAGACTGCATGCAAAAACAACGGAAAAACCGATCAGGGTAAATTTCCTGTGCCTCAAGCATCGCCCCAGAGTTAAAGCGTAAAAATTCTCCCAGGAAGTAAAGATTTTTTCAGAAAAATCATAAAATCTGGCAAAAAAGCCTTGGGCTGATCGTGTTTTCTGAGACGCAGGACCTATCCTCAGCAACTTCGCGCAAAGCATCGGGCTGAATGTGACGGCCGTAAAAAGAGAGGCCAGGAGAGTCACGATAACAATGATGGCCAATTCTCCGAACATGATGCCGACAACTCCCGTAATAAACAGCATCGGCAAAAAGACAACAACGGTCGTCATCGTCGATGCGGCGATCGCCAAAAACATCTCGTTAGCCCCGAAGACAGCCGCTTCCTGGGCCCTGTTCCCTTTTTCCAGGCGGCGATGGATATTATCAACGACGACGATGGCATTATCGACAACCATGCCGCTCGCGATGGCGACTGACGAAAGGCTGATCGTATTAATCGTCTTACCGCTAAGGAAAAGGTAGATAAACGTGATCAAAAGCGAAAACGGGATCGTCAAAACGATGATCATGCTGGGAGTGGCTTGCCGCAGGAAAAACCACACGACGAAAATAACCAGGATAACCGCCACCCAAACAGAGGATGCCAGGGTATTGACTGAATTGATGATATCTTCGGAGGTGTCAAAAATAATCTGCATCTTCACATCTGAAGGCAGCGTCTTCTCGAGTTCGGCTATTTTTTTCTTTACGCGCTCAGCCACCTCGACCGTATTCGTGCCTGTTTGCTTCTGCACCTGCATCAGGAGCCCCGGATTCCTGTTGATACGCACGACCATGGTGACTTCCTTAAAGCCATCCTCAATGCGCGCGACCTCTTTCAGATAAACGATCTTTCCGCCGCTCTTCCCCAGGATGACGGAATTGATCTCATCAGGAGTTGCAAATTCTCCGGGAAGACGCAAGAGATAATCCGTCAAGCCCATCTTAATATTCCCGACAGGCTGGGTAACATTCTCTTTACTTAGCGCGTCTTGAATGTCGAGGATGGAAAACCCGTATCCCTCCAGCCTCTCCCTGCCGATCCACACGTTGATCTGCCGCTGCAGGCCGCCGAAAAGATTGACAGTCCCGACGCCGGGAAGCTGCCTCAAGGCATCCCCTACAGAATTATCGATAAGATCATAGAGCTCCGGATAGGTTTGGTTGGCCGTGATGCCGAAAAAAACGATGGGAATATTGGCCGTATTGAACTTATAGAGAAACGGGTTGTCCATCTCGTCGGGGATATCGGGCAGAAGCCGCTTGGCCTGTTCGATGCGATCGCGTATATCATTGGAGGCTTCGTCCAGGTTTGTCCCCCATTTGAACTTCAGAGAAATGACAGAAGCTCCTTCCATGGAACGCGACGTGATCTTTTCCAATCCGGGCGTTGTGGCCAGCTGGTTTTCCAAAGGTTCCGTCACCTTGATCTCGACGTCCTGCGGGTTGGCTCCAGGATAAGCGGCGATAACAGAAATGATCGGCGGCTCGATTTCCGGCATAATATCGATACCGATCCTCGTCAGGCTGTAAAAAGCCAGAATCACTATCGCGCTGAATATCATTAAATTGCTGACGGGTTTTTTGACTCCAAATTCCGGAAGGCTCATTTCAACTCCTCGGTTTCGACCGAAACACCGTCATGCAGTCTCTGCTGACCCATAACCACCACGATATCGCCGCCCTTGACACCTTCCCTGATCTCCACCAATTCCCCGTATCGAATGCCCGCCTTGACGGTCCTCATCGAAGCCTTATGGTCTTCGACGACATACACATAGAGGTTGTCCCCCTTGCCCATCAAGGCCTCTTTTAAAATAACGGGGACGCCCTTGTGTTCTGCAATAACGAGCTTCACCTTGGCGAACATACCGGATTTCAGATGCCCCTCTTTATTATCGATGGTGATTTCAACAGGAGCGCTGCGCGTCTCCAGATCCAGAACGGGGCTCATCAGGGTAACACGTCCAATAAAGACCCTGTCGGGATAGGCATCCACCGAGATTTTTGCTTCCTGCCCCAGGGCCACAGCCGGCAGATATCTCTCCGGGATCTCAAGGCCGATCTCCATCTTCTCCATGTTGACGACAAAAGCCACCTGTGTCGACGGATCGACATAAGAACCTATATCGACAGAAATTCTTCCCACAATGCCCGCAAGAGGACTTTCTACGGGCGCTTTTTCAAACGTAAACCCGACCTCATCCCTGTCGATGAAAAGAATGACGTCTCCTTTATTGACGGGGCTCCCCTCTTCTTTGACCTTTTCGATGACTTTTCCGCTGACCTTAGGGTAGACACCCGCTTCCTCCTTGGCCTTGATATTGCCCACATAATCAAGGGTCTTCTCCAAATCCTTTGTCTGGACTGTCGTCACTTTAACGGGGATGGCCTCTGCTTTCTTATCGGATTGCGTCTTGTTAACGCCGCATCCGCAAAAAAACAAACAGCAGGCGGCCGCCACCAGCCACCCTCTTCGAAAGATGCCGCTATTCTTAAATATGCCTATCATGCTCCCTCCAGCTTCACATTATTTCTCTCAAGCGTCAAGCCGATGCTTTTATCCAGATCGTTCCACGCGACATTATAATCAACGATACTCTTGATATACTCCAGGTCTGCCCGTGCGAATTTATCCTGGTAATCCAGCATATCGTGGGTCGAAACCTGGCCGGCCGCATACCTTTCTTTTTGCGCCTGATAATTTTTCCATTGTGATTCCTTTGCCAATTGAGACGCCTCCACCTGTTCGATAGCCAGATCGACGCCCCTGACCTTGTCCCTGACGTCCAAAATAATGGCCTGCTCCAATCGTTTCAATTCCATCAACCCTTGCGCCTTTTCTAAGAGAGACTTATTGTAATCCGCGCGCTCCCCTCCGCCCCATGGCAGGCTCAAAGCGATCCCGACGCTCCAATCTTTGTAATCCGAGCTGACATTGGCCAGGCTGTCCGGATAATCCGTCCCCAGACCGTTCAATCCGAAGCTGCCGATCAAGTCCACCGTAGGGAATAAGGCGTTCTTCGTCACCTTGATCCTGATATCCTTGTTCTGCAGATCGACTTTTTTGGACGCGTAATCCGGCCTGTAATTGAAGGCATCTACAAGATTATCCACAAGGCCGGCGCTCTTCCCGCCAAATTGCAGTTCATCCGACAGTTCTATCGCTGCGCTCCAGGTTTTCGGATCATCAACCAGGTTCGTGATATATTTAAGATCATCTTCGGCTTTTTTAAGCAGGTTCTCGGCCTGGATCATCGCCCTGCGTCTTGTGAGAACCGCCGCCTCGGTTTCCAGGAGATCCACGGAACTGACAAGGCCCTTTTTGTACCTCGCCCTGTTGATCCGCAAAAGATCGACCGCCATCTCTACAAAATCAGCGGCAATGCGGTAAGCTTCACGGTAATAAATATAATTATAATACGTATTTTTTGTGCTGGCGATGATATCAATGGCCGTATTTTTCAAATTCTCTTCCGAAACCTGTTTATTGTTGGCTGCGATCGATATCTCGGCCTTATTGACGGCGATACCGAATCCCCTTAAGAGGGGCTGCTCAAGCGTCAGCTTCGGTTCTGACGTATAGGATGGATTGATCGTCTGAAAAGAAGAATTGCTTGAGTCCCTGTTATTCAGGAAGTCAAGGCTGTAGCGCGTCCCCGTGACCAGCTTTCCTTCTATATTGACGTTAAAATCTATTTCTCGTGAAGCGGCGACCCCGGCGCCCAGCAATGCGCTAGCCGCCTGCTCCGTCATATCATGAAGCATAAAATCCGCATTCAGGGTCGGCTCGAACTCAGCCCAGGCCATTTTAATATCCTCGGCCTTGATCCTGGGATTAACTCCGGCGATCCTGATCTCCGCGTTACTCTTTAAAGCCAAAAGGACGCAATCAGAGATGCTCAGCGTCAACGTCCTTTTCTGCATGGCTGTTTTAATAAATTCTTCCTTACCGGCGGCCTCCGTCTTTTCCTGGGCCGCATCTTCGGCGGCCAGACAACGAGCCGTTACGCAGAAAACAAAAACAAGCAACAAGGGCAGCGCCCGATTACAATTTCTCATAAATGGCATCATGAACCTTCCTTAAAATCTTTAAATATGTCTGGCGTTCTTCTCCGCTCAGTTTCCCGAAAATATGATTGACTGTCTTTTCCCGCTCGGAACGCAACCGTGCCACAAGCCTTTGGCCTCGGGGCGTCATTTGGATCCGGATCACCCGGCGGTCATTCTTATCGTACATTCGAGACAGCATCTTCAACCCGTGTAACCTGTCGATCAGCCCCGTGGCCGCCGGCAACGAGGTCCCCAGATCAGAAGCGATCTCCGTCATCTTCATGGCACCCTTATTCTTGAGCATATCCAGCACAAGACACTGCGGCATCGTGATCTTTCCTGAAGAGATCTCGTCGGGCTGGCGCTTTAAGATACCCCTGATGATCAACGGCATCAGCTGGGTCAGCTCGCGGGTAAATTCCCTTAAATTTTTCTGGGTCATACTTCACCTCTTAAATAGTTAATATACTTAATTATTTCTAAGGTTAAGTATACTCCTGGGTGATATTTTTGTCAATTGAACTTTGATCAAAAAAGGCTTTACGAAGGAAGGTTATAGTACTTCTGGAGGGCGTCTTTAAGGTCGTTGTCGCCGATAAGGAAAAGCTTGATGCGCTCGGCCCCAAGATAGTTGCGGACCTCATCGACAACCTGGGTATTCAAAGGGTCGGCCATGGCCACGTAGATCGCGGTACCGACGCAGCGGAACGGCAAACAGCGACAGGACAAAGCCAGGCGGCCGGGAAGCCGACTGACAATCAGAGGATCGACGCAGAGATCCTTAAGGCTCAGATACGGAATACCGATCTGAAGAGACAGGATCGAAAAAATCTTTTCTTCGGAAGCCATGCCCATTTTGACGAGAGTGGAACAAAGCGGGCTCCGGTCTCTCTTCTGCTCTTCCAAGCCCTTGTGCAGGTCTTCGGTCGTAATCACCCCGTCCCTTAAAAGCAATTCACCGATATAAAGATCATTGGCCTGGATCGGGCTCATTTGAGTTCCCCCCGCTTGTAAAGGGTCACAGCGGCGCGGACCACCTGAGGATGGAACTGTGTCCCGCTGCAGCGCTCCAGTTCGATAATCGCATAGTCCCGCGTAAAAGCCTTACGGTAGGGCCGGTCCGTCGTCATGGCATCAAAGGAATCCGCAACAGAAATAATACGGGCAATATAAGGAATGACTTCGCCGCTCAAGCCCTCCGGATACCCCTTGCCGTCGTGCCGTTCATGATGATGCTTGACCCCCAGAATCACGTCGTCCAGGTTCTTGATCGGGCCCAGGATCATCGCGCCGATCAAAGAATGTTCATTGATCTTCTTGCGCTCTTCATCGGTAAGGGGGCCGTTCTTGTTTAAGATCATTTCCGGGACGCCGATCTTGCCGATATCGTGAAGCATGCTGGCAATATGCAGGTCTTCAAAAAACTTACCGTCGGACTTTTCGTTGGCCTCGGAGGCGATCAGCCTGGCGATCGCCAGGGTATATTCAGTCACGCGGCTGGTATGGCCGCGCGTATAGTGGTCTTTGGCATCGATTGCCGCTGCCAGGGCCATGGTCGTTTCAAAAAACATGCGCTTGTTGCGCTCGATCTCAAGCTGCAGGTCTTCAAACAAGAAGGCGTTGCGCAACGCCATGGCCACGTCGTTGGCCAGCGCGATAAAGAAATCAATCTCCTCTTCCTTATAACTCTTCTTGCTGACCTTGTCTCCCAGCATCAGGACGCCCAAAAGATCGTCCTGATAATAACAGGGGACACTCACGACCGCATCAAAACTTCTCATCTGGAACTTGATGGCAATCAGAAGTTTTTCCGTCTCGGGGTCGTCGCGGAACATCTCTTTTTTTGAAAGGAGATAATTGATGCGGCTCATGATGAGCGCGCGTCCGTCGAAAAGTCCGCGATATTCTTTCTGACGGAAAAAACGAATGATAGGGGCGTACGGATCCAGGCGGATAAAACCGGCGGGAAGCTTCGTGCCGACCTGACCGCGCGTCACGGTCACGATAAAACTGTTGCGGGATTTTTCGTAAAGGAGAATACCGGCGTGTTCGATCTTGACCTTGCGGACGATCGTCCGCAAAATCATGCGGATGAGGGTATTCGGCTTGTGGACAAGGATCATATTCCTTGCCGCTTCCTCAAGCTCTTTTTTGTAGTTAACCCTCATAGTATGTTCTTATTTTTATCGTGGGGTGCGTTAAAACCTCTTCTTATAATATAACCTAAAGATATGCTGCGTGTCCAGTACCGCGAGCGATCCGCCAAAAGGATCGTAAGTGGCCGATCCCAACGGCGTGAGGCCGCCGACACCGTAATCAAAGATCAATTCTGCGTTTTTTTCCATCCGATACCGGCCCTCAAGGAAAAAGTTATTATGGCCTTCAAATACCTTCTGGCCGGTGGCATTGAGCCAAAGCATATCGATCCAGCGTGAATAGACATATTTAAAGAGAAACGACAGTTTTGTCGTCGGCGTATAAGCGATCTCCAGACCGTAATGGTTCATATTATCATCAATCTGGCCGGCCTCTTTGAATTCATTAAAGGCGAAATCGAGATAGAATTCCAGGACCGGCACAGGGCGATAGCTGAAACCAAACTTTGTGATATTGAAATAATCGTAAGGCGGCAAGGGGAAATATTGCTGGCTGTAGAGAAACGGGATGGCCTCCCGGTAAATCTTGCCATTCTCTTCGTATGTCGTGAAACTGGAATCGTTAAACAAGCCCCTGGGATAATTGTCCGTCGCGACGTTCGAATCATTGGTGTACTCGTGGACGGCGTTAAACGCAATTTGATCGTTCACCTGATATTCGAGGCCCAAAGACACCGTCCCCAGGGAAGGGTCCTGCCCTCCCGTAATGGCCGTATTGACCACATACCGGTCGAGGTCTTCGTTATAAATAAAGGGATCTATGCCCTCCGTCGTCTCGCACAGGTTGTGACGGATCCCCAGAAACTTCGTCATCAGCTTGTCTGTCACGGGATATTCCATCTGCAGACGCGCGACGTTTTCGATAAAACTTCCCGTCTGCGAATGATGCACGTTCCGGACATCGAACAGGCCCTTCAAATAACGATCGAAAAATTTTGTTTCGCCTTCCAGCCTCCAGCTGATGACGGAACGGCCGCTGTCGATACCGTCACCGATGGCAAACGCCTCGATATCTTCAAACCTCATGGGCTTGGTCAAGCCCGTATAAATATACAACGGGTGCTTACGGAAAGAGATGTGACGCGACCAATACTCGTCGTCACGGGTCTGGCTGTAATTGGAAAGCGTCGAATCAAACCCCTGGTCCATGCGCACGACGCGAAAACGGCTCTTTAAGAACCATGACTCTTCCCCCTTGCGCCTGAGCGCCCCATACTCCTGGTCATAGAGGTCTTCCGTCGGCCACCTGTTGACCATCGAGACAAAATAGGCCTGCCCACGGGTGCGTGACGAATACTCCTCGCTTGTCCTATCGAACGAACTCTCGGAGGCCGCCACCTGCGCCAGGAGCTTCGTACCAACGATCGGCTCAAACTTCCCGTCGAAGGAAAAAACATTGTTGAGGCCGTCAAGCTCGTGTTCTTTGAACCCAAAATGCCCCGCGTGCGTCAGACCGATGCCCAGATTATACAACAGGTTATATTTCATCCTTGTCGCCGTGGCATACGTATCGAAACTCTCATAATCCGCCCAGAGGTTCTTGGGGCTGGCGATCGTTGAATTCAGGTTAAAATCAATGCCTTCATACGCCAGGGCGACACCGCGCAAAGCGGTCAGACGCACACCGTCGCTGTCGCGGGTATAGAATGCCAGCGAATCATCCCATATCCCCTTCGTGAAATCATCAGGCGTGGCGCCCGTATTCAACTCCCCCGGCTTCCAATCCGCAAGCCAAGGACTCTCCTCCCACCAGGTATGGTGATTAGAGACGTTCAGGGGATCGTCGCTCGTCAGGGCCTGGTCCTGGTAGCCGATGGGAAAAAATCGAACGCTGTAAGGCTCTTCCTTGTAATCCAGCCAGAATTCCCGCAATGGCATGAAATTCATATCGACCTTCTGCGAAGGAATCGAGAATATGTTCGAAAAAGTCGAGGTGACATTCGTCGCCTGTGTCCTTCCGTCAATGACCTTGATCTCCGGAACAGCCAACCCATCGCCGTTCTGCAAGGTATTATAGATTTCATTAATGGTCTTGCCGGTATTGGACCAGTATTTCAACTCCATCTCAACCGAATCCCCGCCCGCCCCGGCGAGAGTAAACGTTTCTGTCTTGCCGGTAAAACTCCAGGGGTCGATCGTCACGTTGGCATGGGCGCTCAAAGCGGCATCGGAAGAAGCCATCGGCGCACGCGCGTCGACGATAAAACGCAGGCGGTCAAAAATAGCGGGATCATACGTATTATAGCGGGTGTCACTCCAAAGAATCCTAAAATTCCGCTCGTTTAGGTCGGCATTGGCTTCCTTCCAGATGACCTCATCCGGAGAACGGACCCCCAAGGACACCTGATATTCCCCTGTGACATCCACATATTCAGAAAGAGGGGCCGCCGCCGGCTTTTCTTCACGACCGGCGTCCGAAGGAATCCGGGTAGGCGGCACCGCTTCAAGCCCGGGCTTCTTCGAATATTCAGCCAACTGACGGCTGATGACCTCATCGCGGCTCAAAGCAACTTGATATGTCCTCGTTGAAGGCTCATATTCATCCAGGCTCTTGGCGACAGCCGCCTCCCGCGACAAAGACCCGGAAGCCGCATCGGCCTCGATCTTGTCGATATAATACTGTGCTTCCGCATTACCGGGATCCACAAGAAGGGCTTTATTGAGCTCATGGAGGGCCTCAAGATCATAGCCCATATTGTAGTATTTCATGGCTGTTTCAACGAGGAATTGCGATGAGGAAACGGCGAAAACCGGCTGAGGCGGGAACGCGATCGACACAACGATAAAGAATGCTAAAACTCTTTTGATAGTTCGCAAATTCATATCTTTCGGGAATCTCACAGATGTAACCCTTGCTGTCGAAGACAATCAAGGGCCAAAACGAGGTTAGACGTCCATAACGATTCTCTGCAAAACCTCTTTTTCCAATTCATCGAGCATAAGCGGCTTATGAACACAGGCAAGGACATTAAACTCTGCCAATCTCTGCAGGATCTTCTGATCCTCGACGCCGGTCACCATGATAACCCTTAGCTGCCTGCCGGCTTCCCTCATCCTGCGCAGTGTTTCAATACCGTCAATTCCGCCCATGCGGATATCCAAAAGCATCAAATCCGGAGCGGGCTGGTTCTCCAAAAGGCTCAAAGCCTCCTCACCGCTCTCGGCAGTCACGACCTCGATCTTGCGTCTCTTAAAATAGCTCTTAAGATACTCCCGCACGTCGGCTTCATCGTCAACAACCATCAACCTTGGCATATCCCCCGCCTTTTTGCAATAATAAAGATGTATTATACAAAAAACATTCGGGTAAGTCAAGAGAAATCAGTGACTTATGCTTTTGTAAAAACTAAAGTCCACTTTTTAAAACTTTTGAAAAAGCTCCGCCTGTCAGGCGGTCCAGGAGGGCAGTCAACTCTTCTAGGCGAGTATATTTCTCGGAGCGATTCGTCGGGGCATATGTTTGCCCGGAGAGTTCAATCAGAAGCCTTTTTCTTTCAAAATACAGTTGCGTCGCTTCCGCAAGCACGTCATTTCTCAGCTGTACCGTGAGCCGCGAACGCGTATCAATGCTCGTTTGATCCGTTGAATAGACAAGATCGGCCAAATCCCACGAAACATTCACCTGCCAATCGTTCGGGCCCACGGCGAATAACCCGTTATATGAACCGTAAACGTTATTCCCATACCCAAAAGACAAATCGGGCAAAAAAGCTCTTGCCCTGGCCTGTTTGTGCCATGTCTGAATCTTGTCATTCTCTACATCGCAATACTTGATCACCATCTGCTGAACATCTTGAATCGTCGGTTCGCCTTCTATATTTATAGCCGGATATCTCTGCGGATCATCGATATCTTTTTTAAGGCCGCCGGTACTTAAGGCAAAAATTCCCGATGGTGCGGCAACATATAAGCGATGTGACACCAAAACAATACGACGCCCGCCATATAGCGGCACCTTGAGACGCCAGCCATCTTCTTTAAATTCAAAAACACCTGTCCTTGTTACGGCATAGATATCCGGCGCCCCCGGGGAAAGGACGCAATCTTGAACGTCCTTTGAATCTAACCCCGATAACGGCAAACGGCTCCACGACAAACCAGAGTCTTCACTTTTAAAGACCCCTTCGATTGTTGCCAGATACAATGTCGACGGCTCCCCTTTCTGAGCGATGAGACAATGAATGCGATCTCCGTCTGCTTCTTCAAAGGCATCCATTCCATCCGCTATCTCCTCTGATGTTGTATTGATACGAAACACTTTTGCCCACGTCCTTGCGCCATCCTGCGAGCGATAAAGACCATCATAAACAGCCGCGTAAATAATTTTCCCGCTGGCATAAACATAGTCGATAGACTTTTCGCCCAAATCCGTCATGTTCTTACTCCATCTTCGACCTCTCTTAGGTTTCGCATAAAGGCCGCCGCGCGTCGCCGCGTAAATGTTACCGTCGGCATCTACGGCAACGCTGGCGCAATCCTGCTCGGCATCCTGGTTACTGCTATAGATCTTATCGGCTGCCAGGTTTGCCAAATCTATTTCAAAAATGCCTTTGGACGTTGCCGCGTATACACAGGATACGTCATCTGAAAACACGATTTGTCTCACCTGGACATCAACATCATCGCCCAACATAATTTTTTGCCAGGCTTCATCGCCTGCGGGGTCTTTCCTGAACATTCCCCTTTCGGACCCAACCCACAAAGCCGGCTTGGGTCCCGGTCCTACAGCGATAGTTAAAATCTTTTGCCCCTCCAACCCTTGATGATCGAGACGATCAAAATCTTCGGCGAAGAGACAAGGCGATATCGCACACCAAACAATAAAATATATGACCCATTCATATACGCTTATTGAAAATCGGTTAATTTTCTGCATATGCGCCTCTCTCCCGCAATAAACCCAATTTTTTTCGTAATTCATCCAATTCATCAACAACTTTCTCAAAATCATCATAGTTTCTTTCCTGCACGGAAAGACTAAAATGCTCTTTGAGTTTTTTTCGTAAAGTTTCGCGCCTTTTCAGCAATCTCTTCACTTCTTTTCCTTTTTCCGCTTGCGTGGTCATAGTTTTTCCTCCGGTCTCAAATTTCACTTTTTGTCTATTCTTGTATCTGCGGCGACTGATACGCGGCAAGCACGGTAGTCGTAACCCGATCCTTTACCTCCGGCGTCAACGTCCGCACTGTCTCATACCAGATATTGTCCCTGCCCTTCTGCCGCGGCATGGAAACAAATAAACCGTTCTTGCCATCCAGCACCTGCAGCCCCTTGACCAGGATAGCGCCGCTGATTTCGATATCGGCAAATGCCTTGATATTTCTGATCTGCGGGTCCAGCTTGTGGATCCTGTTGACCTTAATATCGATACTCACTTCACTCCTCCTTTTTTGCCTGGCAAACCATCAAAATGGAATTATTTATTTTTTTGTTTATTCTAAGGCCATCATAATAACTCTCACATAGCCGGAAGTAGGATTCCAAGCGTTACCATTCTTATCCCTAACACTCCCCAAGTGTGAAGGGTCGGTTCGTATGGTCACGGCCGTTGACGTTAACTCAGCAATAAAAACACCGCCGCCGTATTGCTGGTTTTGTCCCAAACCCCATGCATATTTTCCGGAACCATCGCTATTTTCAGCAAGATAGCCGACAATCACGCATTTCGTCGTTCCCAGATTATGCGTTTTTAAATAGGCCTTATTCAGGCTTACCGCAAACCACCCGCTGTCATATGTTTTCAAAGCAGATATCGGCAGCTTGCCGTTCGTGTCCATCTTGACGGCTTTGTTCGCGGTCGGCACAGATGTCACATCGCCTGCCAGGAGATATTCGGCAGGTATTTTAGTACCGAACTTCTCTGTATCCCGCGCCATCTCTGCCCGAATCGCATAACCGGCGCTTGTTATTTGCTGCCTTGGGCTCATAACATCATCACCGACTTTAATCTCGAGGAAATATGATTTGTCAAAAGCGATATTTAAAGCTGAAACCGAACCGAGAACGGCACTAAATACCCCCCTGTCCACCACAACACCGGAATGGGTCTCCTGCCACAACAAGTTTCCCGCTGTTTGCGCATCATAGATCCTGAATGTTACATCATAGGCGCCCGTCAAAGGCTGGCCTTGCGTATCCAGCAAGCGACCTTGATAGCTGATTAAATGCGGTATGTCCGCATAAAGACTTAAGCAACACGTTAAATACATCATTAAAAAAACAAACCCGCCCCTAAGCTTTTGTCTCATACTCATACACCCTCCCTTGTGTTCCTTTCATTGAATTGGTTTTTTAGCCAAAAAGACATTGCCTTTACTTTCCACAAGTCTTAACTTTCCTTCAAAAATTTTTTCATCAACGGCCCTCTTGACGCCGGAATATTCTCGATAATCATGAAAACATACGAAACAACCATCCTTTACTAATGGAAGCCAGTCGTCAATATCCTTCTTGACGCCTTGGTAAGCATGATCCCCGTCAATCCATAAAAAATCGATCTTTCTCTCAAGGGGCCAAGCCTTCCTGATGTCGGCGGAAAACCCCCTCAAAGGAATGATCTTGCCGCTCCATGGCGATATATTTCTTAAAAAATCTGGAAATGTGTCCATGCGCGCCTGGCGCATTCCACCGTCATTAAACCAAGTGTCTACGCAATATAGTCTTGAAGATAAACCCTTGAGCCCTTCGGCAATGAAACAAGCAGATTTTCCTTTATAGGCTCCGATCTCGACAACCACAGAGAAATCTTTAAGAGATTTGGCTATTTTAAAAACAATCCTCCCCTCCTTGATTCCAAAATGACCTTCCTGTCTGTCTATTTCCTCTAGCCGTCGGCCTTGGCATAGAAAATCCTTCAAAAGCTTCCTCATTTTTTATTACTCCTCATCCCAATTAATTCCATTTCAAATACATAAATATTCCAATTGTGGAACAACCGAAGTAAAAAAATATCACCTCCTTGCAATAGCGACGATTTGCCTCCCCCACCATTTTTTCGTGATCAGGCTGATGGGCGCCCAGGATGGATCCTCGCACCAAATGTCTACCTTAAAATCTTTGAGCATCGTCTTGATCTTGCGCGGCGTGGACACATTCACATGCAGCGCCTTTCCGGCCTCCCCTCTCCCAACCACTCGAACTTTTAGCGCATTTCTTAGGAATTCCTCCACGCTTTTGGGCCGATACTTTCCCCTCAACACCCTGAAGGCCCATTTCAAAAAACGGAACGGCAGATCAAGCGCCATTTTGATCGGCTGAAGATACTTTTCATAATAGAGGTTCGGCGTTGTGATGACGATCTTTCCGTCTTTATCCAGGATCTTCTTAAATTTCTCAAAGGTCCGCTCAAGCTGATCGTCATTCATATGTTCAAAAACATCGAGCATAAAAATCAGATCGTAGCAATGAGGAAAATCATATTCGGCAACGTCGCCCATCTCGGCTTTAACGAAGGGCCTTATTTCGACAGGGAGCATTTGGATCGTCTGGCGGGCGATTTCGATGGCCGCCCTGCTGTAATCCAGGCCCAAAACATGGGCGCCTTTCTTGGCGCAATAATACAACAATTCTCCCCTCCCGCAACCTACATCCAGAACTTCATCCCCTCGCCGGGGACAAAACATCTCCAGAACATGCCTGTATTTCGGATGGATCGCATTGTCCAGCCCTTGCGCGTACTCATGGCATCCTTCATTATCACGATAATAATAATCCAGGTCGTAGAGGTTGGGATCGACAATCTTCTGATCGCTCATGAGGGTTTCTCTTTCTTAACCGCCTTTGAACCAGGTCTTTTCTTTTCGTGGAACCAGTAATAGATCCCCCACACACGAATGATAAACCACTCTTCATACCTCGACCTGTAAAACCAGGGCGGGGAGAACAAATCAAATTTTGATTCCATGCCTCTCGAGATGCGCACGCTAAACGACCTCCGACAAAGCAATGCCCATGATCCTGAACATTTCCTTGAGGCGATGCCGATACGTATGGCTCGCGTTTACAAGATCAAAACTGTTTTTGGCGATCGTCAACCTTTCTTCCGCGTGTTCCAGATAAAAATCGATTTTCTGCCGCATCTCGCTCAAAATATCATCGAACGCAACCACATGTTTGTTTTCTTGAAAAATCTCACTGAATCCGTTCCCCTTAATGCGGTACGTCAAAAGCATGGCCCCGGCGCCCATGGCCTCAAAAAACCGCGCGTTGATATCGTTATGAATCGGATAATTGACGACAATCTTGGCGCGGGAATAATAATCGTACAACTGCTCGCGTTCGGCCCTGCCGATATATGACTGAGGATAAAAATACCTGATCGTCTCGATAACGACCTTCCGGAGGCTATATTTACCTTCTGTGCCGATAAAACAGATATCATATTGACGCTTATCGTCGCCCAAAAAAACCTGGCTTGGTTTCAACGCATCAGCAGCCCAAGGCAACCAATGGGCCGTAACTCCTGCGTCCTTCTCCAATCGCTGGATATCATCTTTCTGCGCCAAAAAGACATAATCATAATCCCTTACCTGCCTTCTGATCTTTTTGTAAGGCTTCTTTAAATGAGTATCTGATATCCACCAGGCGGCTGGACGCAAATGGCGAGGCATCTCGATCGTATAATCCCCATCGTCAAAACGGATATAAAGATCGAACCCGCCCTTGACCGGCTGGATTTCCTGCATGTCGAATTGATATAGATCCAGAAGCGGATCACGCTGCAAAATCTCCAAGCAGCGTTCTCCCATAGCGACCCGGGAATTCCGTTGGAAAACCAAAGCCAGGCGCTTCTTTCCTTTTAAAAACAATGAACTATCCAAAAACTTCGATCTCCTAAAAACTATGTACGGGCCTGCTGCTGTTTCTTTTTACGCTTGCGGCTTTTTTTGCCCTGTGTGACCCAAAAACCGTGCCACCAACCGTAAAGATCATAGAGGGTCTTGCGGCCCTGTTCACCCGTGTAAACCCAAGGTTTCCAGTTTTTGCTCCACTCCAAGATCTGGTCTTTCGTGTACTTCTTATCGACAAGCTGGACTTTCGACTCCCGGAATTTACGGCTACCGGCCTTCTCGAGCTTTGCGAAATTCGATGCGGAAACCAACTCGTTGCCTTTCTGATTCTGGAAAGGCGGTAAGGGTAAAGCGGCGCTGCAGCGGAAACAATACCGGTTAATCTGATCGTCAAAATCCTTCGGCGTCCTCTTCCACCAGCCTTTTTCCAAAGGATAGCCCCCGGGGCCGTCAAAAAGCATATCCATGGCCGCGGCCACCTCGCAGAAAAATCCGCCCTTCGGATTAATGGAGGGCGACCATTTTTCCTGTATCCAGCACTTATCGATCAGGGATCGCATAAAATCCCGATCGTCCAATACATCTTCCATTGCCATTAATATAGGCTGGTGTTTCTGAGTATCGTCCTCGTGGTCATTATAATAGACGTTCTCTGCAAACGTCTTGCGGATGACATCCCGGTATTCTTTCCATTTGTAGCCAGAGGTCCACAAGAAGCGTTTCTCAGGAGGCATCTTTTTACGCAATATCTCACAAATCTCTTTAAACTTAGGGTGAAGCGTAGGTTCGCCCCCCATCACGCCAACGCCCCCAGGATAGCCCTCCAGCGAATCAAGGGCCTTTTCAAACGTCTCTAAGTCCATATAATAAGGCTTCTTGTGGTGCCCGACAAAACGCGTGCAATGCAGACACTGGTGTATGCACGCATTCGTAATCTCAATCTGAATCAGCCACGTATCCTGTATCGCCTTCATCTATTCCTCCAAGCGGTTTTATTGCCGGATAGTGCTATTTGCATTTAATCTGGAAACAAAACTTTCCTATTATTCCGCCGAAAATCATTTTCTTCTGCTGGTTAATAAGTCGTATGAAACTACGGAAGCCACACTATTGTCCCAATTAACTCGCAGAGAACAAGGAAGAACAAGATAGTTATTGTT